>DATKEU010000512.1:0-26011 GCA_035544495.1 Polyangia bacterium | reverse complement strand
CAGAGCCACCAGCCCTCGAGAACCCTTGACCATGCCGACCAGGCGGCCAGCCCAAGGCTCCACCGGCGTCTCCCCATCGCCAACCAGCTCCCTCGTGATGCGCCGCGAGTCCATGCCCTATTGAGTACGCGCGGGACTGGCCCGATCTGACAGGGCGACTGGAAAATGAAGCGGGCCAGAAGATTGCGTTATCGTCATTGGTCGCTGGGTTGATGAAATCCTTCGCTATTCCGGTCCATGCCGACAATCAACCGTAACGAAACCACCGAAGGCGAGATGGCGGCCATCACCGTCGGCAAACTCAAGCCGCTGGACGCCCCGATCACTCTCGTCTCGTACGACCCGGCCTGGCCAGCCCTGTTCCAGCGGGAAGAGCAGCGGATCCGCGAGGTGCTGGGAGACGGTGTCCTCCGGATCGAGCACGTTGGTTCCACCTCCGTCCCCGGCATCGCCGCCAAGCCGCTGATCGACATTCTGCTGATCGTGCCCGACTCGTCCGACGAGGACCGCTATGTGGCCCCGCTCGAGCGGCGCGGCTACTTGCTGCGAATTCGTGAACCGAACTGGCACCAGCACCGCGTTCTCAAGGGGCCGGACACCGACATCAATCTGCACGTCTTCTCACCCGGCTGTGTCGAGATCGAACGGATGCTCCGATTCCGCGACTGGCTGCGCGCGTGCCCCGACGACCGTGCACTTTACGAGCGAACCAAACGCGAGCTGGCCGCCCGCACGTGGAAGTACGTCCAGAACTACGCCGACGCGAAGACCGCGATCGTCGAGGAGATCCTCGCCCGCGCCTTGCCAGCGCCGACGAATCCATAGGTGATCGCGGCGGCGAGCCGCGCCGGCTTGCGGTTCTTGCATCCATGGGCGACGATCGTCGCGTGCGACGCGTGGGATTTTGGCAGCTCGTCGCGGCTGTCGCGGCTGCTTGCGGCGGGGGCGGCGCGCGGCCGCCGGCAAACGCTGGCAATGACGGGGGCACCGGCGCCGCGGGGTCGTCCGTGGCCACGGGAGGCGCCGCCGGCTCTGCGACGGACGCCGCGGGCAGCGGCGGCGCGACCGGCAGCGGCGGCGCGACCGGCGGCGATCTGCCCCAGGGCGGGAGCGGCCTCGCCGCCAAGCACCCGGGCGACGTCGGCATCGCGACCGAGCCCGACGTCATCTACGCCGACGACTTCGAGAGCTACGTCCAAGACGCCGACCTCAACAAGAACTGGAGCGCCGTCTATCAGAACCAGTACGTCCACGTCACCACCGATCCGACGCGGATCTACCGCGGAAAGCAGGCCCTCGAGCTCATCCTGCCGCAGCAGGCGGACGAGCTGTCCGACGCGACGGACATGATGCTGCCGCGCGAGGAGGACGTGCTGTTCCTGCGCTACTACTCGAAGTTTCGCCCGCCCTTCGACGTCGTCGGCTCCAGCCACAACGGGGCCAGCATCTCGGCCCACTACTTCGTGAACGGGCAGGCCACCCCCGGCGTCCGCGCCAACGGCACCAATAAATTCCTCGTCAACCTCGAGAGCTGGCGCGGCGACGCCGCGACGCCCTCGCCGGGCGATCTCAACGTCTACGTCTACTACCCGGACCAGCGCAGCGACTATGGCGACCACTTCTTCCCGACCGGCCTCGTCGATCCGAACACCAGCATCCCGCACGACTTCGGCCCCGGCTTCGTCAGCCGCCCCGACATCATCCCGGCGCTGGATCGCTGGTACTGCTACGAATACATGGTCAAGGCGAACACCCCCGGCCGCAGCGACGGACGCATCGCCATCTGGCTGGACGGCGCGCTGGTCGCCGACTTCGGGAACATCGTCTTCCGCGCCGTCGCCTCGCTGAAGATCGACCGGTTCGGTCTGTCGTTCCACATCAAGTCGAATCCGAACCAGGAAGCGGCGAAGTGGTACGACAACGTCGTCGCCGCGCGCTCGTACATCGGCCCGCTGGTCGATCGCTGACCCGCGCGCGATGCCCGCGGCGCGATCGATCACCGGCCGCTTGGTTCAGTCCGCGCAGACGTTGAGAAGGCCGCAGGCCACCTCGCCGGCGACGAAGACGTTGCCTTGCGGGCGCAGCGCCACCGAGACGCCGTAGTAGGTCGACAAGGTGAGGGCGCGGGGCATCCAGGTGGAGGTGTCGATGATGCGCATGGAGCCGCCGTAGTTGAATCCGCCGGAGGTCTCGGCAAGGAAGCGCCCGTCGAGCCCGAACGACAGGGCCGAGACGGGGATCTCCTGCGCATTCACCTTCGCGGCGGGCACCATGCCGGCCGCCCTGGGCAGGGCGGGGTTCTGGATGTCCCAGACGTAGGCGATCCCCGAATAGCCACCCGCCACCAGGTAGCGGTCGTCGTTCGAGATGGCGACGGCGTCGACCTCGGTGGTGTCGGCGTTCAGCAGCGTCGACTGCGCCGGGTTGTTCAGGTCGCCGAACCAGACGTACGCGGCGTCGGCGGGCAGCGTGCCGCCGGTGCCGGTGGCGGGCGTGTCGATCTTGGTCAGGCCGACCGCGGTCCACAGCGCGTTGCCGGCGGCGCCCTTGACGATGGCCATGCTCCAGGGGGCCGACATCCCACCGAACAGCGTGATGTTGGCGGTCGACTGGCGTGTCGCCATGTCCCAGGCGCGCACGGCGCCGCCCCTATCCACCGTCACCAGGCGGGCGCCGTCGTTGCGGAACGCCACGCCGCGGATGCGATCGGTGTGGCCGGTCAGCGGGGTTCGCAGGTTGGTGGCAAGGTCATAGAGAAACAGATCGCCGTTGTCGCCCCCGGCGGCCAGCAGCTTCCCGTCGGGCGAGAACGCGACACGCGCCTGCGCCATCGTCGTGATGATCCGCCCCTCCGGGACCAGGGTGGTGTCGCTCGCCTTCCACAGCTTGACGCGGCCGTCGTCGCCGGCGCTGGCCAGCAGCGATCCGTCGGGCGAGAAGGCCACTGAGTAGACCGACCAGTCGCCCTCGCCGGTCGTGGTGTTGCACATCGCCTTGGGGCCGGCGTGCTCCATCTCGATGCACTTGCTCAGGCTGGGCGGGTTGCTGACGACGATCGGCAGGTCCGAGGGGGCGTCGGGGGCGGTTTCGGCCGGCGGCGTGTCGCTCGCGCTGGAGGTGTCGACGGCGTCGGCGGCGCCGGCATCGCTGCCCGGGCCGCTGTCGGCCGACGAGGCGTCGTCGCCCGGGCCGGGGCCGCCGCCGTCGCCGTCGCCGGGGGAAACTGGCGTGATCGGCTGCAAGACCAGCGTGACGATGTCGCTCGGCTGTCCCGGCGCGACCGGGACGGATTGAAGCGCAGCCTGTGCGATCATCTTGTCGGCGGCGTCGAGACCGATGGCATCGACGGAGACGGAGCCGCTGACACCATCGGACAGGAAGACGCCGACCGACAGCTTGGGGTCCGTCCAGGCGAACGACGGCATGGCAAGCTGGTTCGCGTTCGCCCCCGACGTCACGCGCACCTTCACCGTTGCCAGGCCCTGCACCGCCGGCGCGGCGGTGATGTCGGCGCGCACCAGCGACCGCCCCGCCTTCGAGCAGGCGGCGCTGGCCGCCGCACACACGATGAACGCCGTTGCGCGATTCCACCGCGCGCCATTCACTGGCAGAGCCTTCCCACGTCGCAAGGCGCGTCCTTGTGCGAGGTGAAGACGCCGGCCGCCGCCAGACCGCCCACCAGGGCCACGCCACCGATGACGGTCCAGAACCACCAGCGCGTGTAGAACGCCGGCGTCGGTTCGGGCGCCGGCGGCGCGGGCGTGGCGGCCAGCGTGACCGCCGGCGCCGCGGTGGCCGGCACCGCCAGATGCAGGGGCGCCGGTTCGGGCGGCGGCGGTGGTGTCACCGTCGCGGGAGGCGCCGCGGGCGCTTGCCGCCGGGTCGCCAGATCCTCCATCTCTCTGATGTACCCTTCGACCTCGGCCCGATCGTCGGGCGGAACGGTCTTGGCCTTGCGCAGGTATTCGCGGAAGGCGCTGATCGCCTTCTCCGGGTCGCCCAGGTTCTGGTAGCAGCGGCCGATGTTGCGCAGGTAGGTGGGGTGCAGCTTCTCGGCGTAGAGCTTGGCGAAGATGTCCAGCGCCTCTTGATACCGGCCAGCGGCGAAGTCTTCGCGCGCCTGCAGCTCGCGCTTGTCGGGAGCGGCGGCAGCGCGCCCGCCCGGCGCCAGCACCGCGGCGACGACGAGCGCCGCCAGGGCGACCCTCAGAACCGCTGAACACGAAAATGAATGGGAACGAGATCGACTCATAACTTCGCGGGCTCCTCTTCGGTGGGGCGGGGTTTGTGCCGTGGCCCGCGCGGCGCTGCGTGCGCCGGCTCCGGGTTCTCTCGCTCCAGCGCGAACGAGATCTCCTGATCGCGGCGCACGGCCAGCTCGCGGCTCTGCGGGCGATAGCCGCGCAGCTCGATCCTGACGCCGAGAAGGTCGCCCGGTCTTCGCGTCAACGCCAGCGGCGTCGTGCCCAGCACCACGCCGTCGACCAGGTTCGACACGCGCGCGCCCGCCGGCTGCGACGTGATCGACACCGTCACCGAGACCGGCTCCGCCGGGATCGTCGGTGGTGGTGGCGGCGGCGACGCCGGCGAGTTCGGCGGCGCTGGCGTCACCGAATGGCTGCGCGTCACGGCGCGCGCGCCAACCACGGCCGCCACCACGATCACGACCAGCGCGCCGACCAGGCCCCAGCGGCGGTGGCGCCGCTGCCCGGTCGGCATCGACAGCTCGCCCACGGCCGAGACCTGCGGGGTGGGCAGCACGCGCGTGCCGGCGGGCGGCAGCGTGCCGTTGTCGGGGAACGACTTCGCCGTCGCGAGCGCGCCGCCCGGGACCGCCTTCAGCGCTTCGCGCACGGCGGCCATGTCGGCGAAGCGCTGCTCGGGATCCTTGGCCAGCATCCGTATGATCAGCGCCTCCAGCGCCGCCGGCACATCGGGCACCGCGGCCCGCAGCGACGGCACCGGCATGTTGAGGTGCATGTTCACCAGATCGCCGAACCCATCCGACACGAACGGCGGGCGGCCGCTCACCATCTCGTAGAGGATGATCCCCAGTGAATAGATGTCGCTGCGGTGGTCGATCTCGCGCACGCCGCGGCACTGCTCGGGCGACATGTAAAGGGGCGTCCCCATCAGCGCCCCGGTGCGCGTCTTCACCGAGCCGCGCGTCCCCTCCTGCAGCTTGGCGATGCCGAAGTCCAGAATCTTCAGCCGCTCCCCGTCGGTGACGTCCTGATCGGGGACGATGAACATGTTGTCCGGTTTGAGATCGCGGTGGATGATCCCCTTGCCGTGCGCCGCCCCCAGCGCCGACGCCGTCTGATAGGCGAAGCGCAGCGCCGCCCGCGTCGGCAACCTGCCCAGGCGCGCGATCCGTTGCGCCAGGCTCTCCCCCTCCAGAAGCTCCATCACCAGAAAGGGCATGCCGTCGGGCAGAGCGCCGGAATCGAGTATCTCGATGATGTTCGGGTGCCGGATGGCGTTGGCGGCGCGCGCTTCGTTGAGAAAGCGCGCCAGCAGCTGCTGATCGAGGCTGAGGTTCCTGTGCAGCACCTTGACCGCCACGCGGCGGCCGATCGCCGGGTGCTCGGCGAGATAGACGGCGCCCATGCCGCCCTCGCCCAGCAGGGAGACGGCGCGGTAGTTTCCGAACAATTGGCCGATCATCTGGGGCGGCCAATGGTACCCAAAAACGCCCCCCGCGAGAACGTGATGGAGGCCGGCGGACCTTCGTGACCGCCACGGCGGAGGGGTCGGCTTGCTGGGGAAGTCGGAGGGAAGAAGCGAGCGCGACCTCGTTTTCGACGGCGGAGGGAGCGGCAAAACACGCGCGGACGGAGGTCCACCGTCCCCTTCGCGAACGCGCACGCTCTTGCGCGCGACGAGGGAGAGGCGCCAATGGTGGGTGACGGGCGGAGCAATTTCCGCGGGGAGCGGTCTCAATGACTCTCCGCAAGCGTGTCGCGCAGGTCGTGAAAGATCTCCCGCCTCTCTCGACGGTCCGGCGCTTCTGGCACGAAAGCCGGTTCTGCGCCGAGAACGCTCACGGCGCATTTCGGGGCGTGTACCGCAGTTTCGCCGAGGCGCGCGCCGCCGCGCCGAGAGGACACAACGTTGGGTTCGATCACCACGTGTTCGCGGGCGTGTACCCGGATCGCCTTCGGCGCATTTTCGCCTACGACTATCCAGTCCTGTTCTGGTTGAAGCCGTTGCTCGCCGGTGGGCCGAAAATCTTCGACATCGGGGGCCATGTCGGGCTGCACTATTACGCCTTCCCTCCTTACCTGCCCGATCTGCCCGGCATCAGCTGGACCGTGTGCGACGTCCCGTCGGTCGCGCAGGCGGGAAGGCGCCTCGCCGCAGATCGAGGCGACGCCGCGAACATGTCGTTCACCAGCGAGCTCCGCGACGTCGCCGGTCACGACGTCGTCCTCGCGTCAGGCTCGCTGCAATACATCGAGTCACCGTCGCTCGCGGAGCTCCTTGGTTCGCTGGCGTCGCGCCCGCGCCACCTGTTGCTCAACAAGTTGCCGCTGCACGATCGGCCGACCTTTGTGACGCTGCAAAACGCGAAGGTGACGTTCACGCCCTGCCGAATGCTCAATCGCGCCGAGTTTCTCGGCTCGCTGGCGGCGCTTGGTTATCGTGTCATCGACACATGGGAGGTCCCGGAACGGGATCACTACATTCCCATGCATCCGGACCGATCGTTCGGCGCTGCCTCGGGAATGTACCTGGCGCTCGGCGACGAGGCCGGGCCTTCGGCATCCAGCCGCTTGGATTTCAACCGCTTGACTGCTTTTCTTGATCGGACAGCTTGATCGACGGGAGGCTGCCGTGGAGACTAGTCGTCGCGAGGAGCGGGGCGCACTGTGTGGGACGTTTCAAACGTCCGGTGTCGCTTCGTTTCCCGTTGGCACCGTGGGGGTGAGGCGTCTGTTGGGGGCCAATCACACCTTCGATCGGAGCCGCAATATGTTCGAGACGCGTGTACTCGTGATCGTTCCCGTGTTCGTCGGCTTGGCCGTCCTGGCCGGGCAACAGGGGTGTGGCGGCGGCGAAAGCAGCAGCAACAACCCCGGATCCTCCACCGGAGGACAACCCCCCGCCCCAGGAACGGGAGGCACCGGCACCGGTGGCGCTGCCAGTCCCGCCGCTGGAACAGGCGGCGCGCCAAGCACCGGCGGAGTCTCGGGTGCTGGTGGCAGCACGATCGATACGGACGCCGGAGCAGGCGCCGCTGACTCCGGCGCCGGCGAGACCCGGCCCGTCGAAATGGATCCCCCGGACTCGGTCGTCTGGCACCTCGACAACCTCATGACGATCGGAGGCAAGCCGATCAGCAAGACCGTGGGCAAACCGATGATCATCGATACACCGGACGGCAAGGCGATGCAGTTCGACGGAACCGCCGGCGGCGGGCCGGGCAGCGCGGTCTGGGTCAACACGAATCCCATCGCGAAATTCGCCCAGTGGACCGCGGAGGTCGTCTTTCACCCGGACATGGGGGGCGCGCAGGCGCAGCGCTGGTTCCACATGTCGGAAGGACTGGGCGGCGGCAACGGCAACAGGGTGCTGTTCGAGATGCGGACCGAAGGAAACAACTGGTTCCTCGTCAGCTTCGTCCAGGGGGGCGGCACCGGCCGGTTGTACGCAGTCGCTTTTCAGCACCCGCTCGGCGCGTGGTACCACGTGGCCATCGTCATCGATGGCAAGACCATGAAGCACTACGTGAACGGCGTTTACGAGCCCGCGGGACCCTGTCCAAAGACGGAGGGTTGCACGCCCGCGGACGTGAAGACGCTCACGACACCCTTCGCCCTCAACTACGCACCCATGGGCGACGGAGGCACCGCGCTCGGCTGTCGCTATACCGAGGCCGCCTTCCTGAAAGGGGCCATTCGCGAGGCGCGCTTCACACCGCGCGCCCTCACGCCGGCGGAGTTCATTCCTCCGCCCGCGCCCTGAGCGAGCGTCAGCGGTCGTTGTTGCTCACGGACCGGTGAACATCGCGTCGGTTGTCCCGGCGAAGTCGCAGTCATAGACGGCGCCGGGAGCCTGCAGGTTGATGGTGAGGTCGATCCCGGCGTGAAAGCCGGTCGGCTGGCCGTTCTTGACCTCGAAGACACCGGTCACCAACTGGAAAGCGCGCTGGATCAGGAGCGGACCCTGGTCGTCGTTCATCACAGTCCCGCCAACCTTGAAGGATTGGTCGGCGTTCACGCTGCCTGACAGCTGAGTGCTCTCTCCATCCGAACCCTGCAGCAGAACGATCAAGGCTCCGCCTTGCTGATCGACGACGTATCGACCACCGGCGCCGGACCGAAACTGGGAGCACGACCCGGTTCGACAGTGACACCCGGTCAGCGATCCTCCCGTGACCAGATAGCTCCCCGACAGCGCGGTGCCGGAGCCCGTGCCGGCCGGGATGTTGGTGACGTCGGACGAGGTCAGCGTCGGCGGGTCGCCCCCGCACGCCTGGCTCAAGCCAGCCGCCAGCGCCAACGACAGAAGGGCGACCGAGAGGGAAGTTGCCCGTCCGAAATTGCCTCGATCGTTCGTACCCTGACGCGTGCCGTGGAAAGTCATGGATGGTCGCTCCGCCTCGCCGTCAAGTGCGGAGGGGTATATCAACCGCGGTGGCGCTGTTAAGTAAAAAGATCGCAAAGGGAGCGGCCGCGCGTGCCGGGGTGCGCGGCGACTACCAGACCGGCGTCACAGGCTGGGCATTGGGGTCGAAGCTCAATACGCTTCCGCGTCCGAGCTGCCCGCCGTCCTCCACCACGTCGTAGCTGGCGGCGGCCGCGAACGGCATGTTCGACGCTGCGTTGACGTGATGGATGTTGACGACGCCGTCCCCGCGCGCACCGGGCGGCAGCATCGCCTTGTAAGCGGCCAGCTGGTTGGGGTCGGCCAGTCTGTCTCGGAACGCGCGAGCGCTCGCCACCACGTCGGCTGGCACAGTCGGCCAGTAGAAACCTTCGTTGGTCCACCCGTGCCGCCTGGCGCGCCGGGCGCAGGTGCCTGGCACGGATCCGCACCAAAGGCGACGAAATAGGCGAGCGTGTGCGCGCCCAGCGCGCCTTCATCGGCGCTCCAGTCCGGCAAGCGTTGCTCCCATGACTCCTCGGGGGCGGCAATGTCGCCTGCAATCGAACGTGTGCGGGGAATTCCAGAACCAGGGCTTCAATTTTTCGGGGACGTCCATCAGAAAATCAGGGCATCAGGCCACTATCGAAATGTTGATCCAGCTAGAATCGACGCTTCTTCGGCGCCTCGCCGGGCATGTGCCTTGCTGCCATGGGAACCATGCAAATAATTCGCCGCCTCGTCGTCGTGTCCAGCCTTGCGGCCGCCACCGTTGGTTGCGGTTCCGGCTCGCCGCTCAAGGTGGATGGCTCCGCGGTCACGGGCGCCACCGGCGATGGCGCCCCCGCGTCGCTGCCGGCGTGCACCTGGCCAGCGGCGCTCGACGCGCCCGACGCCGCCCGAGGTGCCTGTCGTCCTGCGCGCACCCGCCTCGCCTGCCAGGGTTCGAGGGGCGACGCTTCAGAGTGCATCAGCAACGATCCCGAGCGCTGCGCCGGCAACGACGCGATCGGGCCAGCCGAAACGTTCACCTGCCACAGCGTCTGCGCTCCGGCCGAGTACGGAGTCGTCTGCGGCTCTGTCGGACCGGGCCCGATCAGCGATCCGCCGCCCGGCTGCCACGATTCCTCCCCGACTCCCGGAGGCACGATCTTTTACTGCTGCCCCTGCTCGTAAGCGGCCGCGCGGCTCACGCCTCGTCGAGCTCGGGATAGTGGCGGAAGAGACCGTGCATGTTGAAGGGGATCCGGCGCGCCGACGCCAGGTATTCCGCGACGGCTGGCAGCGCTGCGACCGCGTCGTGCAGCTTGCGCAGCAGCGGCAGCTTGGGGGCCAGGTGGCCGAGGGCGCGCGGGAACGCGTACGCGAGACCGGCCATCACCTGAAAGAGCGACAGGTCGACGTAGGTCAGCGTCGCGCCGATCGCGTGCGCGCCGCCGCCAGCGTGGTTCCGCTGCAGCAGCCGCTCGAAGTGGCCGAGGTACTTCGGCATGCGCTGCTTGATGAAGTTCTGCGCACGGCGCAGCGCTTCCGGCTTTTGATCGTCGTAGTAGAGATCGACGCCGATCGGATGATGGGTGTCATGCGCCTCGACCAGGAGATCGGTGATGGTCAACTGGTGCTGGTGGATGGTCAGGCGGGCAGCCTCGTCGCTCGGTGCCAGGCCGAGGCGCGGCCCCAGGTAGTGAAGGATGTTCGCCGTGTGCGCCAGCAGAACGGCGCCGTGCCGCAGGATGGGCGGCGCGAAGGGCAGCTGCGCGTCCGCCGCCGGCGCCGCGTCGGTCGCCTGTCCGTCCAAGAGCGCCATCAGCGCCGGCACGCCGCCACCCTCGGCGCGCGGCTGGCGCCCGACGTCGATGTACGGCGTCCGGGTGGCTTCCAACGCCAGGCGCACGAATTCGCCTCGGCCCTGGATCGACGGCCAGTAGAAGAGCTCGAAGCGCGGCTCGGGCCCGGACTGGTTCGCTGTCATGGCCCGCATGATACCGGACCTGCCCGCGTACGGGGACAGGGCTCTGCTGACGCGCGTCGCCCGCGTCAGAATGCCGGCGCGCGCCGCCCCGACGCGCCGGCGAACGTCGCGGTTCTGACGCGCGCGACACATTCTTTCGTCGCGCGACGCTGGTCGTTTAAGAGCGCCGCCAGCGTGCCGATGTCCGTAGATGATGGCGCGCCGATTTTTCCTGCAGAGCTTGCGGCTGGGCACGCTGGCGATCCTGCTCGGCGCCGTCGCGTTGCCCGCCGACGTCGCGGCGCAGCTGCCGGCATCGGGCAGCGATCCAGAGACGCCGGCCGCTCCCGCCGACGCGGACGCGCCCGCGATGCCCGACCCTCGCCTGCTGACCCCGCGCGAGATGGTTTCGCTGGCCGAAGTGTATTCGTACGAGATCGCGAGCGCCGTCGCCAACGTCGAAACGTTACGCAAGGACGCGGTCGCCGCGCGCGACGCCATCAAGGCGTCTTGCATCGACCTCGTGCTGCCGGAGATGCACATGATCCGCGACTCCCTGGCGCCGCGTTTCAAGACCATCGCGGACCGCAACGACGAGTTCGTTGCGCGCGCCGACTTTCTGGTGATCCCGCCGGGCGTGACACGCATCCGCGAGCTGCGCGCCGAGGCCGAGGCCTGCGTCGGCCAGGAGATCGATTCTTCGAGCGTCTTCTCGATCGGGACAGAGACACCGCCCGGCCCGAACGCTGACTCGACCGCCACCACGGCCCCGAACGACGTCGTCGTCGACCGCCCCGCCGAGGCGAGCATCTATCGCTAGCGACGGTCCCCGGTTCAGGGGCAGGTGATTGGCGGCGCCTGATCGGGCATGACGAACGTCGGCGCGCCGGCGGCGTCCGCCGACATCAGCACGCCGGGGTGCGCGGTGTGGCCGGCCGTGGTGACGGAGTCGGCCGCCATCATCGAGCCGGGCGCGTCGTCGAATTTCCAGTACCCGATCAGGCCCGGCTCGTTTCCGACCACGCCCTTCTTGTAGTTCGCCATGATCTCGTCGGGCGTGCGCGCGACGTTCCAGACCCGCAGCTCGTCGAAGAGGCCGTTGAAGCAATTGAACGTCGGCGGGTTGCAGCCCATCACCAGCGGGCCCATCGACGTCTTCAGCATCTGCATGCCAGTGGCCTTGGTCGTGATGCGCTCGACGCCGTTGACGAACGTGCGCAGGGCCATCATGTCCCACGTCATGGCGATGTGAATCCACTGCGTGTCCGCCGACGTGATGCCGAGATCGACGCCCGTGTCGTCGTCGAAGAAACCGTCGGTGTAGGGGTTCAACGTCGCGTGGTTCATCGCCATGCCCTTGACCGCCGGCTTCCCGAAGTCCAGGCCCAGCTGCTGCTGCGCGCCGGCCGTCATGCCCAGCAAGAAGACCTCGTTGCGCTCGGCGACCCAGTCGGTGGGCTTGACGTAGAACCAGAATTCGATCGTGCGGGCGACGTCGCCGAGCAGCGAGTCCATGCCGAGATCGATCACCACGCGCGCGCGGGCCGCGTCGCTGTCGGTTCCGGTTCCGTTGGCCGCGAGCGAGATCGCGCGGCCTGCGCAGCTGGCCCCCGCCGGGCCGTCGTTGCCCGTGCCGGGAGCATCGGGCGCCCCGCCCTCCGCCGCCGTCGCCCCGCCCGAACCGTTGCTGCCGCCCGAACCGTTGCTCCCGCCCGTGCCGGCGCCGCCGGCCGTGGCGCCGCCGCTCCCGCGGCCGGGTTGGCCCGCGCCGCCCGAGCCGCCGCCTCCGCTCGAGCCGCCACCCGAGCACGCTGCGAGCGCGCCGAGCAGAGCCACCAGCAAGCCCAGTCGACCTTCGAGCCAGCCGCGCATGGGCCGTCTCATAGCACGCGCGCCTCGAAGGCGGACGCAAAACCACCGGGCGCGCCAGGGTCCGAGGGTCCAAACGCCCGACCGCGCACGTATCGGGTAGGCTGCCACGCCCGTGGGATACCGACCGCTCCCAGACATCTTGATTCGCGCGCCGCTGTTGCCGGTGGCGGCGCTGGACAAGGCCTCGCGACGCCTGACCGCGCACCCGCTGGGACCGGCGGCGATCGCGCTCGCCAGTCCGGCGCTGGCGCGCGCGCAGGCGGGCCCGGCGACGGCGGAGGCGCGCCGAGCGCTCGGGCGCTATGCCCGGCGCGCGGCGTTTCGCCCCACGCCGCACGGGCTGCTGGCGGGCGTGGCGATGGGGCGACTTTCGGCCGCGACACGGATCGCGACGGGCCAGCCGCGCGCGCACCTGACGCTGTCGTGGGCGCGGGCGGCGATGATGGCGCGCGCGCTGCTGGACGACGTCTCCGTGCGCGCGCAGGCGCGGCTGCGCCAGACCCCCTCGCTGCTGGTGGCCGGCGAGAGCGTGCGCTGGTTGGCGATGGGCGAGGAGGCCGCGGAGGAGCGGGTGGCGGCGCGCGACGCGACCATCGATCGCCTGCTGGGCGCGACGGAGCAGTGGCGGGACTGGGCCGCGCTGCGGGCGCTCGCCGGTGGGGACGAGGCGTCGGCCGATGAGTGGCTGCTGCTGCTGCTCGACGACGGGTTGCTGGTCGACGATCTGACGCCGCCGCTGGTGGGGCCGCCGCCGCTGGCGTGGCTGCGCGCGCGCCTCGGCGCCATCCCCGGCGCGGCGACCGTGACCGGCGCGCTGGAAGCGCTGGCATCGGCGCTGGATCGCGGAGAGATCGGCGCGGCGCAGGCGGCGTTGCGCGTGTGTCCCGGGGGATCGCCACCCGGACCTGATTCGACCCAGGACCTGCACGCTGTGCTCGTTCATCAGCCGCCCCGCGCACCGACGCTGGCGCGGGCGGCCGTCGAGCGGGCGGCGGCGCTGGCGCCGCTCTTGTTTCGGCTGCAGGAGGCGCTGGCGCCCCCGGCGGCCGAGCGCTTGCTCCAGCCCCGCGTCGGCGAGGCGCTGAGCGCGATCGTCGACGGCTTCGGCGCCGGCGCGCTGGAGATGGCGGCGCTGGCGGCGGGTGAATACGGCGTCGTGCTGGCCGGCGAGGAGAGCGGCGACGAGGCCGACGACGCGCCGGGCGCGCCACCGCGGTCGCTGCTGGCGTTTCTCACCGACGCCGTCACCGCCGCGCTGGCCGGCGGCCACGCCGAGGTCGACCTGTCATCGGCCGAGTTGACGGCGCGGCTGGACGAGATCGGACCCGCTCCCCCGCCCAGCGCGGAGCTGTTCCTGGTCCCGAGCCGCCCGGCGTCGGCGCCGCGGTCACCGTCGCGCGGGCGAGAGCGGCCCGGCGCCGGGTGGCTGCTGGGGCTGCACGCGCCCGCGGGGGCCACCTGGGGCCGGTTCGCGCACGCGCTGGAACCCGCGCTGCCCGCCGCGCTGGCGCGCCTGGCGGACGCGGAGAGCGCCGCCTCTTCCGGCGAGCGCGCGATCGACGTCGCCTTCGCTCCGTCGGCGAAGCGCGCCGACCTGTGCGCGCACCCGCCGGTGCGGCCCGCGGCGCTGGCCTTGACAGGCTGGCCGGCGGCGCCGGCGCGCGCCATCCGCCCCGGCGACCTCGCGCTCGGCGCCGATCCGTCGGCGCCGGCGCCGCTTTCATTGCGCGAGCGCGAGAGCGGTGACGTCGTCGTCCCCGCGCCGCTGGCGCGCGTTCGCTCGGCGGCGGCGCCCGCGGGTCTCTTCCGCCTGCTGGCCGGGTGGAGCCTGTACCGCCAGCACGCGCCCTGGGCGCTGGCGCTGGGCCCGCTCGGCGATCTCGCGCGCGTGCCCCGCATCGCCATCGACGGTTTCGTGGTCAGCCCGGCCAGCTGGCGCGTGCCCGCGGCGATCGCGGCCGGCGCCGGCCGCGCCGCCGTCGCGCGCTGGCGCCGCGCCGCCGCCGTGCCACGCGTGGTCCAGGTCGGCGCGCAGGACGAATTGCTGCCCGTCGATCTCGACGGCCCCGACGCGCCCGTCGATCTGCGGGGCGCCGGGCGGGTGTTCGAGATCTGGCCGCCGCTCGCCGCCACCGCCGACCAGGATGGCCGCCGGGTCGAGGCGGTGGTCGCGCTCTGCGAGGATCCCGACGACGAGCAGCGCCAGCGGCAGGCCGCGGCCGTCGCCGCCGCGCGCGCCCTCGGCCCGGTGCCGCCGCCCCGAACGACGGCGTCCGCCGCGGCCGCCGCCGGCTGGACGACGTTCAAGATCTTCGGCCTGGAAGAGCACCAGCCTCGCGTTCTGTGCGCCGCCCTCGCGCCGGCCGTGCGAGCGGCCCTGGGCGACGGCTCGATCGACGCCTGGTTCTTCCTGCCCTACGTCGAGCGCCCCGGGCCGCGCGCGCACCTGCGCGTGCGCGTCCACGGCGACGGGCTGGCCTTCGCGCGCTGTATCGGCGGCGCGCTCGCCGCCCTGCGCGCCGCCGGCGCCGTGACGTCGCTGGAGACCGCGCCCTACCACCCGGAAGAAGCGCGCCTGGGCGGGCCGGCCGCCACGGCGGCCGCGCACGCTGTCTATCAGTCGGACAGCGCGCTCGCCCTCGCGCTGCTCGCCGCCGCCGGTGACGCCGACGACGATGCCAGCCAGGCGATCGGCTGGCTGGTTCGCGGCTTCGACGCCCTGGCGGCTGGCTGCGGCCTGGATGGCGACGCGCGCTGGCGCCTGGCCCAGGAGCGACGGCGCGCGGTCAGCGCGACGCGGGAGCGCGATCCCGAACGCGACGCCGATTTCCGCGACCACGCCCCCACCCTGCGCGCCGCGCTGGTCGCCGACGATGCTGCCGGCGACGCGGCACCAGCCGATGCGGTCAGCGCCGCCTTCGCCGATCACCGCCGGCGGGTCGCCGCCGCCGTCGCGCCCCTGTCCGATCCGCAGCGCCGCCACCTGCTCCCGACGCTGCTGCACCTTCACGCCGTGCGCCTGGCCGGCCCGCACCGGGAGGCGGAAGCGCGCGCCACCGTCTACTGGGAGCGAACGCGCGAGGGCCTGGCGCGCGGCCAGCGCCGGTCGGTCACATCGGCGTCAGCGCCGCCGTCGGGATGACCGCCTTCGGCTCGGACGGGCTCGACCAGGAGAGCTTGATCGAAGCGACGCTGTACCGCTCGTAGTACTCGACCCGCAACTGGTACGTCTTGCCCGCTTCCAGCATGCGCGTTCCCGTGTTCTCCGTCGTGGCCATCTGATCGACGAAGCGGTCGATCACCGCCGCGTCGTCCAGGAACACGCGCACGCCGTCGCTGGACGCCGTGTAGAAGGTGTAGAGCTCCGAAAAACGCGGCGTCAGCAGACCGGTCCAGCGCACGGAGAACAGATCCGCGGGCAGGCCGGCCCCCGGGCTGCCGGCAGCCCAGTCGAAGTCGATGTTCGGATCGACACGCATGAGCACGACGGTGGTCAGGTTCACCGTGCCGAAGTACTGACCCAGGACGCCGCCGCAGGCCATCGCGAAGCAGTGATTCGGCGCGCGACAGTCGACGTCCGCCGCGCACGTCGTCTTGCAGGCCGTTATGTCCTGGCACTGGAAGTTGCCGCAGGTGGTGGCGGCCGCTTTCTGGCAAGCGCCCTGTCCGTCGCAGTGGCCGGCCGGCGTGAACATGCCCGCGCTGCACATCGCCGCCGCGCAAGGGGTGGCGGCGGCGTAGAGGCGGCACTTCCCCGCGCCGTCGCACATTCCGTCCTGCCCGCACGAGGGCGCGCCCTGATCCTCGCACTCATTGTCGGGATCCGTCGCCATGGCGTGGGGCGAGCAGATCCCTTCCTTGCCAGGCAGCGCGCACGACGCGCACGGGCCGGCGCAGCCGTCGTGGCAGCAGACGCCGTCCACGCAGAACCCGCTGTCACACTTGGCCGCCGCGGCGCAGGTGGCACCAATCTCCAGCAACGCCTCGGGGCCGACCTCCTCCATCGCCATCGCCATCGCCATCGGATCGACCGGCAGGTCGGTGGCCGGCGTTCCCTCGTCGATGGGGCTGCCCGCGTCCAGGGATTCCAGTGAAAACCCTTCAGCCCCGCAGGACGCCAGGCCAGGGAGCGCCCCGGCAACCGCCGCGACAGCGAAGAACGCATTTCGCATCGCCGCAGCATAAGTCCGGCCGACTGCGGTTGCCGCAGCGGTCTGGTGGTCCTGACACCCCGCGCCGTCGAGGCGTCGAGGTGGGTGGCGCTGCTACCAGCGCTGTGCCCGGCCGTCTTCCGCCACGGGCCGGCGCGCCGTCGCTCAGCGTCGAAGGGCCAGAAACGCCTGGCCAGTGGTTGTGACCGGCCGTTTTTCCGGGAAGAATGATTAAGTTTCGCCCCCCCAAACAAGTGACGTGGTGAAGAAGGGCGGCTCGCAACGCACGCTGTCGACGGTGGTGTCCGGGGTTGATCCCGGGCCCTGGCAGACCGAGCGCGATCTGGTGCGCAGCTGCGTGGCCGGCGATCAGGCGGCGTGGCGCGCGCTTTACGATCGGCACTATCCCGACGTCGATCGCCTGGTGATGGCGCTGGGGATCACCGACTCCGAAGGCGACGATCTGTGCCAGGAGATCATGCTGCTGGTCTATCGCAGCCTGCCCAGCTTTCGCGGCGAATCGCAGCTGGGCAGCTGGATCTATCGGCTGGCGACGCGCGAGGCGATCCGGTTCGCCAAGCGCCGCCGCCTGCGCAAACGACTTTCGGAGCTGTTCTTGCGCGAGCGCAAGCAACGATTGCCGCCGGACTGGGCCGAGACTGAAGCGGGCCGCCGGCATTACCTGCAGCAGATTCTGTCCCGTCTATCCCCCGAACGGCGAATGGTCCTGGTCCTGTCCGAGATCGAAGGCCTGCCCGTCAGCGAGATCGCTCGCATCGCGGACTGCGCCGAGAACACCGTCTGGACGCGGCTGCACCGCGCGCGGCGCGACCTGGCCAAGTTTGCGGAGGAGGGGGTGCGATGAGCGATCCGCGATGGCTGGACGACAGCGACAAGCCAGCGCACCGCGTGCTCCGGCAGGCGCTGGACGAGGCGCCCCGCTGGAGTCGGTCCGAGGTTCGCCAGCGCCGCCTGTGGACGCGGCTCGCGGACGCCGCCAACAGCGTCCGCGCCATGCGCCGGGCATTCCGCACCGGCGCCCTGGCGGCGTCGCTGTTGACGGTGGTGTTCGTCGGCGCCATCGAGGTGGCGCACTGGCAGATGAGCGGCGACGATACCGCGGCGCAGGCGGAGGGGCCGGTGAAAGCAGCGCCCGCGACGGCGGCGGGGGCAAACGCGGAGCCGACGACAGCGGCGGCCACGCCCGTCGCGCCGGCCGGCGAGATCATCGAGACCGGGGCGCGCGAGCGGCGAATCCGCGAGCTGCCGCAGGACGCACACGCCGAGGTGTTCGCCTCGTCGGTGCTGGCGCTGGACGACACGGGCCACCCTTCGGTCCGCAAGGGACAGGTGCGCTTCCATGTGGCTCATCAGCCGCCCGGGCAGCGCTTCACGGTGAGCTTCAGTGGCTATGTCGCCTTGGTGGTGGGCACGCGTTTCGTGATCAGCGTGCACGACGGCAACCGGGCAGGGCTGACCGTCGAGGAAGGCACGGTCGAGATCTGGCGCGGTGGCGCGCGCGTGGCCCGCGTGGCGCGTGGCCAGTCGTGGTCCAGCGGCGATCCGGGTGCCGTTCAGGCGGTGGCCCGCCCTCGCCCGCGCGGCGCGCGCGCGGCGGCGGTCGCCAGCGCCGTGCCCACTGCCGAACCAGCTCTGCTGGCTGCCCGCGCCGAGAGCGATCCGCGGCGCGCCCTGGCCCTTTACGGCGCGCTGGCGCAAGGAGACGGTCCGTCGGCCGAGAACGCCCTTTACGAGATGGGGGCCATCTATCAAGACAGGCTGGCGCAGCCGCGGGAGGCGCTGGCCACGTGGGAGCGCTATCGGACGCGCTTCCCCAGCGGCCTCCTGCGCATCGAGACCGACCTGTCGATCGTCGACGCGCTGGCCGACCTGGGACAGAACGGGCGAGCCCTGGCGGAGGCGACCGCGTTCTTGAAACGCTATCCCGACACCGAGCGCCGCGCCGAGATGGCGCGCGTGGCGGGCGACCTCTCGCGCACGAGCGGCAACTGTCCGTCGGCGATCGGCTATTACGACATGGTCCTCGGCGCCGGAGGCGCCCAGTCCGGCGACGCGGATGACGCCGCCTTCGGCCGCGCCGCCTGCCTCTACACGCAGGGCGAGCCGACGGCCGACGCCGCCCTGCGCGGCTATCTGCGCCGGCATCCGCGCGGCCGCCACGTCGTCGAGGCCCGCCGCCTGGCGCCCGAGCTGCCGGCCGCGACGCCGCCGCCCTGAGGGGTCGGGCCCTGCCCCTCCCCAACCCTCCCCGCTTCGCGGAGAGGGGGGCCGGATAGCTGGAGGGGGGCGGATAAGCGGCGGATAGCCGACGGGCGGGCACGCTACTGCGGCTCGCGCGCTACTTTCGAATTCTCAGCGCCGCTGCCGGCGGCGGCGGAGGCGCGTTGCCAGCAGCAGCAGCGCGAAGGCGGCGGTCAGCGCCGTCGCGACCGGACGGCCGCCTGCGAGCGCGCAGCCGGTCGCCTGATCGATGTGGTTGGGTGACGGCATCGCGGTGGTGCCGCCGTCCTGGCCGGGCTGGGACGGGGTGGTCCCTGGCGCGACGCAATAGCCGCCGACACAGACCTTGCCCCCGTCGCACAGGTTCGGGCCGTTGTCGATCACGCCGTCGCAGTCGTCGTCGAAATCGTTGCATTCCTCGGCGCGCGGCTTGCCCTCGATGCAGATCACCCCTGCCCCACAACCGTCGGCGGCGCGCCGGCACCAGCCGGTTCCGCAGTACGTGCGCGCGCCCTCGTCGATCATGCCGTTGCAGTTGTCGTCGCGAAAGTTGCACACCTCGGGAGCGCCCGGGTGGACGTCCGGATTGTTGTCGTTGCAGTCCATGTTGCCGACGCCATAACCCTTCGAGACGCCGCAATCCATGATGAAGGTGGTTCCGGCGCCGTATCCATCGCCGTCGTTGTCCGTGTAGTACTTGTCGATGGGCAAGCCCTCGTCGATCATGCCGTTGCAGTTGTCGTCCTTCTTGTTGCAGATCTCGGGCGCGTCCGGGTGGATGTTCTCGTTGTAGTCGTTGCAGTCGGTGTTGTTGTCGGCATAGTTGGGCGGCTTCGTGCAGTCGCGGACGGCGGGAAAGACCATCGATCCGAAGCCGTCGCTGTCGCCGTCGGTGTAATAGTTGTTGCCCGGGCAGCCGTAGCTCAGCGCCAGGTACGCGTGACCGTCGCCGTCGCCGTTGTCGCTGCCGTCGCCGTTGGCTGACAGCACCCAGACGTCGAACGTCACCCCGCCCGGCGTCATCGGCGCGGTCCAGGCGACATGGAAGGTGGTGGCGCCGCCGCTGCCGGTCTTGGGCGCGGAGTGCGAGACGCCGGTGCCGTTCATCTTCGTCCCCTCGCCAGGGATGACGGACAGCGTCCCCTTGTTGTTCGTGTACAGGTACATCCCGGCCACGGGACCGTTGGTGGCGGGGATCGTCACCGTCAGCGTGATCGTCGCGCCCAGCGGCGCGAAGGCCATCCCCGCGTCCAGCGTCGGCGTGGTCGGCTTGCCCCCCCGATGACACCCGGTGCAGCCCTGGGCGACGATCCCATCCCGCTTCGCGAACGCGGGCGACGACGCCAGCAAGCACGCACCGACGATCGTCGACCAGCAAACCCGAAGCGTCGTACGGCCCTGCACGCTTACGGTCCTCCTGGGCAGTGTAGGGGCAAGTGGGCTGCCTGCAAAGCGTTTCCGGACAATCACCGGGTGACGTGAAGTTGCTTGGACGGAGACAGAGAACCGGGGGGTTCCCGGTTTGGCTCTTCGCGACGCGCTCGTCGCGGAAGATCCCCGTCCGGTCGCCGTTATCCTACCAGCGCGGGATGGCGGGAGCGAAGGAGTGAATATGTTGAAGAGGGATGAATTTTCCGTGATGAGCGCCGATGGGAGGGGGACGTTGCCGACGGCGGCGAACCATAACGCGTCAAGGAAGCTGTTCCTCCTGCGGCACGGCGAGACGGAGTTTTCCCGTCGCGATCGGTTTTGCGGCGACATCGACGCCGCGCTGACGCCCGAGGGGCTGGCGATGGCGCGCGCCTTCGCCGACGCGAACCGGGATCGACGCTGGCGAGCGATCGTCACCAGCACGCGCCGCCGCACGATGGAGACCGCGGCACCCATCGCGGAGACGGCAGAGGCGGCACCGATGGTCGACGCGCGCCTCGACGAGATCTTCTACGGCGACTGGCAAGGCATGTCCAAGCAGGAGGTCGCCGCGCGCGACGTGCACCGGTATCGCCTGTGGCTGGAGAACCCAGGCATCGGCGTGCCGCGCGGCGAACCGGTGGCCGCCGTGGCCGATCGCGCGCTGGCGCTGGTGGCCGACATCTGCCAGCGCTTCGATGACGGCGACGTGCTGCTGATCGGACACAAGACGGTGCTGCGCACGCTGATCTGCCGTCTGACCGGATTGGACCTGCGCCACTATCGCAAGATCCCCCAGCCGGTCGGCGGCGTCACCGAGGTCCAGCTCGGCGCCGAGCCGCGCATCGTGCGCGTTGGCGACGTCGGGTATCTGCCGGCCGACCTGCGCGCGCTGGCCCAAGGCAGCGTCGCCGGCGCGCCGGCGGCGCAATCCCGCGCGGCCTAGTCCCGACCGCCAACGTCCAGCCAGAGTCGCGCCGCCACCTCGTCGGCGAACAGCAGGCCCTCCTCCGTCAGGGCGAGGCGCGCGTCGTCGGCGTCGAGCCAGCCGGCCGTCACGCACGCGCGCGCCGCGGAGGCGCGGCCGTCCAGCGGATCGCGCCCGTGGCGGGCGGCGTGCGCGGCGCGATCGACGCCATCGCGCGTGCGCAGGCCCAGCCACAGCGCTTCGTTCTCCAGGTCGGCGGCGCTGCGCCGCTCGACGTGCACGGGACCGGGGTTGCCGGCGCCGCGGCGGGCGGCGTTCAGATACGTCGGCGTCGCGCGCGGGTTGGCGAAGCGCCAGCCGCCGCCGCCGGCGAGCGGACGGAACGAGGACGCCGAGGCGCCGGCGCCCAGGTAAGGGGCGCCGGACCAGTAGAGCCCGTTGTGGCGCGCGCGCCGGCCAGGGCGGGCGTAGCTCGAGATCTCGTACTGGTCCAGGCCGGCGGCGCCGAGCGCGGCGCGGGCCCAGGTGAACATCTCGGCGGTCGCCTCGTCGTCGGGGCGGGGCAGGCGGCCGGCCCGGGCCAGCGAACCGAACGGCGTGCCGCGCTCGACGGTGAGGGCGTAGGCGGAGACGTGCTCGGGGCCGAGCGCCAGCGCGGCGTCGAGGCTGCGCTTCCAGTCGTCCAGCGTCTGCCCGGGAACGCCGAACATCAGGTCGATCGAGAGGTTGTCGAAACCGGCGGCGCGCGCGGCGGCCATCGCGGCCGGGCCGGCCGCGGCGTCGTGGTTGCGCCCGAGGGCGCGCAGCAGGCGATCGTCGAGGGCCTGCAGGCCGAGCGAGAGCCGGTTGACGCCCGCGGCCCGCAGCGCTGCCAGGTGGACGGCGCCGGCCTCGCCCGGATTCGCCTCCACGGTGATCTCCAGCGCCGCCGGGTCGGGATCGCCGAAGGCCGCGCGCGCGCCGGCGAGCACGCGCCCGAGAGCGTCCGGGCGCCAGAGCCCGGGCGTGCCGCCGCCGAAGTAGATGGAGACCAGGCCCGCGCTGCCTTCGAACCAGCGGCGGCGGGCGGCGATCTCGGCGACGACGGCGTCGGCGTACTCGTCGTGCGGGATGGCGGCGGCGACCTCGACGGCGAAGTCGCAGTAGGGACAGTGCACGCCGCAGAAGGGAAAGTGCACGTAGACGCCCAGGGGCAGGCCGGGCGCGAGCGCGCCGGCGCCGACGTCGTCGCGGGCGGCCGGCGCCCGTCCGATCATTTCGCCAGCGCGGGCGCCGCCGGCGCGGGGGCGGGCAGCTTCTTGACGAACTCCGCGCACAGGCGCAGGCGCCGGCGCACCAGCTCGCGGCCCAGGCCCGCCAGCGACTCGAACAGCGGCGGCGTCGCCTTCTTCGCCGTGGCGCCGAGGCGCAGCAGCATGAAGAGCTCGTTCGTCGACCAGCTGTTCTGCTGGCAGAAGGCGCGCGCGAACGTCTCCAGGCCGGCCGGGCTGAGATCGCGCTGCCCGTCCAGGCCGTCGCAGAACGAGAGCAGCGTCTCCGCCACCTCCTTGGGCGCGCGCTCGCGCGGGACCAACTCCTTCGCCACCGGCCCGAAATCGAGATCGCCCGAGAAGAAGAAGTCGGTCAGCGGCAGGAACTCGTCCAGGCGCTGCATGCGCTCGCGCACCAGCGGCACCAGCGCGCGCAGCTTGTCGTCCGAGAGGCGCCACAGGCGCAGGCGGCGCACGATCTCGTCGTCGGGCAGCGCGCGCAGGTAGCCGGCGTTCATCGCCGACAGCTTGACGAGATCGAACACCGGGCCGCCCAGGCTCACCCGATCGAACGTGAACGCCGCCACCATCTCGGCGAGCGTGAAGGTCTCGCGATCGCCGGCGATCGACCAGCCCATGGTGCCGAGGTAATTGAGCAGCGCCTCTGGAAGAAAGCCCGCGTCGCGGTAGTAGTCCAGCGACACCGGGTTCTTGCGCTTCGAGATCTTCGACTTGTCGGGGTTGCGCAGAAGCGGCATGTGCACCCACTCGGGCGCCTGCCAGCCGAACGCCTTGTAAAGCTGGACGTGCTTCGGCGTCGACGACAGCCACTCCTCGGCGCGGATGACGTGGGTGATCTCCATCAGGTGATCGTCGACGACGTTGGCCAGGTGATAGGTCGGGAAGCCGTCGGTCTTCATCAGGATCTGGTCGTCGATCTGGGCGTTGTCGAACTTCACCTCGCCGCGCAGGCGATCGACGAACACGGTCTCGCCGGTGCGGGGCATGGCCAGGCGCACCACGAACGGCTCGCCCGCCGCCGCGCGCGCTTCCCCCTCGGCGCGCGGGCGCCCGCGGCAGAGGCCGTCGTAGCCGACGAACAGTCCCTGCCGCCGCTGTTCGTGGCGGACGGCCTCCAGGCGCTCGGCGGTGCAGAAGCAGCGATAGCCGGCGCCGCTCGCCAGCAGCGCCGTCACCTCGTGCTGGTAGATCGGCAGGCGCTCCGACTGGCGGTAGGGACCGTGCGGCCCGCCGATGTCGGGACCCTCGTCCCAGCCCAGGCCCACCCAGGCCAGCGCGCGCAGGATCGCCGCCTCCGACTCGGGCGTCGAGCGCGTGCGGTCGGTGTCCTCGATGCGCAGCAGGAACTTGCCGCCGCTCTTCTTGGCGAACGCGTAGTTGAAGAGCGCGATGTACGCGGTCCCGACGTGCGGGTCTCCGGTCGGCGAGGGCGCGATGCGCACGCGCACCGGACGCGTGGGTTCGGAGGCGGACATGCCCGGGCGCGCTATTCCTTGGGCGGCGGCGTCCAGGCGGTCTGGGCCAGGTCGCCCTCCTCGAAGCCGAAGTAGATGGCCATCTGCTTGCGCATGAAGGCGGCGGCCGTCTTCTCGGCCAGGTCCAGGCGGTACGTGTTGACGTACTTGACCGAGTCCTGCAGCCACATCTGCCAGGCGGCCATCGAGACCTCGTCATAGATGCGCTGGCCCATCTCGTCGTTGAACGGCTTGAAGGGCAGGCCAGGCAGCTCCTTGCCCAGCTTTCGACAGTGAACCATGCGCGCCACGGGGTGAACCTCCGTGCATTCCGTAGCTCGCGCGGGCGGCGCCGTCAAGGCGCGCCACACGGCAAAGCCATTGTCCCGCGTGATTTTCTGTTGACGGCGGCGGCCGGCGACCCTATAGGCTGTCGCCATGCTGGTGCCCGCGGCGCAAGCCGGGGGCGAAAAGGGAACCCGGTGAAAATCCGGGGCTGCCCCGCAGCGGTAAGCGAAAACGAAACCCGTCACATGCACTGGCTCTCGGGCTGGGAAGCGACGGGCGTAGGCCAACGATTGAATCCGGTGTCGAGCGAAGGTGGGCTTTGCCCGCCGGAGCGAGCGCCGGAAGCTTGAAACCCTCCCAGGGTTCCAAACCAGATCGAAATCGCGAGCCCGAAGACCTGCCAGCACCGGCCCCGGGAGACATCCGGAGCCGTCCCGACCTGGAAGCCTCGAGGGAGGCGGTGAGGTCCGTGCCGGCATTCTCTTCATAGTCGTGTCCGTCTCGGTCCCGCGCTTTTCCTCGCGACCTGCCAGAACCCGCGTGGAAGGAGCGAGCAACAGGGCCGATGTTCGAGCGACGGCAAGCACGAGGCGAGGCGATTGCCCTCGCCGCCAGCGTGGCGATCGCGCTTCTGGCGTCGCCGGCAAGGGCGGGGTCTGACGGCGCGACCGCGGACGCTCCGGCGCCCGCCGCCTCGGCGGCTGCGCCCGCTCCGGCGCCGACGACAGCGCCACCGCCGTCGCCACCGCCAGCTCCGCGTCGCGAGAGCGTCGTCCTGGCGCCGCCGCGCCCGCCCGCGGGCGGCGAGGACGCGACGGCCGCGACGTCGGTGATCACCGCCGACCGCACGCCCCGCAGCGGTGAATCGCTGCCGCAGCTGCTGTCGGAGCTGCCCGGCATGGCGGTGACACGCTTCGGGGGCCTGGGCGCGAGCGCGTTCCTCTCCATCCGCGGCTCGACCTGGGACCAGGTTCGCATCGTCGTCGATGGCGTGCCGCTCAACCTCGCCTCGGGCGCGCAGATCGATCTCGGCAGCATCGCCGTCGGATCGATCGAACGCATCGAGGTGTACCGGGCCATGACCCCGATCAGCGTCGGCACGTCGGCGCTGGGCGGCACCGTCGCCATCACCACGCGCCAGCCGCGCGCAAGCGGGGCCGAGGCCGAGGCCGGCACGGGATCCTTCGGGACGCGCTTCGGCAGCGCGAGCGGATCGCTGGCGGGCGGACCGGCGCGCGTCTACGCCGCGATTCATCTCCTCGACGTGGTGGGCGACTTCCCCTACGCCTGGGACAACGGCACGCGCAACAACCCGGCCGACGACGAGACGCGCGTGCGCCAGAACAACGAGATCCGCCAGGGCGACGCGGTCGTGCGCGCGGCGCTGGCGCTGGCCCCGACGCGCGAGCTGCAGCTGTCGCTGTCGGGCCTGGGGCGGCGGCAGGGGGTGCCCGGCTTCGGCACGCACCTCGATCCCGAGGCGCGCCTGACCACGCTGCGCGGGATCGCGTCGCTGACGTACACCGGCCGCGACGATCTCGGCCCGGCGGGCCGCCTGCAGCTGCAGGCGTACAGCATCGTCACCCAGCAGCAATTCTGGGATCCGCCCGCGATCATCTCGCTGACGCCGGCCGACACGCGCGATCGCACGACCACCTTCGGCGCGACCGCGCGCGCCGCCCGCGCCGCCACCCCCTGGCTGAAGCTGGCCGCCATCGCCGACGGGCGCGCCGAAAAATTCCAGCCGCGTCAGCGGCGCGACGGCGTCGACGTGATCGGCGATCCGTCGTCGCGCCTCTTCGCCTCCGCCGGCGCCGAGGCCGACGCCTGGTGGGAGCGCCCGCGCCTGGGCGTCA
>DATKEU010000511.1:0-20613 GCA_035544495.1 Polyangia bacterium | reverse complement strand
GCCAATCCGGCGGAGCTGGCCGGCCTCGAGATGCAGGCCTCGCAGATCGAGGACATGCTGGCCACCGCGACGTCGGCGCGGCCGGTCCCGGCGGCGGGTGCCTCGCCGGCCGAGCAGGCGGCTGCCCTGAGCCGATCGCAGGCCGAGGCCGCGCTGTCGGCCGCGCGGCGCGAGCTGGCGGACAGGCGCGCGACGTTCACCGACGAGCACCCCGACGTGAAGGCTGCGCAGCGACGCGTGCTGGAGGCGGAGAGCGATCTGCGCCGCTCCAACGCGGCGATCATCGCGCACCCGACGCCCGCCGCCGAGGCTGCGGCCGCCGAGGAGGATCCAGCCGGCAGCGCCCGGGCGGCGTCGCTCCGGCGCGCGCTGGGAGCGGTGCGGGCGCAGATCTCGAGCATCCGCTCCCGTACGGCGCCGAAGCCCCTGGTGCCCAAAGCAAGCGGCAAGGCGAGCAATGCCGATCAGGGCGCGGTCGCCGTCGACACCGAATGGACGCGTCTCTTTCGTGACGTGTCCGAGGCGCGCGAGCGGCAGAACCAGCTGGAGTCGCGTCAGTTTCAAACCAGCCTCTATGCCACGCTGGCCTCCAGCGGGGGGGCGGGCCGCCTGGTCATCGTCGATCCGGCCTTCAAACCCATTCGCCCCGTGGCGGGACGTCGCATGACGATGGCCCTCATGGGCGGCGCCGGCTCGGTGGCGCTGGCGCTGCTGGTCATGCTGTGTTTGGCGTTCCTGGACGAGCGGCTCTACTCCACAGGCGACGTGCAGGGCGTGATCGGCGATCAGTTCGTGGTCCTTGTTCCCGCGCTGCCGCTCAACGAGCGCAAGCGGTTGCCACCGCATGCTGGAGAGGGGTAGACCGCGATGGCGACGCGACACTGGCCTCCGCGCGTGATTCGTCAGGACGGCGCGGGTCCGCCCCCGCATGGTTCCGGAGACCCGGCGGCGACGAACAGCTCCGCGACCGCTGCCAGCGCGGGCGCCACCGACGGTGGTGCGGGGCCGTCGCTGGGGACGGCCGCCACGATGGTGGGTGCGCCGGCGGTTCGAATCGACGGCCAGCGAGTGTCCTCCGCGTCGGCGGCCGTGCCCTCGCCCATCAGCAACGGCCGGACGACGCGATCGACGACCGAAATCCGAGACGGCGCCGCCGCGACCACCAGCCTGGTCCGCCAGGCGCGCGGTGTCCTGGTTCCCGTGCGCGACCACGGCCAGACCAATCGCGGCACCACCGACGGAGAGGCCCCGGCGTTCGAGACGCGCGCGCTGACCCTGACCGATAAGCAGGGCGAGATCTTCTTCGTCAAGCACACCATCGCCCCGCCGTACGACGGACGGCTCTCGCTGCTGCGCAACCGGGACTCGGAGCGCGCGGCCAGCTATCGCCTGCTGCGCCAGCGCCTGGTCGAGCGCGGCGATCCCAAGGTCATCATGGTGACCAGCGCGCGCCGCAACGAGGGCAAGACGACGTCGGCCGCCAATCTGGCGCTGGCCCTCGCCGAGCAAGGGCACGCGCGCGTGCTGCTGGTGGAGGCGAACTTCCGCGCGCCGTCGCTGGGCGAGCTGTTCGGATTCAAACCGCCGCGCTGTTTCTCCGTGCAGCTGGATCGACACCGCGACCGGCCGATGGATCCGTGGGTGGTGGTGCAGGTGGCGCCCACCGACCTGCACGTGGTGGCGGTGCACCCGAACTGCTGCCCGTCGTGCGCGCGCGTGCTGGTGCCGGGCGCCAGCTTCTGCGGCGACTGCGGGCGGCGGGTGACGACCGAGACCCTGCGCCTCGACCGGGCCACCTTCGCGGCCTCGATCCAGCGCTTTCGCAAGGCGTTCGACTACGTCGTCATCGACGGCCCGTCGGCGCTGGAGAGCGCGGACGTCAACCTGATTCAGGACACGGCCAACGGTATCATCATGGTGGCGCGCAGCCAGCACTCCGATGCGCGCTCGCTCAAGCGGGCGATGGATCAGGTCTCGCCGGCGCCGGTGCTGGGCGTCGCGCTGGTCGAAGACTGAGGAGCGCCGGATATCGGGACGCTCTGTCAGCCCCGCGCCAGGTACCAGCGCGCGGTTCGGCGCAGGCCCTCGGCGAAGGGGATCGCGGCCGTGTAGCCGAGGCGCTGTCGGGCCTCGCTGATGTCCGCCAGGGAGTGCTTGACGTCGCCCGGACGAGGTGGACCGTGGTGGACCTCGAGCCGCTTGCCGAGGATGTCGCCGATCTGCGCCACCACGTCGTTCAGGCTGGTGGCCGCCCCGCAGGCGACGTTGAAGACGCGCCCCGAAGCCTCGGCGGCGGGCGCGCTGGCGGCAAGCAGGTTCGCCTCGACGGTGTTGTCGATGAAGCAGAAATCGCGCGACTGCGTCCCGTCGCCGTGGATCGTCAGGCTCTTGCCCGCCATGGCCGTCGTGATGAAGCGAGGGATCACCGCCGCGTATTCGGACAGCGGATCCTGCCTGGGCCCGAACACGTTGAAGTAGCGCAGGCAGACGGTCTCGAGGCCATAGGCGCGCGCATAGACCTGGCAGTACTGCTCTCCGGCCAGCTTGGCGGCGGCGTAGGGGGACAGCGGGAGCGGACGCATGGTCTCGACCTTGGGCATGATGGGGGTATCACCGTACGCCGACGACGACGCGGCGTAGACCACGCGGCGAACGCCCGACTGGCGCGCCTTCTCCAGCACGCGCAGGGTTCCCGTGGCGTTGGCGTCGTGGCTGGCCAGCGGCGCCGCCATCGAGCGCGGCACCGACGGGATCGCCGCCTGGTGGAACACGACCTCGACGCCCTTGATGGCCCGCGACAGCGCCCCCTCGTCCAGAATGTCACCATCAATCAGCTCGACGTCGGCGATGATGTCCGCGAGGTTCTCGCGCTTGCCCGAGAAGAAATTGTCGAGAATACGGACGCGAGCCCCCCGTTCCAGTAACACATGGGCCAGGGACGACCCGATGAAGCCGGCACCACCCGTCACGAGATACATGCTCGATAAGGTATCTCAGACGGCGCGGATTGGGGATGGCGGCTTCGGTTTTCCATGTCAACCCGCGCGAGGAGGCGGCCTTTCCGTTTGCGTTGAAACGGCCCAGGAGCTAACCTCAATCGGAGTCCTTCCCCCGATGAGCGGTCACTTCCTCGCCTTCGCCTCGTGGCGAGCGCGCTCCGCCGGATGCGGGTTATGATGGTCCGCCGAAACCAGATGGCCGCCGGGCTGGATCGGATCGGGCTGACGCCGCTGACCCTGAGCATGCTGGGACGATCCTGGTGGCCGTGGCCCCGCCTGACGGTGCTGCTGTATCACCGGGTGAATCGGCCCGACGAGATAGGCGGGCTGGATCCCGGTCTGGTCGACGCCACGCCGGAGGAGTTCGACGCGCAGATGTCGATCGTGGCCCGGTACTTCTCGCCCGTGACCATCGATCAGATCGTCGAGGCTCGCCACGGCGGGCGGCTGCCGTCCAACGCGGCCATCGTCACCTTCGACGACGGGTATCGCGACAACTATCAGCACGCGGTCCCCATCTTGAAGCGCCATGGGTTGACCGCGGTCTTCTTCGTCAGCACGGACTACCTGACCGAGCGGCGGCTGTTCTGGTGGGAGATCATTCGCATGGTCGTCCTGCGCAGCACCCTCTCGGAGATCACGCTCGGCTATCCGTTTCCGTGCGCGTTTCCCATCACCGACGAGGCGCAGAAGGCGACGGCGGTCAACAAGGTGATCCGCATCGTGAAGAGCAGCTACGCGATGGATCTGCCGCGCTTCATGGAAGAGCTGTACCGCGGCTGCGGCGTCAGCTGGTCGCGCCAGGAAGACAATGACGAAGCCGATCGATCGATCCTGACCTGGGACGACGTGCGCGACATGCGCGCCGCCGGGATGGACGTGCAGTCGCACACGCGCACGCACCGCGTGCTGGGGACGCTGCCCGACGAGGCGTTCGAGAACGAGCTTGGTGGGTCGAAGCGCGAGCTGGAGGCGCGCATCGACGCGCCCGTGCGCACCATCGCCTATCCCGTGGGCAAGAGCGTCGCCGCGGAGCCGCGCATCCGCGAGGCGCTCAGCAAGGCGGGCTACGAGATGGGCTTCACCAGCAGCCCGGGCCTGGTGCGCATGAACGGCGACGAGGACTATCTGGACTTGAAGCGCATCCCCATCGACCGCGGGATCTCGGCGGCCACGTTCCGCGGCGCGCTGGCGCTGCCCTGGCTGGCCGGTTGATCACCCGGGCGCTCCTTGACGCGGACCCCCGGCGGGGTGGACGCGGCGGCGCCGGCGCTCTATAGCTAGGGGATGAACGGGTTTCGCAGCCGCACCTCGACCCACGGCCGCAACATGGCGGGGGCGCGCGCTCTCTGGCGCGCCACCGGGATGACGGACGCTGACTTCGGCAAGCCGATCGTCGCCATCGCCAACAGCTTCACGCAGTTCGTCCCCGGGCACGTGCACCTGCACGACGTCGGGCAGCGCGTGAAGAAGGTGGTGGACGCGGCGGGCGGCTGGGGGGTCGAGTTCAACACCATCGCCGTCGACGATGGCATCGCCATGGGCCACGGCGGGATGCTGTACTCGCTGCCCAGCCGCGATCTCATCGCCGACAGCGTCGAGTACATGGTGAACGCCCACTGCGCCGACGCCCTGATCTGCATCTCCAACTGCGACAAGATCACCCCCGGGATGTTGATGGCGACCATGCGCCTCGACATCCCGACCATCTTCGTGTCGGGCGGGCCCATGGAGGCGGGCAAGCTGGCCGGCACGCACGACCGCGACGGCAAGCCGCTGGTGAGGAAGCTGGATCTGATCGATCCGATGATCGCCGCCAGCGACGACAAGGTCAGCGACGAGGAGCTGGGGCGCATGGAGCGCTCGGCCTGCCCGACCTGCGGTTCGTGCTCGGGGATGTTCACCGCCAACAGCATGAACTGCCTCAACGAGGCGCTGGGGTTGGCCCTGCCCGGCAACGGCACGCTGCTGGCGACGCACGCGCGGCGCTGGGAGCTGTTCGCCGAGGCGGGCGCGCGCATCGTCGACCTGGCCAAGCGCCACTATCTGCAGGGCGACGCCAGCGTCCTTCCGCGCAGCATCGCCACCTTCGAAGCGTTCGAGAACGCCATCACGCTGGACATCGCCATGGGGGGCTCGACGAACACGGTGCTGCACATCCTGGCCATCGCGCACGAGGCGGGCGTCGACTTCACCATGAAGGACATCGATCGCCTGTCGCGCAAGGTGCCGAACATCTGCAAGGTGGCGCCGTCGTCGCACTATCACGTCGAGGACGTGCACCGCGCGGGCGGCATCTTCACGATCCTGGGCGAGCTGGACCGCGCCGGGCTCATCCACCGCGAGGCGCGCACGGTGCACGCGGCGACGGTGGGGACGGCCCTGGCGGCCGAGGACCTCCGCAGCCCGGGCTCGAGCGCGGCGGCCCGGCAGCGCGCCCTGGCGGCGCCGGGCGGCGTGCCCACGCAGGTCGCCTTCTCGCAGGACAAGTACTTCGCCGAGCCCGATGGCGATCGCGAGAAGGGGTGCATCCGCGACGTTCCGCACGCGTACAGCCAGGACGGCGGCCTGGCGGTCTTGCACGGCAACATCGCGGCGGACGGCTGCATCGTGAAGACGGCGGGCGTCGATCCGTCGATCTGGACGTTCGAGGGTCCGGCGCGCGTCTTCCATTCGCAGGAGGCGGCGTGCGACGCCATCATGGACAACAAGATCCGCGCCGGCGACGTCCTGGTGATCGTCTACGAAGGCCCGAAGGGCGGGCCAGGCATGCAGGAGATGCTGTACCCGACGTCGTTCCTCAAGGGCAAGGGCCTGGGCAAGGCCTGCGCCCTCGTCACCGACGGGCGGTTCTCGGGTGGGACGTCGGGGCTCTCCATCGGGCACGTGTCACCGGAGGCGGGGGAGGGCGGGACGATCGGGCTCATCGAGGAGGGCGACCGCGTTCGCATCGATATTCCGAAGCGCACCGTGGACGTCGTCGTCGACGAGGCGACGCTGGGCAAGCGGCGCGCGGCCATGGAGGCGCGCGGGCCCGACGCCTGGCGGCCCAACCGCGACCGGACCGTCTCGGAGGCGCTGCAGGCGTACGCGCTGCTGACGACCAGCGCCGCCCGCGGCGCCGTCCGCGACCTGCGGCCCTACCAGAAGAAGCGCGGCCGGTAGCCGCGCGTTTCAGGCCGCGGCGGTCGCGCGCCGCAGAGTGAAGCGCAAGGTCTCGACCGCCTGGTCGTGATCGATGGGCTTGCGCACGACCGGCAGCTGGGTCTGCGGCAGCTCGCCCTCGGACATCATGACGACCGGGATGTGCGCCAGCTCCTCGTAACAGCGGATGGCCTGCACCAGCTTCCAGCCGTCCATGACCGGCATGTGCATGTCGATGAGGATCAGCGACGGTGTCTGATCCTCCAGCACGCTCAGCGCCTGGCGTCCATTGGCGGCCTCCAGGATGCGAAAGCCTTCGCTTCGCAACCTCTCACAAAGGCGCTTTCGCGTGACCGGATCATCGTCGACAACCAGCAGCGTCGATTTCATCGGCAGCGCTCCCTGGCAGTGGGGGGTGAACGGTCACCCTATCGACCTTCGTCGCAGAGTTCAAGCCCTCTCCGTCGGGCGGGTCATGGCAATGACAAAGCGGCCGCGGAACGCCGGGCGCGCGGTCGCCTCGCGGGCGCGGACAGCGGTTTTTTTGACCGCGGCGCAGCTTGGCCGAAAATGAACGCGCGTCAATTGGAGGGAGCATGATCGCAACAGAGACCCAGAAGCCCAGTCCCAGCACGTCCGCGAGCGGCAGCGTCGCGCGCCGCGCGGTGGCGTTCGATCTGAAAGGGACGATGGCGCCCCTCACCGTCCTGCGCCTGCGCACGCTGGATCTGACGCTGATCGAGCGCCAGCTCCGCATCAAGATCGCCCAGCTGCCGCAGCTGTTTCTCGACGCGCCCGTGATGCTGGACCTGGGCGCGCTGGAGCGCGGCGGCGCCGGCCTGCCGTTCGGCGACCTGGTGCGGATGCTGCGCTCCTGCAAGCTGGTTCCGGTCGCGGTGGCGAACATCGCCGACGCCGAGCGCGACCGCGCCGCGGCCGTGGGCCTGGGCGTCCTGCAACCGGCGCCCGCGCAGGCGCGCCCGCGCGCCGACGGGCGCGGCGCCGACACGTCGCTCAGCACGGCGCCCACGCCGGGGCCCGAGTCGGTGGCGGCCCAGGCCCGCCCGGCGCCTGCACCCGCGCCGGCGCCCCATAGCGGGCCGATGGTGATCCGGCAGCCGGTGCGCAGCGGGCAGGTCATCTACGCGCAGAACGCCGACCTGGTGGTGCTGGCGCCGGTGAACCCGGGCGCGCAGATCATCGCCGACGGCCACATCCACGTCTACGCGCCGCTGCGGGGCCGCGCCATCGCCGGCGTGCAGGGACTGCTGGGGGCGCGGATCTTCTGCCAGCGCCTCGAGGCCGAGCTGGTGGCCATCTCCGGAGCGTATTTGACTGCCGACGACATCCCCGCCGACGTGCGCGGGCGCCCGGCGCAGGTCTACTTCGACGAGGGCGAATGCCGGATCTCGTTGCTGTGATGAAAATCGGCCGCGATCCCGTCGGAAATTTTCGCAAAAAATTTGGCACTGCCGCGCGATTCACTCTTTATAGAGGTGCGGCTCTACCGCGGATCTACAAGGGAGGCACACGTGTCTAAAGTCGTCGTCATCACGTCCGGCAAGGGAGGGGTCGGCAAAACCACCAGCAGCGCCAACATCGCCACCGGGATCGCGTCGCTGGGCCACAAGGTCTGCGCCATCGATTTCGACGTCGGCTTGCGCAACCTCGATCTCGTCATGGGGTGCGAGCGGCGCGTGGTCTATGACTTCGTCAACGTCATCAAGAACGAGGCGAAGCTGCACCAGGCGGTCATCCGCGACAAGCGCGTGGACGGCCTGTACGTGCTGCCGGCGTCGCAGACCCGCGACAAGGAGGCCCTCGACGCGGAGGGCGTGGGCCGGGTGATCGAAGAGCTCAAGCAGATGGGGTTCGACTACATCATCTGCGATTCGCCCGCCGGCATCGAGAAGGGGGCGCAGATGGCCATGTACTACGCCGACGAGGCCATCGTCGTCACCAACCCGGAGGTGTCGTCGGTGCGCGACTCGGATCGCGTGCTGGGCCTCCTGGCCGCGAAGACCAGCCGGGCGGAGGCGGGCGGGTCGCCGATCCGCACGCACCTCCTGCTCACGCGCTATTCCCCGACTCAGGTCAAGCGGGGCGAGATGCTGAGCGTCGGCGACGTGCTCGAGCTGCTCGGCATTCCTCTCCTCGGCGTCATCCCCGAGTCGAAGGCGGTGCTGCAGTCGTCGAACAAGGGGACGCCGGCCATTCTCGACGAGACCACGGACGTCGCGCAGGCGTACCTGGACGTCGTCTATCGATTTTTGGGCGAAGACCGCCAGCATCGGTTCATCAACGAAGAGAAGCGGGGCTTTCTGGGCCGCCTCTTCGGGTAGCGCGCGAAAACGACCGTCACCGCGAGGGGACCATGAAGTTTCTCGACTACTTCCGCCGCACTCCCAAGACCGCCTCGGTGGCCAAGGATCGCCTGTCGATCATCGTGGCCCGCGAACGCTCCGGCACGCGTTCGGCGCCCGACTATCTGCCGCAGCTGCAGCAGGAGCTGCTGGCGGTGATCGCCCGCTATGAAAAGATCGATCTGCAGCACGTGTCGGTGAACGTCGATCGGTCGGGCGGCTGCGAGGTGCTGGAGCTGAACATCGTCCTGCCCGACGGTCAGACGCTGGGCACCGGCGCCCGTCCGACCGGGCGCGGGGTCGTCGCCGCCAGCTGAAAGGTGACCACATGAAGAAGACCTGGACCGTGGCAGTCAAGGACGTGTCGGCGGAGGACAACGCGGCCGCCATCTTCGCCGCGCTTCGGGCCACGGCGTGGGGGACGTACAGCGCCATGCGCTTCGCCTTCAAAGCGTCGTCGGAGACCGACCTCGACGAGGGGCAGCGCACGGCCTGGATCAAGATGGCCTACACGCAGGTCATCGACGCCCTGCCGCCCGACAGCCCGTACAAGAACGCCCTGCAGAAGTTCATCGAGGACAACATCGGCGAGATGGCGAAGTCGTGACGGGGTAACCCGTCGCGCTCGGCGCTACCGCAACAGAGCGGTGGTGCGGGTGTCACCCTCGATGGGCCGGGCGGGGCCGAGGACCGAGGGGCCTCGGCCGATCGCCGTCTCGATGAAGGCGACGGCCGAACCCAGGGTTTCGTGCGGGGCGTAAAGGACGTGCGCCGGCTGGTGCGGATCGACGACCACGCCGACCGCGTCGATGCCGGCCTGGCGGGCCAGGTAGATCGTGCGCGGCAGGTGCACGCCCTGGCTGCAGACGATGGCGCTGGTCACCCTGAAGACGCGCGCCGCGCGCTGCATGGTGTCCAGCGTGCGATACCCGGCGGCGTCCTCGACGACGTCGCCGGCGCGGACGCCGTGGCGAAGCAGCCAGGCGCGCATGACCCCCGGCTCGTCGTAGGCGTCGCGCCGGTTGCCTGAAACCAGGATCGCCTGAGTCTTGCCGACGCGATAAAGGTCCAGCGCGCTCGCCAGCCGATCGGTCAACGTCTTGCCCGGCTGGCCGCCCCTGACGGTCGTTCCCGGGACGATGGTGATGGTTCGCGAGGGGACGGTGGCGACGCTCGGGTAGATGAACGGCCTTGCTTGCCGAAAGACGAACAGGTTGGTGAGGATCACCACCGCCGGCGCCGCCAGCAGCAGCACCAACGTCGCGCAGATGATCGCCTGAACCCGGCGCCTGGGCGGCGCCGCTCTCTCGGAAGACACGCCTTTCGATCTCGGCAGGACCTTCCGTCGACTGAAGGCGCCAGGTCGCGCGCCAGGCCCGGCCCCTACATCGGATCGGCGCGGCGGGACGCGGAGCGCGGCAGATAGACGGTGAACGTGCTGCCCTCGCCGGGGGCGCTGTCGACGGCGATCTTTCCCCCCTGGGCCTCCACCAGCTCGCGGCAGATCCACAGGCCCAGGCGCAAGCCGCCTTGCTCGCGCCCGGCGACGGCGCGCTCGAGGCGTTCGAAGATGCGCGCCTGCTGGTCGGGCGCGATGCCGGGGCCGTGGTCGCGCACCTGGACGAAGGCCATGTCGCCGGTGGCGCCGACCGCGACCTCGATCGGCTGGCCGCGGCCGTGGCGGCAGGCGTTCGACATCAGGTTCGTCACCACCTGTTCCAGCCGCAGCTTGTCCCAGTGACCGATGACGGCTTGCTCGGCGTGCAGATCCAGCTCGCACGCCGATCGCGCCAGGCGCTCGGAGAACAGCCCCGCCACGTCGCGCACCAGCGCCGACAGATCCACGCTCTCCTGCGTCAGCGACAGCTGTCCGGCGGAGATGCACGAGATGTCGAGAAACTTGTCGATGATGTTGTCGAGGCGCTCCAGGCTGCGCGTCGCCATCTCGATCTTGCTCGAGGCGCGCTGGTGCTGGTCGGCCCGTTGCAAGCTGGCCAGCTGCAAGCGCAGCACGGTCAGCGGCGTCACCAGCTCGTGGGCGGCGGTCGCCAGGATGTGGTCGCGCACGCGAATCGCGCGCTGGGCGGCCTCGTACAGGCGCGCGTTTTCTATCGTGAGCGCGGCGCGGTCGGCCAGCTCCTGCACCAGCGCCAGATCGCCTTCGGTGTAGGGCCGGGCGGGATCGGCGCGCGTCAACAGGATCGTGCCCAGGATGCGATCCTGCACGCGCAAGGGAACCACCATCAGCGTCGTCGGCTTGAACTGATCGGCGAGCGTGCGGTTGGTGGTCTCGCCCGCGCCCTCGACGGAGTCGTGCTGCGTGCTCTTCAGCAGCACGGCCTCGCCGGTGGCGGCCACGCGCCCGCGCAGGCCCACGCCCACCTGCTGCGGGTTCTCTCGCGCGAACGCCACCAGCTGCTGCGACAGCTCCGGATCCTGCGCCCGCGCGGCCACGTTCTCCATCACAGTGCCGTCCTCGCGAATCAACGAGATGAGGGCGATGGTGGCGGCGCCGCCCACCACCTCGGTCAGATACGCGGCGATCACGCTCAGCGCCGACGCGAGATCGCGGTTGGATTCGGCGAAGGCCTTGGCCGCTTCCGACAGCATGCGCAGGCGGCGATTGGCCTCCGCCGCTTCGGCGCGCGCCGTGCGCTCGGCGTCGTAGAGATAGGCGCGGTCCAGCGCTTGCGCGCAAACCTCGGCGACGGTCAGCAAGAAGTCTCGCTGGGCCGGGTTCCAGCGCTTGTTGGCGCTGAAAGCAAAGCCGATCACGCCCAGCATGCGCGGGCCGAGCTTCAGGGGCAGGGCCACCGTCGCCTGCAGCCGCTCGGCGGGCGTGTGGGCCTCGCGCGTGCTGGGGAACGCGTCAACCAGCTCCTCGTGCGTCTCGTACCAGTGCGCCTCGCGCGTGGACGCGGTCATCTGGATGACCGGCGGCAGCGCCAGCGTCCCCTGCGTCCACCCCTCGACGGCGACGGGCGAGAGGCCCCGCGAGGCGATGTGGCGAAGGTCGCCGGACGGCAAGCAGAAGAACACGCCGGCGGCGCTGGCCTGCACGACGTTGTACGCGTGGCCGACGACGACGCCGGCCACCTCTTCGGGCGACAGCGAGCGCGACAGCGCCGACGTGATGGCCTGCAACGGCGCCAGCCGATCGGCGCTGCGCGCGTCGTCGGCGAACGGACCCATCTCCCCGTCGACGGCCCCGCGCTCGCGGGACGCCGGGTGTGGATCGGAGCCGCTCGCCGCCATGGGATCAGAGGTTAGCTCATCAACCACGTCGGTGCCCCCTGGCATTTCGAGAGTCGGCCGCCGCCTTGACCTCCGCCGCGACGCGGACGCTGGTGTTGAGCTTGGCCAGGGCGCCCAGCCCGTTGCGCAGCGTTCCGCCCGCGCACGCCGACAGGGACGTGCCCGGCCCGCCGCGGGCGGCAGCGTCGGCGATGATCCGTTCGCTGGACCGAAACGCGGTATCGGCCGTGCGGCTGGCGGCCGCCGTGCGGTCCTTCATGCCAACGGAGACACTGACGATCGCCGGCAGAAAACGTTCCAGCACGCCAGACAGGTGGCGGGCCCGCGCCTGCATGTTTCGAGCGGCCATGTCGATGGTGACGGTCACGCGGGCGCTGCTGCATCGGGCGGCGGCGGCCGCGTCGATCTCGCAGCTTGGACCACAGGCCGCCGCGGCGGGCGCGGTCCGGGGCACACTGTCGCATTGCAACCCCTTCCACGCCGTCGAGCAGCGCCCGCCGCACAGACCGGAGCAGGGCGCCGGCCGGCGCAGCTGGCAGGGGCCGAGGCAGCGGCCGCTGCAGATGCCGTGTCGGGCCAGACCGAAGCACTGTCCAACGCAGCGGCCAGCGCAGATCCCACGCGACGCGCGCCCGTTGCAAGTGCCGACGCACGTGCCGTCGCAGTCGCCGCGAAAACCCCAGTCGCAACCGCCCAGGCACTTGCCGTCGCAGACCATGCCCTCCGTGGCGTCGCAGCTGCCGTCGCATTGCCCCTCACAGGTTCCGGTGCTGGCCTGGCCCGGGCAGTCCAGGCGAGTGGACAAGGCGTCGCCCGTGGCGCTGTCGTCCTCGGCGCCCGCGCACAGGTTCAGGCACGCGAGCAGAGGTTGCGCCGGCAGCCCGCAGCGGGGCGCCAGGTACGCGAGGGAGAAGCGAGCCTTGCCGCCCAGGCGGGTGCGCGCGTCGTCGATGCCCTTGACCGCCGCCGCGCACGCAGCCTCGACGCCGTCGGCGCGGGGGCGCTCGCCCAGCTCGCGCGCGATGCTGGTGCAGGCGACCCGCAGGTCGGCGTCCAGCCGGGCGGAGAGCGCCTCCATGCCGGCGGCCGCGATCAAGCCGGCGGTCAGCGCCTGCGCGTCGTCGGCGGAAAGCCCGAAGTCGGCGCTGAAGTCGACGGCGGCGAGCGCCTCCCGATCGGCCAGGTCCGGGCAGGCGGCGGGCTTGTCAGGCTTCCCGGATGGCCGGTGGGGAACACCAGATGGGGCGCGCGCCGCCTTCCGCCGGGTCGGCGGCCCCGCGCCCGCCGAGGGCGGCGGGGCCTTGATGAGGGTGCTGCACGCGGCGACCGCCAACGTGGCGACGACCAGCGCGGCGAGCGCGCGCGACGCCGCTCCTGGCAGACGCTGCGGCTGTCGTGTCCGGAACACGGCGCGCCGAGCTTACACCGCGCGCGCGCCAATCCGAAATTCCTGCGCGCGCATCTGCTTTAGATCGAAGAAAAACTGCCGTTAATTGCCGGCAAGGAAGATCATTTCGATGGCAATGCGCGCTACCTTGGAACCGGCGGCGCAGGGGGATCCGGTGGAATTGGGCGACACGATCGAACGGCTGATCGGCTTGGCCGCCCAGGGCGATACGCAAGAGCTGCTGCTGGAGGCGACGAAAAACGTCACGCGCCTCCTGGGCGAGCGCGGGTCGTGCATTCTCCTCGACGGGGGACCGCGCATCGCGACGGCGCCGCACGCGCCGGCGGCGGTCGATCTGCGGCTGGATCTGGCGCGCTATCCGGAGGTCGCCGCCGCCATCGCCAGCCGGCAAGTCGTGACGATCGAGGACGTGCGCCGCGATCACCGGCTGGATCGCGTCCGCCATCTGCTGCCGCCACTTCTCTCGTCGGTCACGGCGGTGCCGATCGGTCTTCCGGGGGACTGCCTGGGCGCGTTCCTGGTGCAGTCGCAGCGGCCGCTGCCGGTCAGCGCGGAGGCGCGGCGGGCGGCCGATCTGCTGGGCAAGTTCACGGCGTTGATCCTGTCCCAGCGCGCCGGCGCAGCACGCGTGGCCGGCGCGCTGACGGCCGTCGAGCGGCCAGCGGCGGATGATGCGGACTGGATCGTCACGCCCGAACCCGAAGCGCTGTCGGCGCCGCTGCGCGTGCTGATTGTCGAGGACGATGCCGCCCTGACCCGGACGCTGGCCGAGAGCCTGGAGGACGAGGGCTTCCTGGTCACGACGGCGAGCGACGGCGAGGAGGGCTGGAACAAAGCCCTGGCGATCCGGCCGGCGCTGTTGCTGCTGGACATCAGCCTGCCACTCCTCGATGGGTTTCAGCTGGCGCGCCGGGTGCGCGCGACCGACACGCTGTGCACCGCGCCCATCGTCTTTCTGTCCGGCTCCGATGATTTGCCGGCGCGGGTGCGCGGCGCCCAGCTGGACGACATCGATTTTCTGCGCAAGCCCTTCTCGCGAGACGAGCTGTTCGCGCGCATTCACCGCGTGCTGGATCAGGCGGCGGCGCGCGACCGATTGCGCCTGCAGGCCCAGCACGACGAGCTGACCGGACTTGCCAACCGCCGGTCGCTGCGGGCCAGCCTGGTGGTCGAGCGCGCGCGTCTGGAACGTTACGGCGATCCGCTGTCCGTGGTGGTCTTCGACCTGGACAAGTTGAAGGTCATCAACGACGTCCATGGCCACCTGGCTGGCGACGCGGTCATCCGCGCCGTGGCCGATGTCCTGCGGCGCGAATGCCGCGAGACGGACCTGGCGGTTCGGTATGGCGGCGACGAGTTCGTGGTGCTGCTGCCGCACACGACCGAGGAGGAAGCGATGGTCTTCGCGGCGCGCACGCTCCGGCATGTGGCGCGGCTGGAGCCTCAAGGCATCGCGGTCAGCGTCAGCGGAGGCGTGGCGTCGCTGCGACAGACTGGCACTGGCGAGACCGCCGAGGACGACGTCATCCGCCGCGCCGACGAGGCTGCCTATCGCGCGAAACGGGCCGGCGGCAACCGCGTGTTTCGCGACAGTCAGCATTGACGGCCCCCCGTTTCTCGGATCCCCGAAAAAACCGAAAACGTAGGTGGAGGTCTTGACCCCAGCCGGAACGTTGTTATTCGGGTGATCACTCATTTCCACGATTTGTTATTACAAGAGCGCCATCGCAGCCCCTGGCCGAACCGCAACACCGTCCCCAGGCCCACACATCTGGCTCAGACGGGAGATGACTCGATGAGCGATCGCGACGAAACCATCACTTCTTGTGCGACGTTGTCCCCCGACGCCGTGATCGTCGAAGGGGCCGCGGGGACCGTCGTCGAGTACAACGCCGCCGCCCAGTCGCTGTTCGGGTACGACAGAGACGAGGTGATCGGCTGGCCACTTGTCGATCTGGTGTGGGCCGAGCCCTGGCCTGACAGCGCCACGCCAGGGCGCGAGCGGCTTTTCCGCCGCAAGGACGGCCGAACCTTCATCGGCGACGTCAGCCGCGGCCACGTGCGGACGGCGATGGGATCGTACGTGATTCACGCCGTGCGCGACGTGACGGCCCAGAAAGCGATTGAAGCGCGGGTGCGCGAACAGTCGCGCGTCGTCGGCGAGAGCATCTCCCTGGCGGCGCACGAGCTGCGGGCGCCGCTGAACGCCATCGTCGGTTTCTGCGAGCTGCTCAGCGAGGGCGAGATGGCCCTGCAATCCGAGCGCGATCGCGAGCTGATGGGATGCGTGCTGGTGTCCAGCCGCCACCTCCTGCGGCTGGTGAATGACATTTTGAGCTCGGCGCGCCGCCAGGCCATGAGCGAAGATGCGGGGCTCGACGACCCCGCGCAGATGGCGGGGGCCCCGGACGACGAGCCGGCGTCCAGCCGGTTGTAGGGGGCGGTCTCGTGAGCCCTCCGCGGGTGCTGGTGGTCGAGCCGAGCGCGCCGCTGCGCAAGCTGATCCGCGTGGCGCTGGAAGGCGAGGGCTACGTCGTCCTGGACGCGGCCGATGGCGCGACCGCGCTGGCGGAGCGCGAACGGTTCGGGCCCGACGTCGTCGTCCAGGATCTCGTCCTGCCGGATATGGTGGGGCTGGAGCTGACGCGCCAGCTGCGCGCCTCGTCGGGCGGCGACGCCTTGCCGATCCTGGCCGTGTCGGGATTTCTGGGCGGCGTGCAGGCGGCTCGGGTGGCGGCGGCTGGGTTCAGCGGGCTGATGCTGAAGCCGCTGGATCCGGCGCGCGTGATCGAGGCGGTCAACGCCCATATCCCGGCCGAGCGGCATCATCGGCCCGACATCGGCAAGGCTCGCCGCGTGCTGGTGGTGGACGACGATCCGGTCCAGCTGCGCCTGCTGACGTACCAGCTGGAGGCGGCGGGTTTTCAGGTCCACCACGCGTCGTCGGGCGAAGCGGCGCTGCAGCTGGCCCGCGACCACCCGCCGGACGCCATCGTCAGCGACGTCCTGATGCCGGGGACAGACGGGTTCGAGCTGTGCCTGCAGGTCCGGCGCGACGCCGCGCTGGCGCACATCCCGCTGTTGCTGGTCTCGTACCAGTACATCGAGGCGGCCGATCTGGATTTCGCCCGGCGCGTGGGCGCCACCCGCTTCGTGCAGCGGCCGGTGCGCTCGCGCGAGTTGGTCGAGGCGGTGCTGGAGCTGATCTCGAACGGCGTGGCGCCGGAGCCGTCGGCGTCGGTCGATTTTCTGAACCGCACCCATGTCCACCGCGTGAACCGGCAGCTCGGCCGCCAGGTGTCGCTGGCGACGAGGCTGGCTCAGACGGCGGCGATCCAGGCGTCGCAGCTGTCGTTGCTGGGCGGGATGGCCGACACGCTGGCGCGCGGTGGCGCGGTCGATGGCCTGCTGGAAGATCTGCTGCCGGGCTGTCTGGACGCCGCCGGCATCTCCAAGGGCGCGCTGTTCCTGGTCGCGCCTGACGGCTCCGACGAAACGCTGACCTGCCGGCCGATCGTGGGGTTTCGCCGCGAGGAAGAGGGCGCGCTGGGCGACTTCTTCGGATGCCCGTCGGTGCTGCAGCAGGTGGTGGCGACCGGCGTGGCGGTGCGGCTGCCGTCGACGGCGATGCCCCGCGAGGTCACGCGCCGGGTCCTGGCCGGCGCGGGCGCGAAGGCGGCGCTGGTGGTGCCGCTCGGCTCCGATCACCCGCGCGTCGGCGTGCTGTTCGCGGCGTCGGACGCGCCGGCGGCGAACGGATCGGCGCCGCTGGCTTTTCTGAAGGCGCTGGGCAGTCAGATCGGCCAGGCGATCGCGCTGGCCGAGAGCTTCTCGCAGCTGACGCGCGCGCTGGCCGTGCGCGACGAGTTCCTGACCATCGCCGCGCACGAGCTGCGCACGCCGCTGACCGCCGCGCGCCTGCAGGTGCAGGGGCTGGCGCGCGAGGCGGTCGAGGCGGCGTCGTCCTCGTCGGCGGTCAAGGCGCTGCCGGCCAAGGTGTCGGTCATCAGCCGCCAGCTGGCGCGGCTGGAGGGGCTGGTCGATCTGCTCCTCGACACCACCAGGGCCGACCACCGGTCGATGGTGTCGCGGCGCGAGCCCGTCGAGCTGCGCGAGCTGGTGCGGGCGACGGTGGCGGTGACGCGCGACGAGAGCCCGGAGTCGTCGCCGCTGGTGACGCTGGCCGCCGGACGGCCGGTCACCGGGCAGTGGGATCGCGCGGCGCTGGAGGCGGTGGTGCGCAACCTGGTCTCGAACGCCATCAAGTTTTCGTGCAATCAGCCCATCGACATCTCCGTCGAGCAACACGGCGATAGAGCCGCGCTGGCGGTGCGCGACCGCGGCATCGGCATCGCCCCAGAGGATCACGAGCGGATCTTCGGAAAGTTCGAGCGCGCGGTCGCCACCCGCAACTACGGCGGCTGGGGAGTGGGGCTGTGGCTGGCCCGCCGTCACGTCGAAGCGCACGGCGGGACGATCCGCGTGGAGAGCGTCCTCAACGAGGGGGCGACGTTCATCGTCGAGCTGCCGCTGCGCCCGCCTGGCGAGGGCTCGCTGGTCGTCGGGCACGCCGATACCGAGCCGGTGGGTCTGCTGTCGTAGACGGGCGCGTTTGCGCGCGGCGGGCGGGGGCGCCATCCTAGGGCGGTGTTTTCCATCGGCGGCATCGCGGGCGGGCGGGGGGCGGCTGCATGACCGTGGCGGCGATACCGCTTGAACCGGCGCGGGCGCCGGTCAGCAAATGGCTGGTGACGGTGTCGGTGACGTTCGGGACGCTGATGGGGGCGATCGACACCTCGATCGTCGCGGTGGCCACGCCGCACCTGACGGGCGCGCTGGGCGCCACCGTCGAGGAGATGACCTGGGTGACGACCGGCTTCGTGATCGCCACGGTGGTGGTGATGCCGCTGACCGCGTTCCTGGGGCGGTTCTTCGGGCAGAAGCGGGTCTATCTGTTCTCGCTGGGGCTGTTCGTGCTGGGGTCCGCGCTGTGCGGCCTGGCCCGCTCGCTGCCGATGATGGTGGCCTGCCGCGCGCTGCAGGGGCTGGGCGCGGGCGCGCTGCAGCCGACGGAGCAGGCGATCTTGCGCCAGACTTTCCCGCCCGAGGAGCAGGGGATGGCGATGGCGCTGTTCGGCCTGGCGGTGGTCGTCGGGCCGGCGGCGGGGCCGACGCTGGGCGGTTACATCCTGGACAACTTCCCCTGGCCGTGGATTTTTTACATCAATTTGCCGATCGGCATTCTGGGCATCTTCATGGTGTCGCGCTTCGTGCATGAACCGGAGGACATCCGGCGCGAGAACCGCGCTCGGGCGGCGGTGCAGCGCCGGAACCTTGACTGGATCGGCATCGTCCTTCTCACAGTTGGTCTGGCGACGCTGCAGTACGTGCTGGAGGAGGGGAGCGCCAACGACTGGTTCGAATCGCGCGCCATCGCCGTGTGCACGTTCGTGGCGGTGTTCATGCTGGCCGCGTTCGTGATCCGCGAGCGGACGGCGACCGCGCCGGCGGTCGATCTGACGCTGTTCGCGGACCGGGTTTTCCTGTCGGGGACGCTGATCGGGGCGGTGATGTTCGCCATCCTGATGTCGATCACCTTCCTCTTGCCGCTGTTCATGCAGCAGCTGCTCGGCTTCCCGGCGCTGGTCTCCGGCGAGGCGCTGATGCCGCGCGCGCTGGCCATGATGGTGGGCATTCCGCTGGTGGGTCGGCTCTACAACCGGGTGCAGCCGCGCATCCTGGTGATCATCGGCGTCGTCCTGGTCGCGTTCAGCGTCTATCTGATGTCGCACTACACGCTGGCGACGGGCGCGCGCTCCGTGGTGCTGGCGATCGTCATCCAGGGGTTCGGGTTCTCTTCGCTGTTCGTGCCGCTGACGACGGTGGCGCTGTCGCGGATCCCGCGCTATCGGCTGACGGACGCGACCGGGCTGAACTCGCTGCTGCGCCAGATCGGCGGGTCGCTGGGGCTGGCGGCGTTCGCGACGCTGCTGCCGCATTTCATGGCGACGGCGCGCGCGGGGCTGGCGGCGCACGTCGACGCCGGACGTCCCGAGGTGCTGGGGCGTCTGTCCGCGCTGCAGTCGATGTTGATGGCGCGCGGCTTTGGCGGCCCCGCCGCGCGCGAGGGGGCGCTGCGCTTCCTTGACGCCACGCTGGAGCGGCAGGCGTCGGTGCTGGCGTTCGAGCGGATGTTTCTGGTCGCCGGGATCGCGTTCCTGTTCGTGATTCCTCTCGCCATGCTGCTGCGCAGGCCGCCTGGCGCCAGTCAACCCAAGATGGATGTCCACTGATGGCAGCAACGACGGAAACCGCACGCCAGCCCGGCCCCTCGCCCAAGACCCCGCCACCGGCCGACGTCATCGTGGCGCCGGCGCCGCCGCCGCGGTCCGCGCGATCGCGACGGCGGCCGTTTGTCGTGCTGGGCGCGCTGGCGGTGATCGCGCTCATCGCGATCGGCGTGTATGCGCTGGTCACCAGGGGGCGCGAGGGGACCGACGACGCGCAGGTGGCGGCGGACGTGGTGCCGGTGGCCGCGCGCGTGGCGGGCCTGGTGGCGCGCGTGGCGATCGTCGAGAACCAGCGGGTCGCGAGCGGCGAGCTGCTGATCGAGCTGGATCCGGCCGATTTCCAGGCCCGCGTGCAGCAGGCCGAGGCCGAGCTGGCCAACGCCAGCGCCCAGGTGACGGCCGCGGAGGCGCAGGTGGCGATCGTCGATGCGACGTCGAAGGGGGGCCTGGCCAGCGCGCGCGCCGCGCTGACCGGATCGGCGGCGGGCGTCGGCAGCGCCCAGGCGCAGCTCATCGGCGCGCGCGCCGCCGCCGCCCGCGCCGAGGCGGACCTGCGCAAGGCGGAGCTGGATTCCGCGCGGGCGCGCACGCTGCGTGGGTCGGGAGCGATCCCGCAGGATCGTCTGGACGCGGCCCAGGTCGCGCTGGAGTCCGCGCGCGCCGCCAAGAATCAAGCCGACGCGCAGGTCGCGCAGGCCGAGGACACGCGCCAGGCCGCCGTCAGCCGCGTCGGCGAGGCGCGCGGCCGCCTGAATCAGAGTACGCCCGTCACGCCGCAGATCGAATCGGCGCGCGCCGGCGCCGCCCTGGCCGCCGCGCGCGTGGACGGCGCGCGGGCCAGCCTGGCGCTGGCGAAGCTGCAACTTTCTTACACCCGCATCGTGGCGCCGGCCGACGGTTTCGCGTCCAGGCTCTCGGCCCACGCTGGTCAGCTGGTCTCCGCCGGCCAGCCGCTGATCGAGCTGGTGCCGGCCGCCACCTACGTGCTGGCGAATTTCAAGGAGACGCAGATCGGTTCGATGCGCCCTGGCCAGCCGGCCACCATCACAGTCGACACCTATGGCGGGCGCAAGTTCAGCGGGCGCGTGGAGAGTCTGGCCGGGGGCACTGGCGCGGCGTTTTCACTGCTGCCGCCCGACAACGCCACCGGCAAC
>DATKEU010000510.1:0-5993 GCA_035544495.1 Polyangia bacterium | reverse complement strand
CCCCCTCAAGGCGCGCGCGCCGGACCCGATGTCTGAGCCGGCGAGGGGAACCCACCCCTCTCGCCGCCCCGACGAAGCGAATGGGGCCCGCCCTCACACCCGCCGCCGTTACGCTTTCTTTACGGCGTCGCCGGTGCGCTCCCCTACTTGACGATCAGATCGTCGCGGCGGTTCTTGGAGTAGGCCGCTTCGTCGCGGCCGGGGTACTTCGGTCGCTGCGAGCCGAAGCTGGCCGTCTTGATCCGTTTTCGCTGCACGCCCATCTGGACGAGATAGGCCTTGGCTGCCTCGGCGCGGTGCTGGCCCAACGCCAGGTTGTACTCGACGGTGCCAAGCGCGTCGCAGTTCCCCTCGATCGCCAGCTTGCTGTCGGGCTGCTCCTTCAGGCTGCCCGCCACCTTGGCCAGGATGTCCCGCGCGTCGTCGCGCAACAGCGCCGAATCGAAATCGAAGTAGATGGCGTCGCCGCCCGCGGATTCGTCGGCGGCGTCGGTGATTTTCTCCGGCGGCAGCGGATCCGCGGGGGGCGGCTCGGCTGCCTTCCGAGGCGCTGGCTTTTGCTCGACGTCGGCGACCTTGTCGGGCTTGGCGGCCTCGTGAGCGCAGCCCGCGGCCAGCGCCGCGCCGAAAATCCAAGCCAGCTTGCGTGACGACGGTGATGTCATGCGGCACGTCTCCTTCCCCGCCCATTGCGGGCACGAATCAAAAAAATTACCGGACTGCGCTCTAGGTATCAACCGGCAGAAATGACCCGACTGGCCCGCGCGCCGCGGCACCTCCGCGCGACGGCTAGCTTTTCACGGCCCCGGCGGTCAGTCCGCCGACCATGTAACGCTTGACGGCATAATAGATCGCGGCTGGCGGCAGTGAATAGATGAGCCCGGTCGCCATCAGCAGCTCCCAGGGTGAGTCGTCCGCCGCCAGGAAGTTCCCCAGCGCGACGCCCAGCGTGAAGTCGGTCTCCTTCGACAGCAGCAGGAACGCGTAAAGGTACTCGTTCCACGCCAGCAGCAGCGCGTAGGTCCCGACGGCGACCAGCGACGGCATCATCAGCGGCAGGTACACCAGGCGGAACAGCTGCAGCGTCGTGGCGCCGTCCATGCGCGCCGACTCGTCCAGCTCGTAGGGCAACTTGTCGGACGCCTGCTTCAGCACCCAGATGGCGTACGGCGACGCGATGGTCACCATGGCCAAAATCATCGACCACTGATGGTTCAGCAGGCCATAGATCCCCATCGTCTTGTAGATCGGGATGGCCAGGAACGCGGCCGGGATCAGATACGTGAACAGCGCGAAGTTCATCACCACCCGGCCGGCCCGCACGCGCAGCCGGCTGATGGCGAACGCCGCCGTCGTCGCCACGAACAGCGTCAGCGCGCCCGCCGACACCGCGATGAACAGCGAGTTCCACATCTGCCGCCAGAAGTGCAGCAAGTAGTAGTGCTGCTGCTTGAAGACGATGGCGAAGTTCCTCAGCGTCGGGTGATCGGGAAAGAGGGCGCCGCCCAGCGCCGATTCCTTCGGTGAGATCGAGAACAGGAACAGGTGATAGATGGGCGCCATCGTCCACAGGAACACCGGGATCCCGATCAGCAGCAGCTTGGCCTCGGTGGCCAGGGCGCGAAAGTTGAACCCCGCGCTCTTGTTCGCCGGCGCGCTCACTTGGACAGCCTCTTCGTCATGAAATAGACCAGCGGCAGCACCAGCGGCAGCGCGCACACCACCGAGGCCATCGACATGCCGACCTCGTCCAGGCGCAGGTAACGAATGCCCAGCGTCGCCAGCACGTGGGTCAGATCGCCCGGCCCGCCGCCCGTCAGCAGGTAGATGCTGTTGAAGTCGCCCAGCGTCCAGACCATCGAGAGGATCGTGCAGGTCAGGTACAGCGTGCGCATGGACGGCCAGGTGATGTACCGGAACTTTTGCCACTCGCTGGCGCCGTCGACGGCCGCCGCCTCGTACAGCTCGTCGGCGATGGCCAGCCGCCCCGAGATCAGGATCAGCGTCCAGAAGGGGAGGGACTTCCAGATGTGGACGGTGATCCCCAGCGACAGCGCCAGCGTCGGGTTATTCAGCCAGTTGGGGCCATCCTGGTGCGTGAACCGAAAGATGAGCGAGTTGATGAGCCCCCACTCCGGGTTCAGCATGAACCGGAACGACAGCAGCGTCGGGATCGACGGCACCGCCCAGGGCAGGATGAACAGCACCGACAGCGCCTTGATCCAGCGGCGCTTCTGCACGAAGAAGCCGGACAGCAAAAGCGCGATCACCATCTTGGTGTTGATGCCCACCACCAGGAAGACCATCGTGTTGACCACCGCGCGGGCGAACACCGGGTCCTCGAACAGGCGGACATAGCTGTCAGGGTGGCGGGCCAGATAAAGCCCGTAGGCGACCGGGAAGGCCACCAGCAACAGAAAGACAAAGACGTAGGGGGTCAGAAACGCCAGCCCCCACAGCTCTGTGGCGGACATCCGCGGCTTGGCGGGAACGAAGGCGCCGACCGTTTTTCGATCGGCGGGAGCGAACGTCGACATTCGTTTGGTCATCATACGCCGGCCGTCCCCGCGCTGGGCAGGAATAGCCGGCGTTCGTCAACGCTGCGGTCGACTACGAACCAATGACGGTCTTGATGCGCGCGATCATCTCGTCCACGGCCTTCTCCACCGGGACGTTGTCGTTGAGGATGCGGCTCATGCACTTGGCCCAGACGTTCTCGGAGTTGACCTGCGTGAACTTCCAGTTCTTGGTGAACTCGAAGCTGGTCGTGCCGGCCTTGAACTGCTCCTCGACGGTGCGCCGGTGGGCGTCCGCGCTCCAGAACGGGCTGGCGGCGCCGGCCTTCGTGACCGGGAACCAGCGTCCGAGCGCGCCCTCGACGTACGGCTGCAGATTCTCCGGCTGCATCAGGAACGTCACGAAGTCCTTGGCCAGCTTCTTATTCTTCGACGCCTCGAAGATGACGCCGGTCTTCACCGCCGCGCGATAGAACATCTTCGACCCGTCGGGCCGGTGCGGGAAGCCCGTCAGGACGATGTTCTCCTCGTAGTTCTTCTTGGCGGTGGCGCGCTGCTCGGCCGGCAGCGACGCGTTGTTGGCGTCGTCCAGCCACTTCGACACGATGGAGATGCTGGCGTTGTCGGTCAGGATGATGGTCTTGTTGTGAAAGGCGACGTTGTTGTCCGGATCCTTCCACGCCGTCGACGAGGGCGGCGTGCAGCCGCGCGTGCGGAAGCCGGTGAAGTCCTTCATGGCGTTCACCAGCGCGGCGCGGTTCTTAGGCTGGTCCGCCACCAGCTTGCCGTTTTCGTCGACGATCTTGGCGCCCCAGGCGTCGGCCCAGGTCAGGAACGAGTAGAACGAGTCGGTCCCGTCGACGCCCATCGGCTGGCCCACGGCGAAGGTGCGCTTGCCGGTCTTGGCGCGGTAGGCGGGCTGGACCTTGTCACACCAGAAGTCCCAGTACGCTTTCCAGGTCGTCGGTATGTCCGACTCCTTGAATCCGGCGTCGGTCAGCATGTCCTTCCAGTACTGGATGTGCATGGTCTGCTGCTTGACCGGGAAGGCGTAATAACCGTGCTTCTTCGTCTTGTCGTTGTAGAGGTGCGTGGTCTCGAGCGTGTTCTTCAGGAACTTGTCCTTTTGCGGGGCCAGGATGCTCGTCAGATCCTCCAGCTTGCCCTCGAACGCCCACTTGCCCGTCGTCTGCAGGTCGTAGACGTCGGAGTACGCGACGTCGGGAACGTTGCCGGCGTCCAGCGCGGCGACGGTCTTGGCGATCATGTCGCTGACCGGATACTGCGACAGCTCGACCTTGACGCCCGTCTTCTCCTCGAACTTCTTGATCGCGGCGAACAGCGCGTCGTCCTCGGACTTGTAGAAGCCCTTCACCCACCAGACCGTCAGCGTCTCCCCGGCGGCCGCGGGGGCGGCGGCCGACAGAAGCGCCACAATCGTGAGCGATGCGCATAGTCTCGTCAGGGAAATCATCGTGTCCTCCAGTTGAGCGTGGCCGTTGGCTCTACAGCACCGCTACCGACGGCGCGTGAAGCGGCGAGAGTAGGGAACGGACCCCATCATGTCAACAGGGTTTGCCCGGCAATGCGTAAGCGAACACGCATTTTCTTGAACGGTTCTTCGGCTGGCCAAAGACGCGTCAAAAGACCGCACGCCTGACTGTCGCGGCGGTAATTTCTTTTCCGCTTGGCCCAGCCAAAATGGCCGGGCCGATCCTCAACTGGCTCTCAGCGGTGCGAGGTTGCCATCGCCGTCGAACGTCAGATCGGATGGCGGGCCGGCGATTTCGAGGTTTGCCGGCGGCGCGCCATCGGCGAAACAAGCGGGCGACAGCTGCACCGTCTCGATGTCCAGCGTGTTCGCGATCCGCAGAACGCGCGCCTCTCGCGGGTCGCGCAACGGCAGCGTGGCCAGCGCCTGGGTGATGACGTCGCGATCGCGGTCGAAGTGGATCGGGATCTTGGCGGCTCGCAACGACAGCGAGGCCAGCGCGTTCGTGTACGTCGCCTCGCGATCGATGGCGCGCACGAGGCGGGTGGTCGTGAAGTCGGCCAGGCCGATGCCGATCGCGTTGCCTTGTGTCTCGGTCGTCAACTCGCGCGCGAACAGGCGGTGCACGGTCGGGACCGGGGGCGCGCCGGGAGGCGCCGGGCCCGCGAAGCCGCGGCCGGTGACGTTGGGATCCATGCCAGCCCCGCTGATGTTCTTGCCGATGGCGTCGACGATCAGGAGATCGATCTCCCGCACCGGCAGGCGCGGCATCAACGCCCACGCCTCCGCCAGCAGCGCCGGCTCGCGCTCCATGATCTCGTCGGCGCGCAGGACCGCGACCTTGGCCAGCGCGTGGTGCTGGTCCTCCAGCAGCGCCACGCCGCCCAGGAAGGGCGCCGCGCGCAGCTTGGCGCGCGCCATGCCTTCGATGACGCGCGGGAAGCCGAAGCGATCGGCGGCCGCGTGAAAGGCGGTCGCGCCGTCGCGCTTGCCCAGGCCCACGGCAATCATCTTGGCGACGCCGCTCTCGACCGGCCCGCGAAAGCTGGTGTGCGGCTTGACCCGGCTGATGGCGATGATGCCGTCGGCGCGCGCCGCCTCGCGCGCCAGGTGCACGGGGACGCCGTCCTCGATGGTGGCGACCTGCTGCACGTCCATGGACGCGCGGATCGGAACGCCCAGCGCCGCCTCGGTGATGCCGTACTCGGCCAGCAGCGAAGCCTGGCCTTCGGCCGTGCCGCCGCCGTGGCTGCCCATGGCGGGGACGATGTACGGGTGACCGCCGGCGGCGCGCACGCGATCGATGACGGCGCGCGCGACCTCGGCGACGCGCGCGATGCCGCGGCTGCCGACGGCGATCGCGATCTGGGCGCCGGGCGCGATGGCGAACGGCCAGTGACTGGCCAGCGCCGCGGCGATGTCGACCGGCCGCGAGGGTGGAAAGCGCTGGCGCGCGTTCAGCACCTTGGGGAACACCGCGAAAGGCTACCGCAGTTCGGGGGACGAACTCTACCCGGAACCCTCGCCGCGGCGCAGGCGGGCGCCGTATTGCTGTTCGTAATAATCGCGGTAGCTGCCCGAGCGCACGCGCTGGCACCAGTCGGCGTTGGCGCGGTACCAGGCCACCGTCTCGCGCAGGCCGGCCTCGAAGACGTGGCGCGGGCGCCAGCCCAGCTCGCGCCGGATCTTGCCGGCGTTCATGGCGTAGCGGCGGTCGTGGCCGGGGCGATCGGGGACGTGGGCGACCAGCGACGGCGGGGCGCCCACCTCGGCCAGGATGGCGCGCACGACGTCGATGTTGGGGCGCTCGTTCTCGGCGCCGATGTTGTACACGTCGCCCGGGTGGCCGCGCAGCAGGGCGGCGTCGATCGCCTCGCAGTGATCCTCGACGTGAATCCAGTCGCGCACCTGCATCCCGTCGCCGTATACCGGCAGCGGCCGCCCCTCGCAGGCGTTCAGGATCATCAGCGGGATCAGCTTCTCCG
>DATKEU010000509.1:0-2529 GCA_035544495.1 Polyangia bacterium | reverse complement strand
ATCCACCACCACCGCCACCGCCGCCACCCCCGTAACCGCCGCCGCCACCCCCGCCACCGAAGCCACGGCCGCCGCCGCCGCCACCGCCACCGCCGGTGCGCTCACGTGCCTCGCTGACGCTGATCGCGCGGCCTTGCACGTCGCGTCCGTTGAGAGCTTGCATCGCTGCCGTAGCTTCCGCGTCGGACGCCATCTCGACGAAAGCGAACCCGCGCGGGCGGCCAGTGTCGCGGTCGAGGACGACTCGAACCTCCTCGACGTTTCCGCCCTCGGCGAAGACCTCGCGCAAATCCGCTTCGGTCACGCTGTAAGACAGATTCCCGACGTATAGCCTCTTTCCCATCTCTCTCTCCTTGGTGGTCGCGAATGCCCGAGTGGGCGACTCAGTTGCTGACCCGCGGTCTTGCGGGCTGCGTCCTTCAGTATTCGGCTACCTGAACGCCCAGGGGTGCGCACAACTTCGTAACGGCGACCGTGGCAGAAAGGAGACGACGTCAAAAAGGACCGCTCTGCCTACGGTATCAGGTAATCCCGCGTTGTCCATATAGGCAAATGCCGTGGCCAGCTTTTCGGCGCGCCGTCGCCAGGCGAGCAAACGTCGTTACGGTGGGCGCAGCGATTGAACCATCGCACACCGTCGCGGGTCGCCGTCGCTGGCGACGCCCGGCCGGGCCCATTTCCGTCCACGGCCACTCTTCCCACCGAGACGCACGGCGTGTACTCTGCTGCGCGCAATGAAGGTGGGGGTCCCGGCAGAGGTCTACCCGCACGAACGGCGAGTGGCCGCCACGCCGGACACGGTTCAGAAGATTCGGAAGCTCGGCCTCGACGTGCTCGTCCAGGCGGGCGCTGGCGACGCCGCCCATTTCTCGGATGGAGCCTACGCCGAGGCAGGCGCCACCATCATCCCCGACGCCGCGCGACTGTGGGCGGAGGCGGATGTCGTTCTGAAGGTTCGCCAGCCGTCCCCGATCCCCCACGGCAACAGACACGAAGCCGATCTGGTCAAGGAGGGGGCGATCATCATCGGGTTCTTCTGGCCGGCCCAGAACCCCGACCTGATCAAGCGCCTGGCCGCGCGCAAGGCCACTGTGCTGGCAATGGATGCCATGCCGCGCATCACGCGCGCCCAGCGCATGGACGCGCTCTCCGCGATGGCGAACATCGCCGGGTATCGCGCGGTGATCGAAGCGGCCAGCCACTTTGGCCGGTTCTTTCCCGGGCAGGTGACCGCGGCTGGCCGGGCCAAGCCGGCGCAGGTGCTGGTGCTGGGCGCGGGCGTGGCCGGACTGGCGGCGGTCGCGGCGGCGCGGAGCCTGGGCGCCGTGGTGCGCGCCTTCGACACGCGGCCGACGGTGCGCGAGCAGGTGGAGAGCCTGGGCGCGACGTTCCTGGAATTTCAATTCAACGAATCGGGCGAGGGCGCCGGCGGCTACGCCAAGGAGATGAGCGACGCGTACCTGGCGGCCGAGCAGGCGCTCATCTCCCAGCACGCCAAGCAGTCGGACATCATCATCTCGACCGCGCTGATCCCCGGCAAGCCGGCGCCGCAGCTCATCACGTCGGGCGCGGTGGTCAGCATGGTGCACGGCTCGGTGATCGTCGACATGGCGGCCGAGCAGGGCGGCAACTGCGCCCTCACCGAGCGCGACAAGGTGGTGCAGAAGTTCGGCGTCACGATCGTCGGCCTCACGGATCTGCCGAGCCGCATGGCGCACCAGTCATCGGAGTTTTACGCGATGACGGTGTTCAATTTTCTGCGCGATCTGGTGACGCCGGAAGGGCGCGTGCAGATCAACCTCGACGACGAGATCCACCGCGGCGTGCTGGTGCTCCAGGACGGCAAGCTGATGTGGCCGCCGCCCAAGCCGCCCCAGCCGCGCGCCGGCGGTCCCACGGCGCCGGTGCCGGTCCAGAACGGCGCGGCCAAGCCGCCGTCGCAGCCGCAGGAGATGGGCGTGGGCGGTCGGATCGCCGTCGGCGCGCTGGTCGTCTTGCTGGCGGCGGCGGGGCTGTTCGGACCTAAAGAATTCCTTGAACATTTGACGGTGTTCCTCCTGGCCTGCGTGGTGGGATGGCACGTGGTCTGGAACGTCACCCCGGCCCTGCACACGCCGCTCATGAGCGTCACCAACGCCATCAGCGGCATCATCCTCATCGGCGGAATGGACGTCCTGCGCGGCGGCGCCAGCCCGGCGGTGAAGGCGCTGGGCGGCGTCGCCATCTTGCTGGCATCGATCAACGTGGCGGGAGGCTTTCTGGTGACCCAACGCATGCTGCGCATGTTCCGGAAGTAGGGTGCCCGCTCTGCAATCACTGGCCGACACCTGGCGATCGCTGGCCTATCTGGGGGCCAGCTTGCTTTTCATCCTCAGCCTGCGCGGCCTGTCGACGCAGGAGTCGGCGCGGCGGGGGAACGCCTTCGGCATCGCCGGTATGGGCATCGCCGTCGTGATGACCGCGCTGGCGCTGCTGCTGTCGACGTTCGGCGCGCACGCCGCCGACGACGGGGCGGGCCTGTCCGGCGTG
>DATKEU010000508.1:0-3247 GCA_035544495.1 Polyangia bacterium | reverse complement strand
GTCCTTGGCCTCCTGCTGCAGCTGGAACGGATCGCCGAAGCTGCCCAGGGTGATGCGGCCGCGAGCGCCGATGCGCCCCTCGATGATCGGCGCGCTGGTGATCTTGTCGTCGAGGAGGATGGCCATCTTGCGGCCGATGTTGTCCCCAGTCATGCGTTCGGAGATCGCGGCGCCCTGGCGATCGAACTCGAAGCTGACCTCCGGGCGGCCGGTCTGATGATCCCAGGTCTGGTCGGCGTTCGACAGGTACTCGCCGGTCAGCGCCGCGCGCTTGTGCAGATAGAACGTCCGCCAGTACTTGTCCGGCGTCGCGTCGCCGGCTTCATTGCGCGCCTGGTTCTCCTCGTAGCCGATCTCGTGATCGGGCGGCATCGCCAGCGGCCCGGTCAGCCCGTCGAAGAACTTCTTCAGCGCGTCGCGGCTCTTCGACCGCAGGTAGACGTCCTCGTGCTGCTTGCCGGAGTCCTTCTCCGTCCACGACTCGGGGACGGCCTCGATGCCGGAGTCCTTCGGCACCGCCGCCGCCACCTTGCGCAGGTACTCCGAGCCGTCGTCGACGATCTTGAACTCGAGCTGCGCGGTGCGGCCGATGATCGACTTGATGCGCTCGAAGTCGGCCGCTTTCAAGCCCGGCAGCTCGACGATGATGTCGGTGCCCTTCTTGATGATGGTCGGCTCGGCGACGCCAAACTTGTCGACGCGCCCGCGGATGGTCTCGATGCCCTGGCGCAGGGCATAGTCGCGCACCTCCTCGACCTGGTCGGGGTCCAGACGAAGGCGCACGACGCCGGTGGCCGCGTTGCGCTCGACGACGTCCAGCGACTTGCGGTAGTCGCGCAGGATCGACTCGTCCAGCTTGGCCTGGTCGGCGGGCGGCTTGAACGTCAGGACGATGTCGTCGCGCCCCTCGCGGGTGATGCCCAGTTCGGCGATCCCCTTGTCCTTGCGCAGCCGGTCCTCGACGTCGGACGACAGCCGGTCGACCTTGCCGGACACGGCCTTGTCGACATTGACCTCGTAGACGAGGTGCAGGCCGCCCTGAAGGTCCAGGCCCAGCTGGATGCGTTTTTGAAAGTGACTCTTGATGAACGCCGGCTGCTTCGCTTCCGGCACCACCGTCGGGATGAGGTAGAGGCAAGCCGTGACGACCACGACGCCGTAAAGCACGGCCTTCCACCACCATGAGCGTTCCATTCGAAGATCCGTTGCGGGGGGTTAGGAGGCTTTGGCGTCGGTCTTGGCAGCCGCCTCGGCACCGGTGTAACGACCGGTCACCGACGCGCGGGTGACGCGCAAGCGAACGCCCTCCTGCACCTGCAACGTCAGCTCGTTGTCCTTGATGCCGGCGATCTTGCCAATGATCCCGCCCTGGGTGACGACGTCGTCGCCCTTCTTCAGCTCGGTCAGCATCTGCTGATGCTGCTTCGCCTTCTTGGACTGGGGCCTGATCACCAGCAGCCAGAACACCCCGAAGATCAGGATCAGGGGCATGAACGTGGTCAGCGCGCTGCCGCCCGCGGGCGCTTGCTGAGCCATTCCGAGTAGATATTGAGTCACCAGTGTCGGCCTCCAGCCGCGAAACGCATAGCAGACGACCGATCAGGGGTCAAGCTTCCCGGCGGGCTGGCGCCAGCTTCCGGGCTGCTCTTTTCGCGCCGCCAGCGTCGACAGTTTGGCTAGAGTGCGCCGATGACATACGGCCGATTGCTGTCGACGAAGCTTGTCGGCGAAGGCAGATGGACCGAAGCGCTGGCCGCCGCGACCAGCGAAATCGCCATCCAGCCCGCCGAACCGGAGGCCTTCTTCAACCGTGGCCAGGCCCACGCCGGGCTGCACCAGTGGGAGGAGGCGATCGACGATTACGAACGGGCCCTGCGCATGGACGCCAGCGACAGCGCGCTGGATCCCGAGACCCTGGATGACGAGCTGTTCTTCGCGCTGCGCACCTGGGCCGACCACGAGAAGGGCGACCCCGCACGAGCGGCGCGCATCCTCGGCCGCTACGCCGCCATCCTGCCGGAGGGCCGCCACACGGACGACGTCACCAAGTGGATCGACAAGTGGCGCGGCGTCGAGGAGGTGTGGTACCGGGACCGCGCCTGAGCTGTCGCTTCCTAGACTTCATCGGCGGCGAAGGCGATCGCCTCGCGGATGTCGGTGAGGCCCAAGGCGAACATCACCAGGCGATCGAGGCCCAGCGCCACCCCGGACGTGGGCGGCATGCGGGCCAGCGCGGACAATAGATTTTCGTCGACCGGGTAGACCATGCGCCCCAGCGCGGCGCGCACGGCCGACTCTTCCTGAAAGCGCGCGCGCTGCTCCCCGGCGTCGGTGAGCTCGCCGAATGCGTTGGCCAGCTCCAGCCCGCCGGCGTAGAGCTCGAAGCGCTCGACCAGGCGCGGATCGTCCGCCTTTCGCCGGGCGAGCGCGCCCAGCGGCGCCGGCCAGTCGAACACGAAAATCGGCGGACCCTGCGCCAACGCCGGCTCGATCCTGTCAAGGAACGCTTGAAAGAAGATGTCGTCCCAGCGGCTGGCCGTGCCGGTGGCCACGCCGGCCGCTGCCAGTGTCGCGGCCAGCGCCGGCGCGGACTCGCCGCCGGTCAGCTCGACGCCGACGTGCTGCCGGAACAGCGCCGCCACCGTCGTGCGCGCGAAGGCGGCGGGCAGCGCCGGCACGCGCGGCCACCCGCGCGCGTTCGCCGCGTTCGCCGCCACCCGGACCAGCGCCTCGCAGTCGTCGGCGATCGCCTCCAGCGGCGCGCCGGCGCGGTACCACTCGATGATGGCGAACTCGGGCTGGTGGTGCCGGCCGTGCTCCGACGCCCGCCAGGCCTTGCCCAGCTGGACGATGCGCGAGAACCCCGCCGCGACCAGCCGCTTCATGTGGTACTCGGGCGACGTCACCAGCCAGCGGCGCTCGCCCCCGGGCTCGGTCGCCTCGATGGCCTCGAGGTGCGTCTCCTGTCCGGGCGCGGGAACGCGCGCCGGCGTCTCGACTTCCAGAAAGCCTTGGCCCTCGAACCAGTCGCGCACCGCGCGCAGGATCGCGGCGCGCGCCTCCAGCGCCGGACGGCGCGCCGCCAGTCGCGAGGCTTCGTCCACGGCGGGCGCCCGGCCGCGCGACCTAGGCGCGACCGACGCGCTCGAGGTAATCGCCCGTGCGCGTGTCGATCTTCACCACGTCGCCGACGCTGATGAACAGCGGCACGGCGATGGTGGCGCCGGTGGAGATCTTCGCCGGCTTG
>DATKEU010000507.1:0-5672 GCA_035544495.1 Polyangia bacterium | reverse complement strand
GTCCACCACGTCGACGTAGACGCGGCCGTACCCCCAAGGCACCGGGGCGCCCGCGCGCGGCGGCGCCGCCGGGCCGGGCGTGGCGACGGGCGGGAGTGCGTGGATGCAACCAGCGGCGCTGAGCGCCACGGCGTGGATGAGCAGAGCGGAGCGCATGATGATGACGAGCCGATTCACGAGGTCAGAGTGAAGCGTCGAGCAATTATCCGACCGCCCTTCGGTTTTCGCGCCATGGATCGACGCGCCCCCGGCTGGAAGCGAGTCGCCGCCGTCGCGACGACTTCGGTTTGGGGCGGCAGTCCCGCCCATGTCGTGCGCCACGTTTCTGACAGCTTCCCGAGAAATTATTGTATTTATTCTTACGTATCTCCCGCGGCGTTAAATCTTGCGTTTCGCAAACACCTTGCCGCGTTTTGCAGTTGGCGCTGTAATGACAGTGCAACAAATGACGGCCATCGACGTCGACGCAACCTTCGATCAATTCAAAATCGCGCGACTGAGGCACCACCTGGTCGGGCATCCGCTGATGACGCCCGAGAGCCTGGCCGAGCTGGCTTTACGCATCGATCCGGAGTACGTCCGCTTCCACGAGGGCGAGCGCGGGATCGCGACGCGCATGAGCCAGATGCTGTCCACCGACCCGACCCGGGAGGCCCTGCGGCGCACGATCGACAACCTCGGCAAGCGGAGCGCCTTCGTACAGATCATCAACATCTACAGCGATCCCGCTTATCGCGCGCTGCTCGACGAGGTGTTCGAGCAGGTGACGCCGTTCCTGCCGGCCCGCGACCGAAACCTGATCAACCGCGACGCTGCGGCGTTCCTCGCGTCGCCCCAATCGGTCACGCCGTTTCATCTCGACCACGAGCAGAATTTCCTCTGCCACATGGGAGGTCAGAAGACCTTCTACGTCTGGGATCACCGCGATCGCAGCGTCGTCAGCGAGCAGGAGCTCGAGATCTTCTACGGCGCCGGGAAGCTCCGCGAACAGATCTACCGGCCCGAGATGCAGCAGCGGGCGCACGCGTTCGAGCTGCAGCCGGGGGATTGCATCTTCATGCCCATGGGCTCACCCCACGCGGCCTCGACTGGCAGCGATGTTACCGTCACGTTCAGCATCCTGTTCAACACGGAGAGCGCGTTCGACATGGTGGAGACCTACCGCGCGAATCACGCGATTCGCCGGCTCGGTCTTTCGCCAACACCGGTGGGTGCGAGCGCGCTTGGCGACTCCCTGAAACGCCGCACGCTCGGCGCCGTCCGACGGGTCCGCAATCTCGCCCGCGGCCGCCGCACGGAGCGCCGCCTCAACTGGTACTGAGGCGACGTGCCCCGGCTCTCTACATTCCCACCGATAGGTTGACCGGTTACGCCGCCGGCCCCTTCAGCACGCCCGCCAGCTCGCCGCGCGCGTGCAGGTCGCGCACGATGTCGGCGCCGCCGACCAGCTTGCCGTCGACGTAAAGCTGCGGGTACGTGGGCCAGCTGGAGTACTCCTTGAGGCCCTCGCGCAGCTCCTGATCGGCCAGAATGTTGAACGAGCCGAAGGGGACGCCCACCTGCTTCAGGACGCCGACGACGGCGGCGGAGAAGCCGCACTGGGGCATCGACGGGCTGCCCTTCATGAACAGCATGACCCGTTCCTTGCCGATGGTGGCGGTGATTCGCTTGCGGAGTTCGTCGGTCATGATGATGTCCTCTCTTGCTCGTCCGGGGTCAGGGTGGTCAAGGCCAAGGCGTGGATGGGGCCGTTCATGGCGGGGCCGAGCGCGCCGTAGATCCGGCGGTGGCGATCCACCAGCGATTGGCCGCGGAAACTGGCGCTGACGACGACGGCGGCGAAGTGGTCGCCCCCGCCCGTCGTGTCCGTGATGCGCACGTCGGCATCGGGCAGGGCGGCGCGAATCTGGGCCCGGATCTCCTCGACGCTGATGGCCATGTCGTTCTGCCCGATCGTATAGCACGGCAGCGGGCGCGCTTCGGGCGGGCCGGCGGCGGCGCGGCGGTATAATCACGCCTCCATGCGGCTGCGCCTCGGCACGCGCGTGACGGTCTTGACCACCGCGCTGGTGGCGCCGCTGCTGGGGTTTGCCGGCGTGGCGGCGCTGCGCGTGCGGCGCGCCGACCTGGAAGCGGACCTGGCCCGTCAGGCGCGCGAGGCGGCCGAGATCCTGCGCGGCGAGCTGGAACCCCTGGCGGCGGCGGGCGCGCCCAAGTTGCTGGCCGACCGGGCCTGGGCGGGCCGGGAACGCGACGACCTCTTTCAGCTGGAGATCCTGCGCGTCGGATCGTCGCGCGGGACCACCACCGACCAGAACTGGCTGCTCCTGTCGCAGGCGGCGGAGATCGAGGGCGTGCCGGTGGCGCGCCTGTTCGAGCCGGTGGACAAGAATGCGGGCGCGCCTTACTACGCGGTCGCCGTGCCGCTCTACGACGCAGCTGGTGTCTCGCTGCCGCGCCAGCACCCGGCGCGCAAGCCGGCGGCGGTCGTGGGCCTGCGCCGCAACGCCGGGTACATCGACCACGAGGTCATCGCCACCGCGCGCCGCACCTTCCCGCTGTTTCTGGCGGTGGCGGTGTTCATCGCGGTGGGCGTCTTCCTCGCCATGCGCGCCATCGTCATGCTGCCGCTGCGGCGGCTGATGGAAGGGATCGACGCCGTCGGCAAGGGCGATCTGTCGCGGGTGATCCTCGCCGAGCGCGAGGACGAGATCGGCACGCTGGCCAGCCGATTCAACGCCATGACCGGATCGCTGCGCGAGGCGCGCGAGGAGGGGCGCCGCGCCACCGAGGCGCGCCTGGGACTGGAGACGCGCCTGCGCCAGTCGGAGAAGCTGGCCACCATCGGCCAGATGGCGGCCGAGATCGCGCACGAGCTGGGCACGCCCCTCAACGTCATCGGCGGCCGGGCGCGCGCTCTGTCGCGCAAGGCGGGCGACGCCGACGAGGCGATCAAGAACGCGCGCATCATCAGCGGCGAGGTCGATCGCATCACCAAGATCATCGGCCAGGTGCTCGATTTCTCGCGCAAGCGCGGGCCGACGGTCACGCGCGTGCACCTGGGAGCCGTGGTGGCCGAGGCGCTGGAGTTCCTGCGCGAGATGATCCAGCGCCAGGGCGTGCAGACCGACGTGCAGACCATGCCGGCGCCGCCCGACGTCCCGGGCGATCCCGATCAGATCCAGCAGGTCTGCCTGAACCTGCTGATGAACGCGCTGCACGCCATGCCCGCCGGCGGCACGCTGCGCATCCACACCGCCACCGTCACCCGCCGCAAGGAGGGCCTGGACCTGGCGCCGCCCGGCAGCTACGCGTTGCTGGAGATCGCCGACACCGGTCCCGGCATCGCCGCCGCTGCCCGCGAGCGCATCTTCGAGCCGTTCTTCACCACCAAGGGCGACGGCCAGGGGACGGGCCTGGGCCTGGCCGTCAGCCGCGGCATCGTCAAGGAGCACGACGGCTGGATCGAGGTCGAGAGCCCGCCCGGCGGCGGCGCCGTCTTTCGCGTCTTCCTGCCCGGCGCGGCGGGGACCACGACGGCGGAGGCCAGCCCGCCGCCGCCCGCGGCGGGGCCCCCGCTGGCGGTCGCGGCCGCGCCGGCCGAGACGCTTGCCCCGGGCGATCGGATCAGCAAGGATTGATCGCCGCCTTCATCTGATTGACGCTGTCATGGCCATGCCCAAGCCTGCCGCCTCCGACCCGCCGGACGGCGCCGCACGTCCCGACGGCGCGCGGGGGACGATCCTCATCGTCGAGGACGACGCGGCCATGCGCGAGATGCTGCGCGAGGCGCTGGAGGACGACGGCTACACCGTCGAGACGGCGGCGGACGGGCGGCAGGGGATCGATCGCGTGCGCCTGGGCGGCGTCGATCTGGTGGTCTCGGACGTCAAGATGCCCGACATCGACGGGTTGGATCTGCTGCGCGAGGTGAAGGCGGTGGCGCCGTCGCCGCACGTCATCACCATCACCGCCTTCGGATCGATCGACACCGCCATCCGCGCCGTCAAGCTGGGCGCCTTCGACTACATCACCAAGCCGTTCCAGGTCGATCAGCTGATCCTTTCAGTCGAGAAAGCGCTGGCCGAGCGCCAGCTGCGGTCGGAGGTCGCCCGCCTGCGCGACGAGGTGGCGAAGAGCTATCGCTTCGACAACATCATCGGCAAGTCGACGGCCATGCAGGAGGTGTTCACGCTGATTCGCCGGCTGGCGGGGTCGGCGGCGTCGGTGCTGGTGACCGGCGAATCAGGGACCGGCAAGGAGCTGGTGGCGAAGTCGATCCACTGGAACAGCCAGCGCAAGGATCGCCCGTTCGTCGCGGTCAACTGCGCGGCCATCCCCGACACGCTGCTGGAGAGCGAGCTGTTCGGTCACAAGCGCGGCGCCTTCACCGACGCGCACGCCGACCGTCCCGGCATCTTCGTCGAGGCGCAGGGCGGCACCATCTTTCTCGACGAGATCGCCGAGCTGTCGCCGTCGCTGCAGGCGAAGCTGCTGCGCGTGCTGCAGGAGCGCGAGATCCGCCCCCTGGGCGCCGCCCGCTCCGAGCGCGTCGACGTGCGCGTCATCGCCGCCACCAACCGCGATCTCTCGATGCGCCTGCAGGATGGATCGTTCCGGCAGGATCTCTATTACCGCCTGAACGTCATCCAGCTGCAGCTGCCGGCGCTGCGCCACCGCCCGGAGGACATCCTGCCGCTGGCGGAGCACTTTCTCGCCGCCAGCGCCGGGCGCGCGGGCAAGGAGATCAAGGGCATTCACGAGTCGGCGAAGAAGGCGCTGCTGGGTCACGGCTGGCCCGGCAACGTGCGCGAGCTGGAGAACGTCATCGAGCGGGCGGTGGCGCTGGCGGAGGCGGCGATGATCACCGTCGACGATCTGCCGGCCGTGCTGCGCGTGCGCAAACCGGCCCAGCATGATCCGGTGGCCCTGGCCCTGGCGCGGGGCCTGACGCTGGACGAGCTGGAACGCGATTACATCCAGCGCGTCGTGGCGGCGGAGGGCGGCAACAAGACGCGCGCCGCCCAGCGACTGGGCCTTGACCGCAAGACGTTGTATCGCAAGCTAGAGGAATACGCCGCCGAGGAGGAGCCGACCCCGACCGGACCGCCGCCGGCGCTCCCCGCCTCCTCGCCGTCGGACGACACCACCAACGACGACGGTCCCACCCGCTAGACGCCTGCAGTTTGCCGCTCTGATTCTTTTCCGATGCGCCCAACAAACGATCTCGCTCGCACGACGCCGACGGCGGTGACCTTCGCGGGGACTGCGCGCGCGGGCGGGCAGGAGGCGCTGCGCTCGCCGGTGTCGGGGCTGCCGTGCGTGCACTGGCGGCTGCGTGTCGTCGAGAGCATGACGCCGTCGCTGCAGCTGGTGCACGAGCTGGCCTCGCCCGAGCCGTTCGAGGTGGCCTGGGCGCGCGCCGACGGTGCCGAGGCCGGACGCGGCCCCGTCCGCGTGCGCGTCGATCCGCGCGCGGCCCGCATCCAGGCGGCGCCCGTGCTGCACCGCCCGGGGTCGCCGGGCGCGCTGGCGGCGGCCCGCCACATGGGCCTCGTCGGCCTGGTCTCCGTCGAGGAGGTGCTGATCCGCGAGGGCGAATCGCTGGAGGCGGAGGGTTTTCTGGAGAATCCGTCCGCGGCGGCCGACCAGGGCCCCTTCCGCGCCGTCGC
>DATKEU010000506.1:0-14705 GCA_035544495.1 Polyangia bacterium | reverse complement strand
TGCTGCAACGTCACGTTGGTTCCGATTCCCTTCCCCGTCCAGGCCCCGGCACCCACTCTCAGCCCGCTCACCTCCAGACGCGCCACCCCCATGACTCCCCAGGCGGTCGTGGAAACGGTTCCGTCCGCGGTACTGTTCACTTTCGTCAGTTGCTGCGCCCATCCCTGGCCCTTCACCACCAGCTTGCCGCTGTCACCAATTGAAAGCAGGTAATTGATGTCTCCGTCGGCACGTGGGTAACGCGTGATCTGGTAGTCGGGCGTTGCCGAAGGATCGGCGAGCGACACCTGCATCTCCACGCCGCCCAGGCGCGGCGTGATGTACCGAAACTGGGCGTTGGGCGCGGCATAAAGAGGACCCGCGCCGGTCGATCCGCACCCGATCGTGCTTCCCTCGGCCACGCAGGGGTGGCCGACGCCGAACTCGTACGCGTAAAGGTTCACCTCGCCGGAGGCGGAACCGAAGATCGAGTACGTGCGGCCGAAGAGAAAGGTCCCGAACGATCCGCTCAGCGCTCCCCAGGCCTCGCGCATGTCGACGTCCTTGTTGTAGGGAGGATTCCCTTTGTGGTTGTCGATGCCGTTGAGCCACAGCGAGATGAAGGCCTTGCCCTCCAGCGTCTCGGTGAACTTGTCGCTGACGCCGAAGCCGATCTGCGCGGCGACGAAGCCGGCGCGGATCCGCGAATCGAAGAGCTTGTTGTTTTGATCTTGGGAGCTGTTCTGGAGCTGTCCGCCCACCAGCTTGTTCATGCTGTGTGGATCGCCGTCGCCGTCTATCAGTTGATAGTGCGCGTCGCCGCGCCCGGTGGTGAAGACCCGCCAGCCGTCGGCGTCATGCAGGACCACCTCCGCCTTGGCCGTGATTGTCGCCAACGACAAACCCCACAGGACAGACGCCGCCGCAAAAGTCGAGTACTGGCTCCCGAATCGTCTCATTGTCTCTTCCTACCCACGAGGTTTGTCCCCGACCTTTTTTCCGGGCGGACGGGGTTGCCCAGGCACAACGCCCGTCGCGCCTGCCGGGCGGCGCGGGAGCTCGTTACAGTCGTCTTGGTCGAGGTGACAAGCGCGAATCGGCTATGGCTTGCCCTTGAAGACGAAGAGACCCCGTTTGGAGGAAATGACGATATCGGGGATGCCGTCCTTGTCCATGTCGGCCACCCTGAATTCCCGCGCCACACCGGATGCTTTTTCCGCGCCCTTGTCGATGTCAATCAGGTGCGGCTCAAAGTGCACGGTGGGCGTGCGAACCAGCTTGAAGACGTAGAGCACCGTCGGCTCCGCCCCCACCCCCGCCGCACCCGAGCCGCCGGCGTCACCGGTGGTGAAGGGGTGCGCCAGGAACGTCTTGCCGGTGACGATGTCCTTCAGCCCGTCGCCGTCCATGTCCTCGAGCCACAGCGAGTGAAGCTGGGAGAACACAGCGTCGTCGTGCGCGGCTCCCTGGGCCGGGACGTTCATGATCATGATCCGCGTGAACGTGCCGGCCGGCCCTTGCTTGAACCAGGCCAGGCCGTAGCCATGCGCGTTCGACGAGCTGATGATGTCGTTCATCCCGTCGCCGTCGACATCATAGACCTGCATGTGACTGCCGCCGATGTCGGGGGCGGTGTCCAGGTGCTCGGGTATCGAGAAGGCGACGTTGATGAACGTCCAGGCGCCGGTACCTGACGCTGGCTGCAGCCAGATCCCGCTTCGCTCCAGGAGATCCATCTTGCCGTCGCCGTTGACGTCGCCGGCGCCCAGGCCGTGCAGCCAGCCGCAGCAATTGTCCTTGAACGGATACATGCGCGTCACGGAGTGGAAGGTCCAGGGCGCGCTGGGGTTGGCCCAGTCGGCCTGCCAGTAACCCCAGGTCTCGGGGGGATTGCAGTTCTTGCACGCCCCCAGGATCTCGGGCTTATTGTCGCCGTTCATGTCGGCGTAGATCTTGTGCTCGCCTTTCATGTCGGCCGAGACCTGAAACTTCTGCCAGTTGCCGGCGGCGCCCATGGGATTCTGGTACCAGTAGCCGGTGCCGGCAGGAATGGGCTTCGTCTGCCCGTTGGCCACCGGCCCGATGTCGGACGCCGAGTTCTGGAAGATGTCGTCCCAGCCGTCGCCGTTGAAGTCATAACCGAACGCGGACCACGAGTCCGACACACCGGTGTTGATCTCCTCAGCTGTGCCGCTGACCGGCAGATCGTCGTGTCCATCGCGATAGATGTGCTCGCCATGCGCTGGGTCCGCCGGGTTGTAGCCGGGGTCGAACGGGCCCTTGTACCAGCGCTTGCCGGCGGCGATGTCCAGCGTGCCGTCGTGGTCGAAATCGCCGATGGCCACGCTCTCGGCCAAGAAGCGGTTGTGGATGGTGACCTTGGTGAAAGTCAGATTGGTATTCTTCGCGGTGTTGACGGCGCCGCCGGTGCCCGGAGCGGCGTCGGTGGTATTTCCTCCCGGGCCACCATCGGTGGCGGTGGTGCCCCCGCTGCCGGTCTCGACGTTCGAGCCGCCCGTGCCGGTCGCTGCTCCACCCGACCCGGTCGCGCCGCCACCGCCGCCCGCCTTGCCGCCCGAGCCTGCCCCGGCGGGCGTCGCCGGCGGGTTATAGGCACAGGCGCCGAACGCCAGCGCACCGCACGCCAGGGGCCACCAGGCGGCAATCACGGTCCTGATCAATCGAGGGCGTCGCATTCTGATAAATCCTCCTGCCATTTCGCCGCGCGCGTGGTCACTCGTGAAACGAACAACGCGCAAACCAGAACAAGGGACGCCGGCCTCATCGACGGGCAGGCAAAAAATCGAACAGTGGCCGACCTTGCGGCGGGTGGCCACCGATTGAGCGCGACGATCGCATCGAATCCGCTGACGGACAAGGGGACCACGAGGCGCGGAGGCGCCGCGCCCGCGCCATTGGCCCAGCCAAAGCCATCGGAACGGCGCGGCGGCGGACGCGCCGCGAACACGACCGCTTACCCGCTCAGGGGATGATCAAAGAACAGCGGCTGTTGATGCACTGGTTGACGGGATTGCAACAGTCGGCGGCGGTCTTGCACAGCTCGCCTGTGTTCGAGCAGCTGTTGGCCGGCGGGGGCACGCACTCCAGAACCGGCGTTCCATCGGCCGCGCGCGAGGTCTCGCGGCAGAAGCCACCGCAGCAGTCCGCGCCGGTCTCGCACGACATGTTGTTTGGCTTGCACGGCGAGAGCGCGGCGAAGGCGCGCATGTTGGCGGTGCGCAGCTCTTGCCCCGGTAGATAGAAAGCGGGATGGCTGGGATCGTCCTTGCCGGCGTGATCGATGTCGATGGCGGCGATCCAGATCTTCTTGCGGGGGCTGGGATTGGCCTGCGATCCGAACGCATCGTTGCCCTGCGGATCGCCGCTGGTGGGCGAGATGGTGTTGCCGTAGACGCGGCGGCTGGTGAACAGCACCCAGTAATAACCGCCCACCGCCACCGGCAGGACGCTGGCCTCGTAATTCATCCGCCCCTCGACCATCTCGCCGCCGGGCAGATAAAGCTGTCCGCCGGCGTCGCGGCCGTTGACGGCATTGAGCGACTTGACCTTCTTGTCGGCGGTCTCCACCAGGTGCAGCTCTCCGAACTGCGGCGTCAGCGGGCAGGAATCGCAAACGAACTGGTCGGAGTCCAGCGAATCGCCCTGCTGATAAATGATCCCGGTGCCGTCGGGCAGGAAGGTCGGCCAGGCGATCGCCTTGCCGGCGCCGGCGTCGGTGACCACGTCGCGCAGGTTCGAGAACGCGGGCGGGGACGCCTTGCCGTCGAAGTCCATCACCGACAGGACGCGCTGGCAGGCCTGCAGGCAATCGCCGGTGCAGGTCTTGTCGGTGCAGGCCGCCCCCAGCTTGTCGCCGTTGACGAAGGCGACCTGTTTGCTGTCGGGCGCGAAGGCCGGTGTCGTCGCGTACATCACCAGCTGGCCGAGCGACGGGGCGGCGATCGGCTGACCGGTTGCGGTGTTGACCAGCGCCGACGGCGCGCCCGGCGTCGACGCCACGCCGTGCGGAATGAACGGCCAGTTGCGCTTGGGCGGCAGGCCGCTGACCAGCCCCATGCTGCCGTCGGGCGTCAGGCCGACGAAGGAGAAGATCTGGCCGTTGTTCGATTGTGTGCGAACCGTCGCCGTCCCGCCCGTGCTGAGATCGTAGGTTTGGCTCGTGACCGGGTTCCAGTCTCCCATGGTGTCGGGCGCGTTCTGGCTGCCCGCCGCCAGCACGCTGCCGTTGGCGCTGACCGAGTGGCACGCGGTGCACTGGTTGCCGTTGTTGAGACTGTTGGGCAAATTGCCGCCGGCCGACACCACCAGCTGGGCGTCCTGGCCGGCCGGGATGCGCATGATGCCGCCCTTGCCGCCCGCCAGCATCGATTGTGTGTACGTGCTGTAGTAGATGACGCCGTTGATGTTGGCCTGAGCGATGTACCAGGTCTGCTTCAGCGGGCCGCTGCCGGTGTTGCCGGCCAGCTTGTTGACGGTGACGGTGACCGGATCCTTCGGCCCGGCGGTCAAGGTCAGGCCCTTCCAGATCTGCGGCGGGAAAGTCACGCGCAGCGGATCGTTGAGGTTCGTGAACTGCGTGTACCGGAAGTGCGGCGCGGTGACGACCATGTACGTCGCGCGCGTGCCGTTTCCGCCGAACTGCAGAATGGGCGCCGCCAGCCCGCGCGGAAAGACGGTCTTGTCGTAAGGATAAAGCCACGTGAACTGGGGATCGTTCTGCCCGCCCGCCATCAACGCGGCGGTGTCCTGCGGGATCAGCGTCATCGGATTTTCGGTGATGTCGACGTTCACGGTGATGGTGGTGGTGGCGACGCCGGCGCCGACGGTGGCGCTGACAGTCACGACGCCGCCCACGTATCCGTTGGGCGTGAAGACGCCGTCATTGCCGACCGAGCCGACCGCGATGTTGTCGACCGTCCAGATGACCCTGGGTGGCATCGATCCGTCGTTCAATTGCACACTCAAATGAACCGGCAGCGGCTTGCCGCCGACTGTGATCGTGTCGGGACTGTCGGAGGTGATCATTCCGGCCAGCGGATGCGTGATGACGCTGCCGTCGGGAGAGAGGGGCGCGCCCGGGCCGCCGCTGCCGCCACCGCCGGGGCCACTCGGATTCCCCGCCGTGCCGCCGCCGTCCGCGCCGCTTTGCCCGGGCAAGGCCTTGATCCCCGCGCAGCTCGCGCCGATCAAAGCCAGCGTTGCCGTCGCCGTGACACCGAAGCATCGCATGTCGAACCTCCACGGATGGTCGGCGGTGTGGGCCCGGCCATTGCCGGCCCGCGTTTACACGCCACCAACGATCACGAAATAAAGCTAGCAGGCGACATTCAGGTAAGTCCATGAAAACCATGGTAAATTTCCTTTATTTACCAACGTTCAATTGGCGCGCGGGCCGGTCCGCGGCAACGGTGAGGCCCGATTTTGCAGGCCATTTCGTCGTTCAGTGTTGAACGTCGGACGTGGCGCGGGCCCACCCCTCGCGCCTAAGAAGATCGGCGACACGGGCCCGCACGTCGTCCCGGATCTCGCGCACGCGCGTGATCGGCTTGCCCTTCGGGTCCTCGAGCGGCCAGTCGTCCCGGCGGAGCCCGGGAACCACCGGACACTGCTCGCCGCACCCCATGGTGATCAGCATCTGGGCGCCGCGCGCGAGCTCGTCCGTCAGCTTCTGTGGCTTTCGATCGCCGAGGTCGATGCCGACCTCACGCATGGCTTCCCGCACCTCCGGGTGGATGCGCGTGCCCGGATCGGTGCCGGCCGAGATGGCGCGCGCCTTGGCCGGATCGGCCAGCGCACCGAACCACGCCGCCGCCATCTGCGAGCGTCCAGCGTTGTGAATGCAAGCAAAGATGACAGTGTGCGGAGTGTTCATGGGCGCTCCTCTTCGGAATCGATTCGATCGACGCCGCGCTCGGCGATTTTGGGCAAGGCGGGGACCAGCCAACGAAAGAGAGCCGTCGCGGCGGCGCCGCCGGCCAGCTGGGCGACGATGAACCCGGGCGCGTCGGCCGGGCGGATGCCGGCGAATGTGTCGCTGGCCGCGCGGGCCAGCGTGACGGCCGGGTTCGCGAAGGACGTTGACGAGGTGAACCAGTAGGCCGCGGTGATGTATGCCCCGACGGCGAAGGGAACCAGGCCCGGCCGGCGCCGCGCCGATCCCCAGATGACGGCCAGCAGCCCGAAGGTCGCCACGAACTCGGCGGTCAGCTGCGCGATCCCATCCCGCCGGTGCTGGGAGGCGAAGAAGAGCGCCGGCTGCTTGAACATGACGTGGGCGATGGCGACCCCACCGAACGCGCCGGCGAGCTGCGCGCCGAGATAGCCCGGAACCTCGCGCCAGGGCAGGTCACCCTGGCTGGCCGCCGCCAGCGTCACGACCGGGTTGAAATGCGCGCCCGAGATCGGCCCGAGGGAGCTGATCAGCGCGACCAGCGCCGCGCCCGTCGCGACGGTGTTGGCGAGCAGAGCCAGCGCCGCGTTCGGGCGCGCCAGCTCCTCGGCCATGATCCCCGACCCCACGACGGCGGCGAGCAACAGCGCCGTCCCGAGCGCCTCGGCGACGACCTTCCTCAGCAACATCCGCGCTTCGCGTTCAAGGGAACGAGGTCTTCCTGCGCGGCGTCCGTCAGGGGCGCGCAGCAGGCGCTCTGATCGGCGCGCATGTTCGGGCTGTCTCCCTTGACGACGAACACCTCCCACATGTTGCCGTCGGGATCTTCGACCCAGACCTTGTCCTGGATCGCGTAGCAGCAGGCGGTGTCCTCCTCGGCGCGGGTGGCAAGGCCATTGCGCTTGAACCGCGCGGTGGCCAGCGCGACGTCATCCGTCGTAGCGACCTGAATCCCGAAGTGGCTGGCGTTGCTGCCCGAACGGGGCGCCTCCTGCATCGAGAGGTTCAGCGACGGGGTGTCGAGATCGAACTTCGCGTAGCCGGGACGGCGCTTGGTGGCCGGCACGTCGAAGAGCTTCTCGTAGAAGGCGACGGACGCGTCGACGTCGGTTACGTTCAGCGAAACGTGCGGCTTGAGGACGTTCATGGCCAGCGGCTCCTTTCTTCGAAATTGATCGAAATATCAGGCGCGAAAAAAAATCAGCAGCATTTCCCGCCACCGTTCTTGCAGCAGTCTTCCCACAGGTAATCAGTCAGCCTGCGAAGCGCGTCGTAGTCGGCGGAGTAATAGTGGAACGTCCCCTCCCCGCGCGAACGGATGACGCCCGCATCGACGAGGCGCTTGAGGTGATGACTGAGCGTGGAGGCCGGCATGTCGACCTGCGCCTGGATCGCCCCGGCGGCCGCGCCGTCGGGCCCGGCCTGCACCACGTAGCGCAGGATGGCCAGGCGAATCGGGTGCCCCAGCGCCCCGAGCTGCTCGGCATGGCGATCCAGTTTTCCGCTCACGCGTTATTTCTATAATATTCGAATTAAGAAGACAAGCGCGCAGCGGGCGGCGGGCGTGTGAACGACCGGCCGGCCGACCACAGCCCCCGCCGCGCGCGATCAGGCGTTCAGGATGTCCATCACCGGGGCGGTGCCGTCGCCGAGGGGGACGCCGGTGACGCCGACGGTTCGGAGGGTCGAGAGCAGCATGTCGGAGACCTTGGTCGTCGTGGGCAGTGAGAAGTGCTGGCCGGTGTTCAGCATGCCGCCGCCGTGGCCGGCGATCAGCACCGGCATGTCGTCGTGGTTGTGCGCGTCGCCGTCGGAGATCTCGCTGGAGAAGTAGATCGTCGAGTTGAAGAGCAGGTTGTTGGCGCCGTCGGTGGTGCTCTTCAGCTTGTTCAGGAAATAGCCGAGCAGCTGGATCTCGTACGTGTCGATGGTCTGCAACATCTGCAGGTTGGTCAGGATGCCGCCGTGGTGGGAGATGTCGTGATGGCCGCGGTTGATCCCCAGGTTGCTGTAGACGTGCTGCCCGCCGGCGTTGCCCAGCATGAACGTGAAGATGCGCGAGGCGTCGCACTGCATGGCCAGCACCATGATGTCCGAGAACGCCTTCACGTTGGTTTCGAGGTCGGCGCTGACGTTGGGGGCCTGCGCGCCCATGCAGCTGCCGCCCGTGGCGGGCAGGTCGGTCACCTGGCGCTCGGTCTCGCGCACGCTGGTGAGATACTCGTCCAGCTTCAGCTTGTCGCTGGCGCCCAGGCGCGGCCGCAGCGTCTGCGTGCGGCCGATGGCCACGTCGAGAACGCTCTTGCGGTAGAGCTGGCGCTTGGCGCGATCGGCGGCGGACGCGGCGGGATCGCCGCCGGTGAAGATCAGATCGAACGCCGTCTTCGGGGTGGTGACCTTCGCCATCGGCGTCGTCATGCTGCCCCAGGAGATGGCCCGCACGTACGGACAGCCATAGCCGCTGTCGCAGGTGCCGGCCTCCGAGCCCGGCTCGGTCCCCAGCACCACCGATGGCACGCGCGTGTTCATGCCGATCTTCATGGCCGCGAACTGATCGGCCGAGATGCCGAGCTGGATGTCGGTGGTCGACTTCAGCGCCTTGGCGCAGGTGATGAAACCCGACGTGCCGGCGGCGTGGTCGCCGTTGCCGGTGGGGTGGGCCGGATCGTTCCGGGTGCCCGTGACCACCATGAAGTCCGCCTTCAGCGCCTCGATCGGCTTCAAGATCGGCGTGATCGCATAACCGGCGCCCGTGGTCGCCGGACGCCAGGCGTCCATCACGATGCCGTCGGGGACATAGTAATAGATGAGGCGCTTGGGCTCGGCGGAGGCGGCCGCGGCGCGCGCGCGCCGGGGGACCAGGGATTCCAGCAGCGGCAAGGCCACCACCGTTCCTGCGCTGCCCAGGAAGGCGCGGCGGGCCACGCCGCGTTCGTTCGACTTCAACCAGCGCAAGCTCATGGCGAACCTCCCGCGGACTCTCCGCGCCGCTTCTGGAACGTGTCGCTGGCGACGATGGCCTGGATCAAGGACTGGAACTGATAGCCGCCCGACCCGAAGGCCTTGGCGGCGCGATCCACGATGAACGGGTCCATGTACCCGGGCGTGTTGATGGGCGGTCGGCCGAGGGCATACGTGTACAGCTTGCTGGCCACGCAGGCGGTGAACTTCGGATCGGCGGCGATCAGCGTGCCCAGCTGGCGAATGCCGCTGAAGGGCGTTCCGTCGATGTAGTTGCCGGAGGCGTCGATCGGCTGGCCGTTCTCCATCGTGCGGTACGCGCCGACCGCGTCGTAGTTCTCGAAGCCGAAGCCCAGCGGATCCATCAGCTGGTGGCAGGTGGCGCAGGCTTTCTGCTTGTGCGCTTCCAGCTGCTGCCGGCGGGTCGAACCTGCGGGCAGCGGCGGCAACATCGTGTTGACGTTGTTGGGCGGCGCGGGGACGTCGGTGCACAGGAGGTCGTTCAGGATCCACTTGCCGCGGTTCACGGGCGACGTGGCGTTCGGGTGCGAGGTGGCGGCGAGGATCGTGGCCTGGCCCATGAACCCGCCGCGCTGCGGATTGGCGGCCAGATCGACCCGCTTGAGATCCGTCGACCCGACCGGCGGCAGGCCGTAATGACTGGCCAGGCGATCGTTGACGTACGTGAACGTGCCGTTCACCAGCGCGCTCGCCGGCACGCCGCCGAAGGCGATGTCGCGGAACAAGAGCTCGGTCTCCTGCCGCATCGACGCGCGCAGGTCGGCGTCGAACTTCGGGAACAGCGTGGGATCCGGCTGCAGGTCGGGGATGAGGCGGGTGTACAGCCACTGCCCGGCGAAGTTCTGCACCAGCGCCGCCGCCTTGGGGTCTTTCATCATGCGGGCGATCTGCGCCTCGAGGACGGCGGGAGTGCGCAGTGTGCCGGCGGCGGCCGCGGAGAACAGCGCCTCGTCGGGCATCGAGCTCCAGAGGAAATACGACAGCCGCGATGCGATCTCGTACGGCGACAGCGCGTGCGGGGTCAACGACGTGGGGTCGGGGTCCAGCTCGACGCGGAAGAGAAAATCGGGTGAGATGAGCAGCGCCTGCAGCGCCAGCTTCAACCCCACGTCCACGCCGTCGCCCTGCGATTTGGCGGTGGCGATCAAATCCAAATATGGCCCGAGCTCGGCGTCCTGGGCGGGGCGGCGCCAGGCGCGGGTGGCCAGGTTCTGCAGCGTCGTGCGCACGCAGGCATCGGCGGCCACGTCGCACGTGATCAGCTTGGCCCGGTTGATGCCCAGCGCCTCGTCGCTCAGCGCCTCGGCCGCCTGCTGGTACTGCTCCAGCTGCACCGGCGACAAGGTCAGGATCTCGGCGATGTTGTCGAAGGCGTCGCCGCGATTGTCGGCGGTGAAGTCGTCCGCCGGGTGCAGAGCGGAGCCGAACAGATCGCGAACGGTGTTGTTGTACTCGGCGCGATTCAGCCGGTGCATGGTGACGCGCCCGGGATCGGTCGTCGGCGCGTCCCCACCGCCGCCGTTGCCGATACCGTCTCCGTTGCCGGCGCCCGGTGCCCCCTGGCCGGCGTCGCCGATCGCTCCCGCACAACCGGCCAGCAGCAGCGCGGCCAGCGCCGATGCGGCGAACGTGGCGCGCGGCCGAACGCGGAACGACCTTGCTGGGAACATGGGGGACCCCCGGCGGTGACGTTGAGAGAGTCGGTCGACCCGCCGCCGGCCCGAACGGGTCAAGGCCCCGGCGACAGAGGCTCACTATAACAAACGTGGAATTTCGTTGGGCGCGTCAATTATGTTGCCAGGCATGCAACAGCTTGTGAGGGCACCGGCGCGCTCGACTCACCGGCGCGTCATTGCGGGAACTCTCGCGGGATTTTCTGCGCTGGCGGCGGTCTCGCTGGCCGGTTGCGCGGCCGGCCGGTCCCCGGTGGCGCCGGCGGCCGCCGTCCCCGCGCCGGCTTCGTCGCCCGCGGTTTCGCCGCCGCCGCGAACGCCCTCGCCGGCCGCGTCGGGCTACAGCGGCCTCGGCGCCGACAGTGTGCCGGCGGCCGTGATCGCCCGCTTCGCCCCGCCCGCGCTGCCGAGCGAGCTCACCCGCCGCATTCAATCCATGTTCGACATTCGCGCGCCGGGCGGCGGGATCCTCTCGCCCGATGGAAAGCGCCTCTACTTCGCGTGGTCCGTCACCGGCGTGTCGCAAGTCTGGCGGCTGGATGGCCCGCAGCACTTTCCGATTCAGATGACCGGCGGCGAGGATCCCACCACGGTCGCGGCCGTCTCTCCCGACGGCGCCTTCCTGGTCATCTCGCGCGATCGAAAGGGCGAGGAGAACCCCGGCCTCTACCTGCAGCCGGCGACGGGCGGGCCCCTGGTCCTGATTCAACACACGCCCAAGGTCCAGACCGTGCTGGAGTTCATCTCCGACGATGCCCGCACGCTGGTCTTCCGCGCCAACGATCAAAAGCCGGATTCGTACGCGCTCTATCGCTGGGACGTGGCCACGCGCCGGCGCACGCCGCTGTTCGATCGGGACGGTCTGTGGTCGGTCGAGGATTATCGGCCTGACGGCAAGATGCTGCTGGCCAAGCACAACGGGAGCGCCCAGGAGGAATTCTTCGAGCTCGACGCCGACGGCAAGACGCTGACGCCGCTGTTCGGCCAGGGTGAGAAAGAGAACTACGGCGCCGCCTACGCCGCCGACCCCGACGAGCTCCTGGTGATGACGCCCAAGCTGGGCGAGTACCGGCGCCTCTATCGCTGGTCGCGGGCCAGCCGCACCTTCACCGCGATCAGCGCCGCCGTTCCCTTCGATCTGCTGGAGACCTTCATCATCGACGAGAGCCGCCGGCACGTCTTTTACGGCGTGAACGAGAACGGTTTTTCACGGCTGTCGGCGCTGGACGCTCGCAGTTATCGCCCGCAAGCGCTGCCCGCGCTGCCGGCCGCCGACCACACGGTGATCCTGTCGGCGACCCGGGATGGGCGATACGCCGTCGTCGGGCAAAACACCGGCCGGTCGCCAAACGTCAGCTACGTGATCGACTTCGTCACCGGCGAGGCCACGCAGTGGCAGCTGCCCGGCGCGCCCGAGCTGGACACGACGCAGTTCGCGTCGGCGGCGCTGGAGAGTTATCCGGCGCGCGACGGCACGCCGATCCCCATGCTGGTCCGCCGCCCGCCGTCGTGCGCCGCCGCCGCCGCAGATCCTTGCCCGGTGATCGTCACCTTTCACGGCGGGCCGGAAGGGCAGAGTGTTCCCGGCTTCAACACGCGCGCCCAGCTGTTCGTCGACGCCGGCTACGTCTACGTCGAGCCCAACGTGCGCGGCAGCGAGGGTTACGGCAAGACCTGGTTCCACGCCGACGACGGCCCGAAGCGCCTGGACATCATCACCGACATCGAGGACGCCGCGCGTTTCGTGCGCGCCCACTGGCGGAAACAGGGCAAGGAACCCAAGGTGGCGATCTTCGGCGGCAGCTATGGCGGCTATTCCGCCCTCATCGGCATGACCATGTTCGCCGGCGCGTACGACGCGGGCGCGTCCGTCGTCGGCATCGGCAACCTGGTGACGTTCCTGCGAAACACCGCCCCGTATCGCCGCATCCTGCGCGCCAACGAGTACGGCGATCTCGAGCGCGACCACGACGCGCTGGTGAAGCTGTCGCCGACCACCTACGTCGATCGCGTGAAGGCGCCCATCCTCCTCATCCAGGGCGCCAGCGATCCGCGCGTGCCGGTGGGGGAAGCGATTCAGATTCACGACGCGCTGGCGGCCAAGGGCGTGCCGGTCAAGCTGATCATCTTTCCGAACGAGGGCCACGGCGCCCAGCGGCGCGAGAACCAGGTGCTGCAGTACGGACACGTGCTGCAGTTCTTCGATGCGCACCTGAAGTGAGCATGCGCGGGCCCCCGCTCGCGGCGCGTGACAGTGGTAAAGTCGCGCCATGCTGGACAGGCTGGATCACGTCAACGTGCGCACAGCCAACCTCGCGGGGCTGGTGCGGTTCTACACGGACGTGCTCGGCCTGCGCGAAGGTGAGCGGCCACCCCTCGGGTTTCCCGGCGCCTGGATGTACCTCGGCGATCGCGCGGTGATCCACATGGTGGTCGTCGCCGAGCAACCGCGGCCCGAGGGGGCGCTGCGGCTGGAACATTTCGCGTTCGCGGCGCGCGGCCTCCCCGAGTTCGTATCCCGCCTGCAGCGCCTGGGCGTCGTGTTCCAGCAGAGCCGGCAGCCCGGCACCGGCAACGTGATCGTCAACCTGCACGATCCGGACGGCAATCGCCTGCACGTCGATTTCCCGGCCAGCGAAGCCGCCCACCAGTAGTCGGATCCGGCGAGGACCGACCGCCGGGCCCAGGGATGGCTCAGGGGGCCGGCAGGCAGCGGCCCGCCGTCGGATCGCAGAGCGGTGTCGCGCTGGAACAGTCGGTGTTGCCCTGGCACTGGACGCAGGCGCGCGTGACCACGTCACAGCGGGGCGTGACGCCGCCGCAGTCGGTGTCGGCGGTGCAGCCGACGCAGCGATGGCCAAGGCACCGGGAGGCGGCGGAGGCGGGGCAGCCGACGCCGTCGTCGCACTGGACGCAGAAGCCGTCGTCGCAGCGGGGCGCGGTGGCCGGGCAGACGGCGACGGAGGCGCAGGTGGTGGCGCAGTGACTGGCGCGGCAGGTCTGGTTGCCCGGGCAGTCGCTGCTGACGCCGCACTCGACACAGCGGTGCAGGGCCAGATCGCAGCGCGGCAGCCCGGGCGTCGTGCAGTGCAGGTCGGCGGCGCACGCGACGCACGCACCAGCCAGGCAGTGCAGGCTGGCGATCCCGCAGTCGGCGTCGGTGGCGCAGCTGGCGTCGTCGAACCGAAGCTGGCCGTGACAGGCAGCGACGGACGCCAGCGCCGCCACCAGGCCGCCGAGGCGCCAGCGCCGTGGCGACGCGCTCACGGCGCGGCGGGCCCGCGCAGGCGTTCGGCGTCGGCGCGGGCGAAACCGGCGGGGTAGCGATCGAGGTATTCGCGCGCGGCCCGGACGGCGGCGGCGCGGTCGCCGCCCGCGGCCAGCACCTTTATGCGTTGCGCGGCCGCGCTCTCGGCCAGCGGGCCCTGCGGGTATTCCAGCGCCAGGCGGGCGAACAGCGCCGCGGCTTCGTCGGCGCGCCCGTGATTCTTGGCCCGCACGGCGGCGGCGAAGAGATCATTCTGCGCCGCCAGCACCGACGCTGGCACGGGCACGGGCACGGGCACGGGCGCTGGCGCTGCCTCCGCGCGCGTGCCGGCGGGCGGCGCCGGAGCGGTCGGGGTGGGGTCGGATCTCGGCGCCGCCAGTCGCCCCTTCGCCGCCGGCGCCGCGCGACGGTGCGCCGGCCCGGGCAGCGCGATCGCCGCCACCGGCGCGCAAGGAGACTGCCAGGTCGTTCCCGCCGTCAGCCTCGCTTCGTCGCCGCGCGCGCGCACCGTGACGACGCCTTCGCTGACCGTCACCGCCGTGCGCCGGGCATCGGCGCAGCCGCCGCCGGCCGTCACGATGGCCACGCGGAACGCGGTGCCGTGCACCTCGATCTGCGCGGAGCCGGCGTCGACGATGAAGCGCTCGCCGGCCAGCAGCGGCGCCACGCGCGCCCGCACCGCGCCCGTGTGCAGCGTGAATCGCAGCGTGCTGCCCGCTTCGGCCACGGTCAAGGACGCCGATCGCTCCAGGGTCAGCGCGGTCCCGGCCGCGGTGCCCAGGCGGACCTCCCCGTCGCCGGGCGCGCCCAGGCGGATGCCCGCCGGCAGCGCCGTCCCCTCCGTCAGCGCCGTCGGCAAGCGGCCGTCCAGCAGCGCGCGCGGCGCCGCGCG
>DATKEU010000505.1:0-7120 GCA_035544495.1 Polyangia bacterium | reverse complement strand
TTAGCCCGGGCCAGTCGGAACGGTCAACGAATCGTCAGGGTGACGCGGGCAACCCGACGCAATCGTCCAGATTGGCGTCGACGTATCCGGGCTGAAGGGTGCCGCTGGCGTGCCCGGCCGTCGCGCTGGCGATATAGGGCGCGGAGGCGGGACAGCCCATCGCGGCCGCCAGCGGCTGCCAGTTGAGAATCTGGTTTTCCGTGATCGTGCAGTTCAGGCAGCCATCCACGGCCAGGCCGTACCGGAGCGTGCCGGTGATGACGTTGCCGCTGACGGTGACGCCCCGGATGTCCTTGATGCGCATCGGCCACAGGCGCAGGCCGGCGGAGATGCCGACCTGGAAATAGCTGGAACCCACCGCGCGGACGATGTTCTCGCTGATGACCACGCCCGTGTGGTCCAGGACGAAGGCGTCGCCGACGTTGATCCCCGACGACGCGCTGGTGGTCGATTCGACGACCGTGTTGTGGCGGATGATCGTGCCGGGCCCGCCGTAGTAGACGATCCCGACGCACGAGATGTCGTTCACCAGGTTGTCGGTGATGGCGCTGTTCGCGCACGAGATCGACAGCCCGTCGGCGAAGTGCATGCTGGCGTCGTGGGTCAGCGAGCCGGTCAGGATGGTGTTGCCGGTGATCGTCGCGGTGTCGCAGGGCTCGATGACGTGCAGGTGCGTCCAGCCCGGCGTGTCGGTGAAGACGTTGCCGACGACCTGATAGTTGGTTCCCGGGCCCAGGTAGACGAGTTGCATGGTGTCGCGCGGGCCCAGCGCGCGCCGGTTGCCGTCGACGCGCACGCTGGCGATGGTGATGTTGCTGGCGACGCCGCCCACGCCGATGTTCTGGCCGACGAACGCGGGCCCTAGCAGGATGGTCGCCATCTCGGCGGGATCGCTCGGGCGTTCGAAGGTCGCCAGCGTCGAGCCGCCGTGCAGGCGCACGGGCGCCGCCAACGTGAACATGGCGCGCGGACACAGCAGCACCTCGGCCTGGGCGTCAATGGCGGCCTGCAGCTCGACGTCGGTGCCGGAGGCGAGGCAGTTGAACCCCAGGGAGTAGTTGCCGCCCAGGCAGCCCGCGCAGCCGCCCAGGCACGCCAGCGCGACGCCCAGAGACGAGCCCCAGCTGCGCTTCGTCAAAGCACCGGCAATTTTACACGGGCCAGAGGCAGGCGGCACCGCGCACGCCGCTGGCGTCGCCGTGGCGCGCCGGCACCAGGTCGGTGCGCAGGTCGTCGGCGACGCGGTACCGGTTCCAAAGGCGCGGCACCAGATCGAACAGGCGGGCGTTGTTCGAGACCCCGCCGCCCAGCACGATGACGCGCGGGTCGAGCAGGTTGATGACGCCGGCCAGCGCGCGCGCCAGGCGATCGGCGTAGATCGCCAGCGCCTCGCCGGCGGGGGCGTCGCCGGCGGCGGCCAGGCGGCCGACCTCCGGGCCGGGGAGCGTCTGGCCGGTCACCTCGCTGTACGCTCCGGCCAGGCCTCGTCCCGAGACGAAGGATTCGATGCAGCTCGGGCGCCCGCAAAAACAGGCGTAGGGCGACCGTTCGGTCGGTTGCAGGAACGGCAGCGTGGTGTGGCTCCATTCGGCGGCGCTGCCGTTGGCGCCGCCGTGGACGCGCCCGTCGATGACGATGCCGCCGCCTACGCCCGTGCCCAGCGTGGCGCCGAAGACGACGTCGATGCCGCCCGGTTTGCGCGCGACGGCGCCGGCGGCGGCGGCAAGAGTGGGCAGCGCGGCCGCCCCGTCGGTGGCCTCGGAGAGCACGAAGCAGTTGGCGTCGTTGTCGACGCGCACGGCCCGGCCGATGGTCTCCGCCAGATCGCGATCGACCGCGTGGCCGTTCAGCGCGGTCAGGTTCGAGTTGCTGATGAGGCCCGTGCGCGGCGAAAGGAAGCCGGGCGTGCCGACGCCGATCGAGCAGCGCCCGCCGGCGCTCCTTTCCAGGTGACCAACGAGATCGGCGATGGCGCGCAGCACGGACGAGTATCCGTCGGCCGGCGTGGCCACGCGGGCGCCCGCGACGACGGCGCCGTCGTCGGCGAGAACGATGCCTTCGATCTTCGTTCCTCCGAGGTCGATCCCAAGACGCATCGGTAGAACCTACGAGATCGCGGGCGGGCGGCCTAGTGTCTTGTCTTGCGAGACCGTTTTCGGTCCAACCAAAAGTCCGCCGGCGGCATCGCGACTCTCCCGGTTCGCCTCAAAACAGGCGCTTGAACAGATCGATCTTCTGGTCGAACCAACCGACGAGGCGCAGATCGTTCGACAGCGAACGCGGCGGATCTTTGATCAGCGTGTCGAGAGCGATCAAACGCTGAAAATCGACCTTGACCGACCCGGGCCGGAGAGTGCGGCCATCGCCGAAGAAGAAGGGAACGCCAGCCAGCTGCATCACGTTGATGAACTCCTGGGCGACAATCCCGTAGGCGATGGTCGTCGGGTGCACGCCGTCCAGCGAGAAGAGGCCGCCTTGCTGACGCCCGTCGGGCCCGGACTGAAAAAACCAGGAGTTCGGTCTCGGGGACAGCGCGGCCAGCGCCGGCGGCAGGTCGTAAGGGCGCCACCAGGCGGGGCGGGCCGCCGGGCTGTCGATGTATCGCTTGGAGGCGAGCCGGTCGAGGATGCCGGCCACGTCGAGCAGGTACCAATCGTGGCCCTCCCTGCGCGCCTGGGCCACGCCAGCCACGATGAAGTCGTTGTATTGATCGATCGCCGAGTCGACGGCGCGCGCCTCGTTCTCGGTCAGGTGGGGATCGTCGGCCGGGTCGAAGGACGCATCGTCGATCCATGGCCGCGTGTAGTAAGGGAAGTAGCGCGAGTCGGGGCGCACCTTCGAGCCCACGCCGCGCGCGAGGGGCGCGATTGTCACGTGCGGCACCGTGCCCCAGATGACGTGCTGGGCATTGATGGCCCGGATCCGCCGGTCCAGCTCGACGAGCTCGGCCTTGAAGTGCAGGGGGTCCCAGACGGTGAACGCGGCTTTTTTCTGGAGATCTCTGTAGTCCTCGCCGCTGGCCCCGGCCTGGCTCCAGGTGACCTCGAGATCGATCACCGCGCCGAGGGCGTTGTTGGCGCCCAGGAACACGATCAGGGTTTCGATGCCGCCGTCCTCTCCCAGCGCCTCGGCCGCGTCGACGGTGGACATGCCCGGGCCTTCCCCGGAATACGCCGGCAGGACGCGAAGGGCCGCCCGATCGCTGGCGTTCTCGACGATCTGACTGATCCAATCGTCCTTGGGCGTGACGATGGCGCGCCGGCAGATCGCCGACGTTCGCGACATCGCGTCGCGCAGATCCCATCCGTACATGCCGAGGTTGTGATTGATGCCGGCGAGGGTCGGGGGCTGGGCGCCCGGACCGCGCTCCCAGTAGTCCTCGATCTCGTCCATGATCGAGCGGAGCGAGAACGCGGCGTGGGCGAGCTCCCACCAGTCGACCTTGTCGCCGAACTGCTGCTCCAGTCGTCTGATCAGGAGCTCGATGTTGATGGGCAAGCCACCTGGACCGCCGTAGCGCGGATCGCGGAACTGGTCGCCCCAGCCCAGTTCCCAGGCGATGATCCGCGGGTACGAGATCTCGGTGTTGAAGATGGCGCCGCTCTGGAAACCGTGCGTGAGCGAATCGCCCAGTGTCACGAGACGGTGTTTCGCTGGCGGACGCTGGGACCGTACGACCGGGACGCCAACCGTGGGGTCGGTTTCGGGCGCTCGAGCCTCGGTGCGGACGATGACCGACGCCGGCGTCTTCGAGTCATTCATGTCGAGCGAGAAACGATCCGCGGGCAGAAAATTTCGCAGCGGATGCGAGTTGCCTGGATCGTCGATCCTGCATCCGGAATGCGCTCGGCCGCTTCATGGAAATTCGTCGCGGGGCCTGCGTGCAAAATGTTGATTGCTGACCTCAAGGCTGGCGGCGTCCTGTCGATGAAGCGCGCGTGGACAGGGCTGCTGTCGGGATGACGCCAGAGCGTTTTGGGCGCTATCTGCTCGTCGACCGCATCGGCATGGGTGGCATGGCGGAGGTCTTCCTGGCGGTGCTGCCGGGCGCGGAGGGTTTCAAGCGCACGTTCGTCCTCAAGCGCATCCGGGCGGCGAGCGCCCAGTCTCCCGACCTGGTGCGGATGTTCATCGAGGAGGCGCGCATCGGGTCGCTGCTGGATCACCCGAACATCGTCCAGGTCTACGACTTCGGCAATGTTGGCGGGATGTACTTCCTGACGATGGAGTACCTGACCGGGCGTGACGTCTCCGCGATCATCGGCCGGCTGTGCGTGATGCACCGGGTTTGCCCGCCGCTGGTGGCGGCGCACATCGCGCGCGAGGTGGCGCTGGGGCTGGGATACGCGCACGGGCTGGTCGGCGTGGACGGCAAGAGCCTGAACGTCGTCCACCGTGACGTCTCGCCGTCGAACATCATGTGCCTGCGATCGGGCGGCGTGAAGCTGCTGGATTTCGGCATCGCCAAGGCGCTGGACGCGGACGGCGGCGCCGGCGAACCGACCGCGATCGGGACGCTGAAAGGCAAGCTGGCCTACGTGGCGCCAGAGCGCATCCGCGGTCACGCCTTCGACGGTCGGGTCGACGTGTTCGGGCTGGGGGTGGTGTTGTGGGAGATGCTGGTGGGCCGTCGCCTCTTCAAGGGTCGGGACGAGCTGGAATCGCTGCGCTTCGTCCTGGAGCTGCCGGTGCCGCCGCCGTCGACGCAGCGGCCGGAGATCCCGCCGGCGCTGGACGCGGTGGTGATGCGCGCCCTGCAACGCGACCCGGAGGCCCGCTATCCGTCGGGGCACGCGATGGCGGACGAGCTGGAAGCCGTGCTGCGAGAGACGCCGGGACAAGGGAAGGTGCTGCAAGCGCTGCTGGCCGATCTGTTCGGCGCCGAGATGAACGCCGGACAGCAAGCGGTGGCGCGGCTGACGCCGCAGTCGCTGGAGGCCGTCCGCCGAGCGGAGCGACGCCAGCGGATGTTCGCGACTCCACGCCCGCCCGGTCGACGACCGTGGGCGGGTCGCGCGATCGCCGCGGCGGCGATGGCGGTGGCGCTGGCGGCGGGCGCGGTCCTGCTGGGCCGTGGCGGCGAGCGCCCGCCCGTCGTTGCGGCTCACCCGGCGGGCGCGAGTCAGCCGGCCACCTTCGCTCCCTTGATTCGACCGCTGCCCGCGCCGGCACCGGAGGACCGCCCGCCCGAGCCGGCGCGCGCCGAGGAGCCGATCCAGCCGAGCGTGCGGCCGCGGTCGCGCGCCGCCGGCGGCCCGCGGCGCATCGAACGCGGTCTGCCCATCGATCCGTTCGCGAGAGCGATCGCGACCCGGGGAGGAGGGCCATGAGCCCAGCACGGAAGGCGATGAGATGAAACGCGGGTTGCTTTTCGTGCTGGCCTTCATCCCGGTCTTGCCGGTCTTCGTCGCGCTGCCGCTGGGCCAGCAGAGCCTGTTCGCCGCGGTGATCACCGGTGAACGCGAGGCGCGCCGGCATCACCAGATCGCCGAGGCGCGCTTTCGCGCCGGGCTGTTCGCAGAGGCGCTGGCGGAGTACCAGGCGGGATACCAGGTGATGCCGTTGCCCGGGTTCCTGATCAACATCGCGCAGTGCTATCGGCGGCTCGGGGATCTCAGGATGGCCAGCGGGACGTATCGCAAGTTCACCGTGGTGGCCCCGGATTCACCGCTGACGCCGCAGATCAAGGCGCTCATCGTCGAGATAGACACACGGGCGGTGGATTTCGAGAACGCGCGGCAAAACGGGAACGTCCCCGCCGGAGAGTGGAACGACAACGCCGATCAGGTGATGCCCTACGCGGTGTTCTTGAACCCGCCCGCGAACGAGTCGGACGATCCTGCGCCTGCGCTGCTGACGAAGACGGCGCCCGTGACCGAGCGGCAGCCGAGCGGAGCGTCCGGAACGCGCTGGTGGCTCTGGAGCTCGATCGGCGCGGCGGTCGTGGGCGCGGCGATCGTCGCCATCGTCCTGTCGACCGGTGGTTCGACGGCGACGCAGGAAGGATCGCTGGCCACGCTGCGCCGCTGACGGAAGAACCGATCACATGTCGAATCGTCGTTCCTCCGTCCAAGAGCGCCTCCCCCGGGCCTCAGCCGTCGCCTGGTTGTGCGCGGGCCTCGTCATCGCGGCCAGCGCTTGCGAGGGCGACAGCGGAAGCGACGCGGGCTCGTTCCTGCTGGCGATCGATCTGGAGAGCGGCGTGCCCATGCCCGATGAGCTGCGCCTGTCGGTCTACGACGACAGCGGCCCGCTGTGGGAGAACGTCCGGCTGCCCGAGCAGGGGCCGCTGCGACCCGAGAGCTCGACTCGGCTCGGCACGGTCGCGCTTCACGCCGGCTCGACGGCCGGGGACGTTCGCGTTCACGGACGCGGGTTGATTCGGGGGGCGCCGATGGCCGACGGCGTGCTGGTGATCGCACCCGCCAACCGAGACGGCAAGACGTTCGATCTGGTCTTGAAGGCAGGGCAACTGGGGGATCAGGACGGCGACGGCGTTCCCGATGCGATCGACAACTGCCCGCTGCCGAACCCGGATCAGAGGACGTGCCCCGTCGATGGTGGCAGTGACGCGAGGGCCGACGACGCGGGTGATGCTCGCGACGCGGGGGACGGCGCCGCGGGCGGGAGCGCCGGCTTTGCGAGCGGCGCGCCGGACGGCGGCGGCAGCGGCGGGAGCGTCGGCAGCGGCGCCTTACCCACTGGCATCAGCGTCGGGAGCGGCGCGATCGTCGGCAACATCGGCACCGGTGTGGGAAGCGGCGGCGCGAGCGGAACGGGCGGCAGCGCCGGCGGGACTGGCGGCAGCGCCGGCGGCACGAGAGGCGGGAGCGGTGGAGCCGGCGACCATGCGAGTGGCACCGGTGGTCACACCGGCGGCTGGGGCGGTCACGTCGGGGGAACCAGCGGCACCGGGGGAGCAGCCGGCGGGACGGGTGGAATGGTGGGCGGCACGGGCGGCACCGTCGCTGGGACCGGCGGCACTGTCGGGGGCACGGGTGGGCAAGTCGCGGGCACCGGTGGCAGCAAGGGGACCGCAGGTTCCGGCGGCAGCAGTGGCAGCGGGGGAACCGTCGCCGGGAGTGGCGGCATCAACGGCGGAACAGGAGGCGCCAGCGGA
>DATKEU010000504.1:0-8749 GCA_035544495.1 Polyangia bacterium | reverse complement strand
TGTTGCACCTCGTCCGCGAACTCGTCGAGCAGCGTGGTCAGCGTCTTGTCGTACGCCTGCCAGAAGCGCAGGTTCACCCAGAGCGGAAAGAAGACCGACCGCCCCTGGACGTTGACCAGGCGCCACAGCTTCTGCTCGCCGTAGCGATCGGCCAGAAAGCGCACGAACTGGCTGCCGACCAGATAGTGATTGCCGAGGTGATAGTCGCGCTGGAACTCGCTGAGGTCGCCGCCGGTGATGCGACGGCCGGCGTAGGCAGCCGCGAAGGCGCCGCGCCAGAAGGGCCAGGCCAGGCGCCCCGTCCCCGGTTGCAGCCTGGTCTCGTAATAGACCGCCAGCCCCTCGTCGAACCAGGAGTCGAGGCCGATCTGCGGCGAGTACACCGCGCCGAAGACGGTGTTCATGAACCAGGGAAAGCCGCCGATCTGCTCGAAGTGGATATAGTGAACCAGCTCGTGGCAGGCGGTCTCGCCGGCGTCGGGCGGCTGGCCCATCTCCAGCGAGAAGAGATCGACCGTGTCGTGCGTGGGGATGATGGCCTCGGTCTCGTAGCCGGCGAGGCGCGGCGCCACGAACGCATTGTTGAACGGCAGATCCGGCAGCAGCACGGTCATCTTCCGCTGGCTGATGCCGTTCTTGATCTGGGCGACGGTCTCGAGATAGCCGACGCAGCCCTCGGCGTGCGCGGCCACGCGCTGGGCCTGGGCCTTGCGCGCCTGCGGGTAATAGATCATCAGGTGCTCGGTCTCGAGGACGTGGATCGGATCGCGGGCCAGGGCGGCGGCCACGTCCTCGGGCAGGCGCGGCGCCGCCATGGGAATGCAACCGCTACCGGCACCGAGGGTGATGGCGAGCGCCAGCGTCCGTCTGTTCATCCGCCCGTTCATTCGCCCCGACGTATCCCGCCGGCGCGCGCCCGTCAACGGCGACGGCGCCGCGTATACTGAAGCGGCGCCGGGAGGGCGCGTCGTCGGACCGTGAGCCGAGATCGCATTTTCGCCGCCTCTTCTGCTTCCGCTCGCGCTCTTCGGGTCGCCGCTGGCGGCGCCAGCCGGCGAGCGGACGGGGGACCGCCCGTGCTGCGCGCGCTGCTCGGCCCCACCAACACCGGCAAGACCCACGCCGCGATCGAGCGGATGCTGGAGCACGAAAGCGGCATGATCGGCCTGCCGCTGCGGCTGCTGGCGCGCGAGGTCTACGATCGGGTGTCGGCGCGCGTCGGCGAGGCCGCGGTCGCGCTGGTGACCGGCGAGGAGAAGCGCATCCCGCCGCGCCCGCGCCACTGGGTCTGCACCGTCGAGGCGATGCCCCTCGACGTGCCGGTCGATTTTCTCGCCGTCGACGAGATCCAGCTGGGCACGCACCGCCAGCGCGGGCACGTGTTCACGCAGCGGATCCAGCACGCGCGCGGGCGCCGCGAGACCTGGTTGCTGGGATCGGCGACCATGCGGCCGATCTTGCGGCGGCTGTGCGCGGAGGCGGTGATCGACAGCCGCCCGCGCCTGTCCACGCTGTCCGACGGCGGCAGCCTGGCGCTGGCGGCGCTGCCGCCGCGTTCGGTGGTGGTGGCGTTCTCCGCGCCGCGCGTGTACGAGCTGGCCGAGCGCATCCGCGCCAAGCGGGGCGGCGCCGCGGTGGTGATCGGCCCGCTGTCGCCGCGCGCGCGCAACGCCCAGGTGGCGCTGTTTCAGTCGGGCGAGGTCGACACGCTGGTGGCGACGGACGCCATCGGCATGGGCCTGAATCTGGACGTCGACGCGGTGGTCTTCGCTGACCTGCGCAAGTGGGACGGGCGCGAGACGCGCGCCCTCGAGGACGCCGAGCTGGCCCAGATCGCTGGGCGCGCCGGGCGCTATCACCGCGACGGCCGCTTCGCCACGCTGGAGCCGCTGCCGCCCCTGCCGGCGGCGACGGCGCGCGCGCTGGCGCAGCACCGCTTCCCGGCCGACGAGCGCCTCTTCTGGCGCGATCACGATCTCGACCTCGATTCGATCGACGGCCTGCTCGGGTCGCTGCGCCGGCGGCCGGGCGAGCCCTGGCTGCGCCTGGCCGAAGACGCCGACGACGCCCGCGCGTTGATGGCGCTGGCGCGGCTGCCCGACGTGCGGGCGCTGGCGGACCGGCGCGAGCGCGTCGAGCTTCTGTGGCAGACCTGTCAGATTCCGGATTTCCGGCAGCGGATGAGCGTGTTCAGCGATGATCACGTCGCGCTGGTGGCGGCCGTCTTTCGCCAGCTTTGCGCCGGGCCGACGCTGGAACGCGACTGGATCGACCAGCACCTCGAACGGCTCGATCGCACCGACGGCGATCTCGACGTGCTGCTGGACCGCATGTCGGCGGTGCGAACCTGGACGTACATGGCGTCGCATCGGACGTCGCGCCGGAGCTGGGTCGACGATGCGGCGGGCTGGCAGGCGCGCACGCAGGCCATCGAGGATCGCCTGAGCGATGCCCTGCACGAGAAGCTGGTGCAGCGCTTCGTGGCCGAGCCCGGTCGCCGGCGCGGCGGGGCGGGGACGGTGGCGGCGCGCGCCGGCTTGCGATCGCTGGCGGGCGAGCTGGCGGCCAAGGTGCCGGCGGCGCGCGCGCTGGTGCGGGACGGTTCGGTGGCGGCGCTGGCGCCGGCCGCCGCCCCCGACAGTGCCTGGGTCGAGGCGGCCATCGAGGCGCCGCACGTGCGTTTCGTCGTGCAGGGCGACGGGCGGATCTGGATCGACGAGCGCGCCGTGGGACGCCTGGTGCGCGGCGCCGGCCGGTTGCACCCGGAGGTCGCGGTGATCGATCACGCTGGCGTCGGCGCGGGCGCGCGCCTGCGCCTGGGCCGGCGGCTGCGGGCGTTCGCGCGCGATCTGGTCGCCGAGCTTTTGGCGCCGCTGCCGCCCGTGGACGACGGGCTGGGGCCCGCGGCGCGCGGCATCGTCTATCAGCTGCAGCAGAACCTGGGCAGCTGCGCCGCCGCCGGCATGCGCCCGCAGCTGGAGGCGCTGCCGCCGCCGGAGCGGCGGCGTCTGGTGGCGGACGGGATCGTCTTCGGGCGTCTGGCGGTGTTCGCGCCGCGGCTGCTGTCGCCGGCGGCGCTGCGCCGCCGCCACGCCCTGTGCGCCGCCGAGCGCTGGCCCCAGCCGCTGGCGCTGCTGCCGCCGGAGCTCGACGCCCAGGCGCCGGCCTGCCTGCCCGTCAAAGAGATCATCCCGTACGAGGCGCTCGGTTACCTGGTGATCGATGGCTGGGCGCTGCGCGCGGATTCGGCCGAGGACCTGGCGCGCGACGTGGCCCGCGGCGCGCCGCTGCCGGTGCTGGCGCGGGGGCTGGGGATGGCGCCCGCCCAGGCGGCGGCGCTGGCGGCAGCGCTGCGCGCGGCGCCCGGTCTCGCCCTTGCGCCGCGCCGCCGCCGTCGCGGCCGGCGCGCAGGGGCGCGCGGGGTGGCGCCGTGACGATCGCCCGGTCCGCGGCGGCGCCCGGCGATGCGGGCGTGCCGTCGTCGCCAGCCAGCGAGCTGGATGGCCTGGCGGCGCTGCTCCGCGGCCGCCGCTTCGTCGCTCTCACCGGCGCCGGGTGCAGCACGGAATCGGGGATTCCCGACTATCGCGGGCAGGGGCGCAGCGGCCCGCGCAACCCGATCCAGCACGACGCCTTCATGCGTCGGGCCGACGTGCGCCGCCGCTACTGGGCGCGTTCCGCGCTGGGCTGGGTGCGCTTCTCGGCGGCCGCGCCCAACGCGGCCCATCGCGCGCTCGCCGATCTCGAACGAGGCGGTTGCCTGACTGGCGTCATCACGCAGAACGTGGATCGCCTGCACCACGCCGCCGGCAGCCAGCGCGTCGTCGAGCTGCACGGCGCGCTGGCCGAGGTGCGCTGCCTGGCCTGCCACGCCACGTTCACCCGCGCGTCCGTCCAGGCGCGCCTGCTGGACGCCAACCCCGACTGGCTGGCGCGCGCCGCCGCGCTGGCGCCGGACGGCGACGCCGATCTCGACGAGCAGGCGGTCGCCGCGTTTCGCCTCGTCGCCTGCGCCATCTGCGCAGGCGTGCTGATGCCGAACGTCGTCTTCTTCGGCGGCAGCGTCCCCGAGCCGACGGTGCGCGCGGCCTTCGAGCTGCTGGACGGCGCCCAGGCGCTGCTGGTGGTCGGATCGTCGCTGGCGGTCTATTCGGGCTTTCGCTTCGTTCGCCGCGCCTCCGAGCGCGGCCTGCCGGTGGGCATGATCAACCTCGGTCCCACGCGCGCCGACGACACCGTCGCCGTGCGCGTGCGCGAATCGGCCGGCCAGGCCCTGTCGCGCCTGGCGGCGGCGCTCAGCGCTGCCCCGGGCGGCTCATAGCGCTGGCCTGGTCGTTGGCCGTCGCGCTGCAGGACGGGAACTGCGCGGTCGTCTCCTCCAGTCCCGCGGCGAACGGAACGTCGGCGGCGTCGACCGATTGACCGGCGCCGTCGAGGAACCGCAAGCTGTTCTTCACGCCGTTGATGGTGAAGGGAATCGGCCAGCGGTTGAACGGCGCGCGGACCAGCGCGCGCCATCCGCCCGCCGTCGCCACCTGCACCCCCGCCAGCGCGTTTCGGTGGTTCATCACCATCAGCGACGACCCGAAGATGGTGGTGGCGTCGAACTGGACCTGGATGTTGCCGCTGACGTTGCAGGGGACGAAGTGGAAGCGGACCTGCGGGTTGTCGCCGTGGCCGAACATCACGTGCACGGCGGCGTCCGCGCTGATGACGTGCCCGCCCGCGCCGCCCAGGGGATCGACGCGGTCGATGATCTGGACGTCGGCGCTCAGCTTGCCGTCCATGCTCTCGATGCGCACGCAAGCGCCGCAGGCCGCGGCCTGCGCGTAAATCGGGGTGTCGACAGCGCCGTAGAAACGCCCGGCGGGCAGCTTGTCGTTGGGAAAGCCACACTGGCCGATGGCGCGGCCGATGCCGAAGTTGGGGCCGCCCGCAAAGCCGTACAGCACCCCGGTGTAGGACGGTTCGCTCGGGCACGGCGCCGCGGGCGGCGCGCCGCCACCATCTTGTACAACACCACCGCCTCCGCCGTCGTTTTTGTCGGGCGCCGGAACGGCGCTGCCGCCATCGCCGCCGCCGCCGCCGCCGGCGACCGCGTCGCCAGCGCTGTCGCCGCCCTTGCCCGCTTCGGCGTCGATCGCCGGCGGCAGAGCGGTGTCGGCCGCAGCCGTGCTGTCGTCGCCGTCGCTCGCGTCGATCCGCACCGCAGTCGGATCGCTGGCGCCGCGGCTGGGTCCGAAGCCCACGTCGGTGGGACCGTCGCTGCAAGCAGCGGCCGCGATGATCAGGAAGAGCAAGGAGGATCGCGGAATCCCAGCGAGCATGATTCAATAACCTTGGCCACGGACGTCAGCAACACCAGGGGAAATCGCTCCCCGTCACGATCACCTGCGCCCGGCGGACAGCGGAGTGTCGAGCGTCGACGATGTCGGGACGTTTACGTCTACGTTGCAGGACGCCGCAGGTTACTGGAAAACCCGCAGTGGGCTCGTGTCAGTGCAGCTCGCCCAGGCGCGCGGCCGCGCTCGCGCGCATCAGGCTGTGCGGGTGCGCGGCCAGGAACGCGTTCAGCGCGCGCCGCTCGTTCTCGACGTCGCCCAGCGCCCGGTAACAGGCAGCCAGGCCATAGCGAGCCTCCTCGGTCAACACGCCCGACGGCTCGGCGAGCGCGCGCTCGAAGAGCCCCAGCGCCTCCGCGGGACGGCCCAGGTGATCCAGGAGCAGCTCGGCCCGCGCCAGCATCGCGACGTACGCGGCGTGTGTCTCCGACGAACCGGCGACGACCGCCTGGTAGGCGGCGGCTGCTTCGTGCCAGCGCCGCTGCGCACGCAGCTGGTTCGCGCGCGACAGCAGATCGTCGGCGCTCTTGGCGCTTGCGGGGGCGGCCGCTTCGCCGCTCGAGCGCAAGAGCGCGTGCGATCGGGACGGCGTCATCCTGTGGATCGCCGGCGGGTGAGCCGCCGCCGGGCGATCGACGCTGGCGACCGGCGCCGATGTCGCCGTCGCTGTCGCCACATTGGGCGTCGTGGGCGTCGTCGTGTCGACCTCTCGCTCGGTCGCCGTCACCAGCGTCGCGTGCGTCGGCGCCGCGACCGGCGCCGGTGTCACGGTTCTCGATCCAAGTCCCAGCCCGCGATACGCCAGCCCCGCCAGGGCGGCGCCGCCCGCCAGCAGGGCGCCCGCCACCAGCGACACGCGCCCGAAACGCCGCGCCGGCGCGATCGGCCGCGGCCGCGCCTCGCCTTCGCCGGCGATGACGCGGCTCAAAGCCCCGCGGACCAGCTGGCGCGCGCGCTGGTCGGAGATCGAGCGCGCCGGCCCGGCCCCGTCGTCCAGACATTGCAACCCGTATTGCCGGAGCTCATTAACCATCGCTGGCCTCTTCCCCGACGTCGTCGACCGCCGCGCCCAGCGCGCGAAGGCGCGTCTTGCCCAGCCGCAGGCGGCTGCGCACGGTCTCCTCGCCGGCCCCGGTCTCCTCGGCCACTTCCGGAACAGTCAGGTCCATCACGTGATGAAGCACCACCGCCTCGCGCTGCTCGAGCGGAAGCTGATCCAGAAGGCGCGCCATCCAGCGGCGCGCGAGGTAATCGGTATCGACCGTGCCCGAGGTGGGCACGCTGTCGAGGTGAGCCTCGGGTCCCGACCGCGCCCCCCTGGCCGTTCCCTTCATCAACTTCGGACGCGTCGCCCGCCGCCGGATCTCGGCGAAGGCGGCGCGGGCGACGATGCGATCGGTCCACGCGGTCAGCGCGCTGCGCCCCTCGAACGTGTGCAGCTTGCGCGCGATCGACCAGAGCGCCGTCTGCGCGACGTCGTCGACCTCCGAATCGCCCCCGATGAGGTACCGGACCAGGTTGCGCGTGCGGGGCAGGATGGCCAGCAGCAGCTGCTCCAGCGCCCGCGTGTCGCCGGCGCGCGCGTCGACCGCCAGCTGCGCCAGCCGGTCCGCGTGCGCCGGGTCAGATGTGGTGGGCAAGCGGTTCATCGACGATGTCGCGATAGAGCCCGGCCAGGTAACGATCGGGTCAACGCGCCCCCCCGGGTCATGGGGACGCAAGCTCAATGTTAATCGATGCGCGCGGTTGCAGCACCCAGGGCCGACGCTCGCTGACGACCATCTTCGTCGTGCTGTCCGTGTATTCGATGCGGGCGATGAACGGGATGTAGTCGGCGGCCAGCGCCAGCGAGGTCGACAGCCCGGGAACGCCGGGAATGGACAGGCCCAGCCGTCCTTCCGGCGCCACCATCGCCGATGGAAACCGGCTGGCCGGATCGGCCGTGACGCCGGGCTGGCGCGGCGTGGTGGTGCGCATCTGCAAGACCACGCCGGCGTGCAGCGCGGCGTCCGCGAACCACCGCGCGCCGAGCGGCTGCCGCCAGGCGGCGCCGGCCGTCAAGGCGGCGCGCGACAGCGTCAGCGTGGCGTATTCATCGACGAGGTCGGAGGGGATCGTGGCCAGAAGCCCCAGCTCGAAGCCGAGACGCTCGCCGCTCCAGCCGAGGCGCGCTTGCAAGCCTGGTTGCCCGTGCGGCGACAGTCCGTCCAGTGTCCACAGGCCACCGGCGCCGAGGCGTGGTTGCAGCCCGTCCGGCGCGGCGCGCGCCCGCGCGGCCGGCGGCGCGGCGGGGACGACGCCGATGGTGCCGCCCTCGGAGACGGCCAGCAGCGCCCCGCGCACGACGATGGCCGCCGCTTCGAACGCCGCCGATTCCTCGGCGGCGTGCGCGCCGCCCTCGCCCGCGCGCTGGCAGGCGACGCGCCCGACCGCGCGCACCAGCACGCTTCGGGTCCGGGCCTGGGCGATGTGCACGATCAGATCCGTCGTCGCGGGCGGCGCCGCAGCCGGCGCGCCGGGTTCGCACGGGCCGTGAGACAACCAGACCGCGGCGTCGGCGCCGGCACGCACCGCCGCGGCATCGGTCCAGGCCAGCGCGTCGTCGCCGCCGCCGGCCGGCCGCCCGTCGGCGGCGTCGACGACGAAGGTGATGGGCAGATCGCTGGCGTGGCCGCGCAAGCGGGCCAGGACCTTCTGTTCGACGTCCTCGCCGGCACGGGCCCGCACCACGACGCGCAGGCCCTGGACCGGCGCGTCGGGCGTGCTCGGTCCCGGCCCCGGCCCCGGTCCTTCCAGGGCGGCGGCGAGAGCGGCGAGGCCGGCCCAGATGATGCCGACCGCCGGGCCCATTCATCGAAGCTACAAGGAACCTTGTTGGGCGGGCCACAAGAAACGCCCGCCGGAAACACAAATTTGTGGTACGCCCTTATCATGGGTGTGTTGACGAGCGAGCTCGCTCGTCGCGGCCGGGCTGCCGCGCATCCATTGGTCTACCCCGCGGCGCTGGTTTCGAGCGCTTTGTTGGTGGCGTCTTGCTCGACCCAGATCGACGTCGCGGCCGAGGTCCCCTCGTCGACCTCGGTCACGACCAGCGCGCTGTGCCCGGGCGGCGGGACGACCAGCGTCAGCGGCATGGTGCTGGCGCCGACGCCGGCGCGCTTCGGACACGCCGATCCGCTCTTGAACGCGATGGTGTACGTGCCCACGGCGCCCGTGACGCCGTTCAACTCGGGCGCGACCTGCGAGCCGTGCGTCCTGAGCGGCGCGCCGCGCACCATCGCCCGCACCGGGACCGACGGGCGCTTTCGACTGGCCGGCGTTCCGGCCGGGCGGAACGTGCCGCTGGTGGTGCAGATCGGTCGCTGGCGCCGCCAGGTGACGATCCCCGAGGTGGCATCCTGCGCCGA
>DATKEU010000503.1:0-11963 GCA_035544495.1 Polyangia bacterium | reverse complement strand
GGCCAGTGGCGACCACGACCGCCACCGCCGATCCGCTCTCGACGCTGGTGCCGAGAAAAGCAACGGTGGGCAGATCCAGCGGCGCGGCGGTCTGGGCGGCCAGGGGGACGCCGTGCTTCTCGACCGGAAAGCTCTCACCCGTGAGGGAGCCTTGCGTGACGAATAGATCCTTGGCCTGAACGACGCGCACGTCCGCCGGAATCATGTCGCCCGCCGCCAGGTGAATGAGATCGCCCGGCACCAGCTGCGACAGCGGCAGATCGCTGGGCGCCCCGTCGCGTACGACGGTGGCGTTGACCGAGATCATCGCCTTCAGCTTGGCGGCCGCGCTGTCGGCTCTCGCCTCCTGATACAGCTTGAGGCCGACGCTGAGGACGATCATCAGAACCATCATCGACCCCGCCCGCGGATCGGCGGTCAAGAACGACACCGTGGCCAGGACCGCCAGCAGGATCACCAGCGGGTTGATCACCGACCGCCAGAGCAGCCGCAGGAACCCCGGTCGCTGCTCCCGGGCCAGGACATTCGGTCCGTGTTCGACCAGCCGAGCCGCCGCTTGTTCGCCGGTCAATCCCTCCGCGCCGCTGCCCACCAGCGCGAACACCCCCGCCGCGTCCAGCCCGGCCGCCCGGACCAGCAGCGGCGCCACGTTGATCCCGGTCGCGTCATGACCGCCAAAGACCCGCTTGGGAAGAACGGTGCCCACCGGCCACCTATAAGATGTGGTGCCGACCCGAAGCAACTGCCGCTGGAAGCGACCGTTGCTCTCGCGGTCGCGCAGCCGGCGCGCAAGAACTGCGCACGTCGGGCTTGGACATCCGAGGCTTCCTTTCGGAAAGGCGGCCCTGGATCGGCGGTTGCGCTTCCCCTCGGGGCATTCCAGGTTCGGAGGGGAGGACCGTCATGAGCACGACAATGAAAGCAGCGGTGTTCGAGAACAAGGGCCGGATCCGCATCAGCGAGGTGCCGCGTCCGGAGCCGGCCGTCGGTCAGGCTCTGATCAAGGTGACGCTGACAACCATATGCGGAACCGACGTTCACATTCTGAAAGGCGAGTACCCGGTGCGGCAGGGGCTGGTCGTCGGCCACGAACCGGTCGGCGTCATCGAGGCGCTGGGTTCCGGCGTGACCGGCTACGCCGTCGGTGATCGCGTCGTCGTCGGCGCCATCACACCGTGCGGGCAGTGCCGGGCTTGTCTGTCGGGAACTTCGTCGCAGTGCGGGCACGGCGGCGACGGTTACGAGGCCATCGGCGGCTGGCGCTTCGGCAACACCATTGACGGCTGCCAGGCGGAGTACGTGCTGGTCCCCAACGCGCAGGCGAACCTGGCCCGGATCCCCGCCGGCCTCACCGACAAGGAAGTCCTGCTGTGCCCGGACATCATGTCCACCGGATTCTCGGCCGCCGAGCGCGGCGGCGTGCGCATCGGCGACGCGGTGGCGGTCTTCGCGCAGGGGCCGATCGGGCTGTGCGCGACGGCGGGCGCGCGTCTGGCCGGCGCGTCGCTGGTGATCGGCGTCGACAGCGTGCCGCGCCGGCTGGAGATGGCGCGGCGGATGGGCGCCGACGTGGTGCTGAACTTCAAGGAGCAGGACGTGGTCGCGGAGATCAAGCGCCTCACCGGCGGCGGCGCCGACGTGGTCATCGAAGCGCTGGGGACGCCGTCGACGTTCGAGAACTGCCTGCGCAGCGTGCGGCCCGGCGGCACGGTGTCCAGCCTGGGCGTTTACTCGGGCCACCTGACCTTGCCGCTGGACGCGTTCGCCGCGGGCCTGGGCGATCACACCGTCGTCACGTCGCTGTGTCCGGGCGGCAAGGAGCGCATGCGGCGCCTGATGAGCATCGTCGCCGCCAAGCGATTCCCGTTCTCGGAGCTGATCACGCATCAGTTCCGGCTGGACGAGATCGAGGCGGCGTACGACCTGTTCAGCCACCAGCGCGACGGCGTGATGAAGGTGGCGATCCGGCCTTGAGGATGCGGCCAGGCGCGCGCGAAGATTGCGCGCGCGGGCTGGGCCGCGCGGATTGTGCGCGCGGGTCAGCGACGGCGGCGGTTCACGGCGGTGTCCGGCTGGCCGCGTTCTTGCTGAATCCGGGTGTATGGCAACCGCCGGTTCCCATCACACAGCCCATCACGTGGGTCGCTCATCCCGCGGTCACCTGACCGTCGTCCCCCACGCGCACGTGGCGTTGGTCCCGCCGGCGGTCGCGCGGCGCCGGCGATGGCCGCAGATCGGCCGGGTCACGCTGATCCTGGCGGCGCTGGGCATCATCGGCGTCGGCATCGTCGGCGCCGAACTGCTGCGCCGGCCGGTCGTGCCGGCCGCGCGTTTCGTCATCGCGCCGGTCACGCGCGGCGATCTGCAGCCGATGGTGCGCGGCCAGGCCCGTCTGGCGCCGTGGAGGACATCGCGCGTGCGCGCGGGCACCGACGGCTGGGTGCGGGAGGTGCGGGTGCGCGAAGGCGATCGCGTCAGGGCCGGCGCCGTGCTGGCCTCGCTGCAGCGCCGGCCGCTGGCCCTGGCCGTGCGGCGCGCCGACGCCCAGCTGGCCGTGGCGGAGGCGGCGGCGGTGGAGAGCGAGGTCCGGACGTCGCGCGCGCTGGAGGAGCTGGACGATCGCGGCCAGTCGCTGCCCGCTGAGACCGAGAACCTGAGCGACAGCGAGATCCACGTGGCGGTGGCGTACGCGCGCAAGGCCGGCGCCGACGCCGAGGTGGCGGCGCGGCAGGTCACGCTGGCGCTGGCCCGATCGCAGCTGCGTTCGGCGAACATCAAGGCGACGGCGACGGGGATCGTCTGGCAGGTCGCCGTCGAGGAGGGGAGCGCCGTGACCGGCGGCCAGGCGCTGTTCACGCTGGCGGGCGAGGACGCGGCCTTGCGCGCGGTGGTCCGGGTGGGCGACGCGGAGATCGGGCGGGTGCGAATCGGACAGTCCGCCAGCGTGACGGTCGCTGGGTTTCCCGGGCGGGTGTTCCCGGCCCAGGTGGCGGCCGTGCCGTTGGCGTCGCGCATGGACGCGCGGGCGGCGGGATTTCCCGTCACGCTGATCATCGTCAACAAGAGCGGCCAGCTGCGCGCCGGGATGCTGGCGACGGGGACCATCGCGGTGGCGCCCGTGACCCATGTGCTGCGTGTCCCGGTGGCGGCGCTGGCCTTCAGGCCTGCCGCCGCCAGCAGCGACGACCGGCCCGCGGTCTGGTCGGTGCGCGGCGGCGAGCCGGTGCGCATCCCGGTGACCGTCGGTGCGCGCGACGGCGATCTGGTCCAGGTCGACGCGGCGGCGCTGTTCGAGGGCGCGCCCGTCGTCGTGGCGGCGCGGGGAGGACCAGATGCCGCCGGCGGCCCGAGCGCCGGCCGTCAACGCTAGCGGCAAAGAGGTCTCGGCGATGAAGGGCGTCGGTCTGCTCAGCGGGGAAGCGCTGGCGCGCCGGAGCGCCTTCGGGCCGAACGAGATCGCCCAGCCAGCGCCCCGATCGCGCTGGGCGCTGGCGGCGGCGCAGATGAAGAGCCCGCTGGTCTGGCTGCTGCTGGGCGCCTGCGCGGTGTCGGGGGCGGTGGGTCAGTGGGGCGACGCCATCGCCATCGGCGTCATCATGCTGATCAACGCCGTCGTCGGATTCTTGCAGGAGGCGCGGGCCGAGCACGCCATCCGCGCCCTGCGCGACCTCACCGCGCCGCGCGCCTGCGTGGTGCGCGACGGCGCGCGCGTCGTCCTGCCGGCCGCCGACGTGGTGCCGGGAGACGTCCTGGTGCTGGCGGCCGGGGATCTGGTCGCCGCCGACGCGCGCCTGCTGGAGGCGCACGCTCTTCGCACCAACGAGGCGACGCTGACCGGCGAGAGCCTGCCGGTGGCCAAGCGCACGGGCACGAAGGACGACCAGCCCGACGCCGATCGCTTGTTCATGGGCACCGCGGTGTCGGCCGGCAGCGGCGTCGCAGAGGTAACAGCCACCGGGATGGGCACGCGCCTCGGCAGCATCGCGCGCCTGATCGAGACGGCCAGCGACGAGCCGACGCCGCTGCAGCAGCGCCTGGCCCGGGTGGGACGGATGTTGCTGCTGCTGTGCCTGGGCGCGGTGGCGGTGACGGCGCTGGGGGGACTGCTGCAAGGGCAGCCGCCGTTCGAGGTGTTCTTCGCCGCGGTGTCGCTGGCGGTGGCGGCGGTGCCGGAGGGCTTGCCCGCCGTGGTGACGGTCGCGCTGGCCGTCGGCGTGCAGCGAATGACGGCGCGCAACGTGCTGGTGCGCCGCCTGCCCGGCGTCGAGACGCTGGGCAACGCCACCGTCATCTGCACCGACAAGACCGGCACGCTGACCACCGGCGTGATGGCCGTGCGCGAGCTGTGGGGCCCGGACCACGACGCCGTCGTGCGCGCCGCCGCCGCCTGCTGCGACGCCGAGCTGGGCGGCAACGGGCGCGGCGGCACCGGCGATCCGACCGAGCTGGCCATCCTGGCGGAGGCGTTCGACCGCGGCATCTTTCGCCAGCGCATCGAGGATGAGAACCCGCGCCTGACGGTGACGCCGTTCGACACCAGCCTGCGGCGCATGGCCGTCCGGCGCGCCGACGGCGTCGTCTACGTCAAGGGCGCCCCGGAGGCGGTGCTGCCGCTGTGCGCGCCGTCCGCCGATCACGACGGCGCGGCCCGCGCCACCACCGAGATGGGAAAGGGCGGCTACCGCGTGCTGGCCGTCGCCGCCGGCAGCGGCCCCGACGACAGCGGCATGCGCCTCGTGGGTCTGATCGGCATCGCCGATCCGCCGCGCAAGGAGGCGGTCGCCGCGGTGGCCGCCGCGCGCGCCGCCGGCGTCCGCACCATCATGATCACCGGCGATCACCCGGGCACCGCCGCCGCCGTGGCGCGCGAGATGGGCATCGTCGGCCCCGGCGACGACGCCGCCGCGCTGGTGCACGCCCGCGCCACGCCCGAGGACAAGCTGCGCATCGTGCGCGAATGGAAAGCGCGCGGCGCGATCGTCGCCATGACCGGCGACGGCGTCAACGACGCCCCTGCCCTGCGCGAGGCGCACGTCGGCATCGCCATGGGCCGCACGGGCACCGAGGTGACGCGCCAGGCGTCGGACCTTGTGCTGGCCGACGACAACTACGCCAGCATCGTGGCCGCCATGCGCGAGGGGCGCGGCATCTTCGACAACATCCGCAAGACGCTGGTCTACCTGCTGGCCGGCAACACCGGCGAGGTGCTGGTCATGCTGGGCGCGGCGCTGCTGGCGCTGCCGTCGCCGCTGCTGCCGATTCACCTGTTGTGGATCAACCTGGTCACCGACGGCATGCCGGCGCTGGCGCTGGTGATGGATCCGGCGGCGCCCGACGTCATGGATCGGCCGCCGCGGCCGCCGGCGCAGCCGATGCTGGGGCGGCGCGAATGGACGGAGATCGTCGGCATCGGCCTGCTGGAGGCGGCCATCGCGCTGGGCGTGTTCGTGCTCAGGCGGCGCGACGGCGATCTGGCGGCCGCGCGCACGCTGGCGTTCTCGACGCTGGTGTTCTGCGAGCTTTGCCGGGTCTTCACCGCCCGCAGCGCCACGCGCCTGTTCTGGCAGGTGGGCGCGCTGTCCAACCTGCGCCTGGTCGTCGTGGTGACCGCGTCGATGCTGGCGCAGATCGCGGTCGTCATGTTCGAGCCGTCGCGCCGGCTGTTTCAGCTGGCCGAGCTGTCGCCGCGCGAGTGGCTGCTCACCCTTGTCCTGGGCCTGGTCCCGGTCAGCGTGCTGGAGCTGCGGAAGCTCCGGGGGCGGCTGCCCCGGCTGGTGCCGTCGGAGGTGCAATCATGAAGACGGTCACGGAAAAAGCGAACGGGAAGAAGTCCGGTCTCGTCACCGCCGCTGGGCGAGCGGCGCCGCTGCCCGCGCGGGGGCGGCGCGCGGCCGTCTCCGTCGGGCCGCTCGCCGATCGGCGAGGGTGAATTGGCAGCCTGGGTGTCGCTCGGCTGGTTGCTGACGGGCCTCGCCGGCGCGGTCGGCACCGGCGCGCCGCCCGGGCTGACCGTGGTGGATCTGAGCGACGACTGGGCGCCGGCGATCTTCTCGGAGTCGCCGGAGGAGCCGCAGCCCTACCGGGCGACGTACGTGGCGCTGGCCAACGAGCACCTGGACGCGCCCGGCGTGCCGGAGAGAGCGCGCCGCGATCGCGCCTTCGAGCTCTACGGCATTCCGCCCAGCCTGTCGGTGATTCGCCGCCGCTTGCTGGACGGCGATCGCCACGCCTGTCACGCCGCCGTCGACGACGAGCCGCTGCGCGCCGTACAGCGCACGCTGGCGCCGTGGGAGGGTCCGGCGGCCTCGGCGGCGGCGCGGGCGGCGCGCCGGGCCGCGGTCACGGTGTTCCAGACCCACCTCGGCTGCGACGCTCTCCTGCCGGCCGACGCGGTCTCTGGAGTCTTCGACGCGCTCACGGCGGCGGCGCTGGCCCTGTACCAGCGCCGCCACATGTTGCCGTCGCTGCCGGTGCTGGACGACGAGACGCGCGAGACGCTGCTGACCGACAGCCGCGAGCTGGATTTCCGCGCCCTGCTGCGCGCCCTGCGCGAGCGCGTCGCCGATGCCACTGGCCTGATCGAGGACGGCTCCGCCACCGATGCCTGGGCGCCGGTGCTCGGGCGCTTCATCGACTCGGTCGAGTACCGCCACCACCTGCGGGCGACACCAGCCGCCGCCGGCGCGCCCGATCTGATCGACCCGGCGACCGAGGCGGCGGCCCGGGCTCTCGGCTGGACATCGCCCGCCGCGGCGATCGCCGCGCTGGCCGCGCCGCCACCGGCGCGCGTGGCGCTGGCGCTGCCCCCGCCGCCGGCCTATCACGGCTCCGACATGGAGCTGAGCGCCGAGATCGATCGCGGCGACGTCTGGCGATCGTATCCCTTCGACGCCGAGGGGCGGCCGCGGCCGTCGCCGGTGAAGTGGCGCCCGATGCTGACGCTGTACGCGCGCGTCGGCGACGGCGAGATCGCGCTCGTGCGCTGGCCGACGACCATCGGCGCCTGGAAACCGGAGAAGCAGGACGACGAGACGGTGGCCCTGCGCTACAAGCCGTCCCCGGTCGGGCGATTCTACTGGCGCGACCTGGTCGCCGCGCCCGCCTGGTTTCCACCCGCCACCACGCCCGACGGGGAGCTGCTCCACCGCCGGCCCGACGGCACCCGCGAGCCCGACCAGGACGCCGTCGGCCCCGGGTATCGATCGGCGTATGGACTGGTGGCGCTGCTGCACGGGCGCGCGCTGGGCGGTGGCGGTGCCGGCGCGGATGCGCGCGCCTTTGCCGCGCTCGACATCCGCACGCACGGCTCCGGCAACTACCGGTCGATCCTGCGCGGGACCAGCCACGGCTGTCATCGCCTGTTCAATCACCTGGCCGTGCGGCTGGGCGGATTCATGCTGGCCCACCGGCCGAGCACGCGCGACGGTCTGATTCGCGAGACGTACGCGCGGACGCTGCACTTCAAGGGGCGGACGTTCAAGCTGCGTGTCGGCAGCCGCGGCTATCGCTTCACGCTGGAGCCGCCGGTCCCGATCGACGTCTTGCAGGGCCGGCCGGTCCGTTCGCGCGCTCCGCAGCCGCAGCAGCCGCCACCACCGCCGCCGCCGCCACTGGCACTGCCACTGCCGTCACCGTCGGTCTGACGTCGGCGGCGGCGATCAGGACCGGCACCGTTTGGATGCGCGCTCGATCCCCAACCGGTCCAGGTGTGTCAGCGCCTCGGCCAACGCGCGTGCCGGCGTCGCGCTGGTCGCGACCTCGAAGCGGGGCGCGGGATCGAGCTCGCTGGGCGATTCGTATTCGGATACGAAGTGAGCCAGTTGCTCGTCGGTGGCGTCGGACAAAGACGGCCCCTGGCGTCGCTCCGTGAGCCGCTGGCGGAGCGTCTCCATGTCCTGGGCTACAGTCTCGATGAAGACGAATGTTGCCTGGGCCGCGTGTGCCGCTGCGGCGGCCTGCCACCGCCAGCGCCGCTCCGCGAAGGTTGCATCCAGGATGATGCCTCGGCCCGACTGCAGGACATCGGCGGCGGTTCGGATCAGCGTTGCATATATCCGCTCTCGCTCCTCCAGCGCGTAGAGCCTGGCGTCCGCGCGGGCAGTGGGCGTCACCCCTGCCCTCGCCTTCCGCGTCCGATCGGAGCTCACCACCGGTGTCGCGAGAGCCCGGCCGAGCGCCGCCGCCAGAGTGCTCTTGCCGCTGCCGATCATTCCGCCCACCACGATCAGAAACGGACGGTCGAGTCGCTGGCCAGCGAACGATCGGGCCAGCGCCATGTCACGCCGCGCCTCCTCGCGCTTGCGACGGCGAATCTCCGTCGATGCTGTCGCGTCCGCCGCAACGAAGGCGGCCACCTTGCCGCGCACCCAGGCGCGATATGACAGGTAGAAATCAAGGACGCGATAGATACCGAAGTCGCCAGTCGCCTCGGCGAACCGCGCGACCAGGCCGGCGGCCAGGTCAGGGCGCCGAACGGCTTCCAGTTCCATGGCCAGGAAGGCGATCTCCCCCGCCACGTCTCCACAACGAAAGCGCGGGGTGAACTCGATGCAGTCGATGATTACCGGCGACGGCGGCGGCTGGCCGGGTCGCTCCAGAAAATAGACGTGTTCGAGACGAAGGTCTCCGTGTCCATCGCGTATTCGACCGGAGGCCACCCGTTCGGCGAAGCGATCCGACGCCCGCGCCAGCTGGTCCAATTGAAACGCCTTCACCCCGTCCAGCGCGACCTGTTCCAGCAGGTCGTCCACGAAAGGCGCCACCTGAACGAAATTCTCTTCCACGTTCTTCCTCAGCACCGCCAGCGCGCCGTATTCGGGAACAGATTCGGCCCGGCCGAAGAATTCGGCCAGGTGTTCCGCCAGGCGCTCCAGCATCGGGGCATCAAGTGCGTTCTGGGCAACCAGAGCCTGGGCACTGCGCTGGTCGGGCAGACGACGCATATGGACCGCCCAATCGACCACCGGCCCGTCGTCCTTCAGAGCGTGTCCCCCTGCCGTGGCGTGGATTGGGTCCACGCCCAGATAGACGTCGGGTGCCAGACGCCGGTTCAGGCGCACCTCCTCGTCGCAGAATCGGTGGCGGCTTTCCGTCGTTCGGTAATCCAAGAATCCCAGGTCGACCGGGCGTTTGATCTTCCAGACGTCACTGTCGGTCAGGATCACCCACGAGGCATGCGTGACGCGCAATTCTGTGCGCGCTCCCTCTGTCAGTCCGAGCGCTCGCGGTTGCAGAAGATCCCGAACTATCGGCGGAACATCGTCGTCAGACATGCTCGCACCGGATCTATCGCCGAAGGCCTGATTGTCCACGTGGAAAAGTCAGCGCGCAATTCCGAGCAGGTGCGAGGCGACGCCAGCAGCAGCGCCACCGAGCACCAGCCAGGTGGAGTTCAGCTTGAACCGAAGGAGCAGGAACGCGGACGCGGCGCCAAGCAGGGCGGTCGGCACGTCGACGATCGCGGCACGGCCGAGCTCCACGGTCACGACGGCCATGAGCGCGAGTGATGCGACGTTCACGCCGTCGAGGAAGGCGGCCGCGAGCCGCGAGGCGCGCAAGCGCGGCACGAGCGGTCCGCTTGCCGCCACGAAGACGAACGCCGGGAGAAAGATCCCGCACGTCGCGACGACGGCGCCGGCCGGTCCCGCCAGGATGTAGCCGACGAACGTCGCCGTCGTGAACACCGGTCCGGGCGTGATCTGCCCGGCGGCGACGGCGTCGATGAGCTGGCCTTCGGTCAGCCAGTGCAGCCGGTGCACGAGATCGGCGCGCAGAAATGCCAGCAGCACATATCCGCTGCCGAAGAGCACCGATCCGATCTTGACGAAGACGCCGAACAGCCCGGGCAGCGTCACGGTCACGGCTGCGGCGCTGGCCGACGCCGCGACGGCCGGCATCACCGGCACCGCAGGCAACAGCTGGGAGAGCGGTCCCTGGCCGCGACCGCCGACGAGTCTGCTCGCCGTCGCCACCAGCACCCCTGCACCCAGCAGCACGACGAGCTCGTGGACTCCCAGCACGGCGGCGACCGCGGCCACCGCACCGACACCGCGAAGTCCCCAGCTGGGCGCGGCCGCCGGCGCGAGCTTCCAGAGCGCCTGCAGGACAATCGCGAGGATCACGGGCTTGACGCCCCACAGGAGCCACGTCGCTTGCGGAAGCGTCCCGAACCGGACATAAGCCCAGGCGAGCGCGCCCGTGAGCAGCGCCGCCGGGACGATGAAGCACGTGCCGGCGACGATCAACCCCGCCCAGCGCCGTCGGGCCCAGCCGACATGAATGGCCATCTCCGTCGAGTTCGGCCCGGGGATCAGGTTCGTCGCGCTGAGGAGGTCCAGGAATCGCGCGTCGGTGAGCCAGCTCCGCCGATGGACGACCTCGTCACGCATCATGGCGATGTGCGCCGCCGGTCCGCCGAAGGCCGTCGCACCCAGCCGGAGGAACAATGCCGCCAGCTCGACGAGCGACGTGCGTTCGCGATCGGCCGATCGCATTGGCGGCGTCTCGAACGCACCACGCATACGGCCATCGTAATGGAAGTCAAAGGTCGGAAGCCCCCGATCGCGCGTCGCCCAGCGACCGGGGCAACCGCATCGTCGTCTTCTTGCCGACCGAGAGGTCCAAATCTCGTGAAAATCGGTACTATCGGTCCGCACCGCATCGTCCGAGAACTTGTTGCTTGAAGGAGCTCATCGTGACGACCCGACGCCTGATCCTTTGGTCCCATCTGCTCCTGGCGGTGCCGCTGGTCGCCTGCAGCGGCAGCGGCTCGAGCTCCCCGCCTGCGACCAGCTCTGGCAGTGGCGACGGGTCCGGCGGCGCGTCGGTCCCCGGCAGCGGGGGCGCGCCCGTCTCGGGCGGAAGTGGCGGCGTTCCTGGCGGCAGCGGCGGGGGGAGCCCGGGCGGAAGCGGCGGCGCCGCCGACGGGGGAGGCAGCGACACCGGCGAGCCCAGCGACGTCGATCAGTTGCCGCCGCGCCCGTTGAACGTGACCGCGCCGAAGATGAAGGTCACGCACACCTTCATGGCCAGGGACGCCGACCCAGGCGTCACCCTCAACAACAGCAGCGAGGTGGCCACCGTCGATCCCGGCTCGCCGAAGATGGTGGGCAAGCTGGTTCTGCCGTTCGGCGGCCTCGGCACCAACAACGGCATCGTCGGCCCCGCGGGCGATTTTTTGGTCAAGCGAGGCTTCCACGTGCTGGGCGTGGCCGCCTTCCAGACGTACGATCTGGCCACGCACGATCCGGACTTTTACGGCGACGCTCGCCGCACGGTCTTCGAGGGCAAGAACTACACGCACAAGAACGAGTTCGCGACCCTCAACTTCACACCCGTCGGACGGCGTGGCCATGCGGGTGCAGAAGGCCCTGCAGTACCTTCAGAAGATGGCGCCGGCGGAGGATTGGGGCTACTTCCTGAACACCGACGGCAGCGTGCGCTGGTCCGACGTGGCCTTCACCGGTCAGTCGCACGGGGCCAGCAATTCTCCGCGCTTCGCCAAGCTCGTGCGCGCCTGGCGCTCGGTCTCATTCGCGGGGCCGCGCGAAAACGAGTGCCTGAGCACCGACACCCCCACCTGCGAGGGCGTCGTGACCGCCACCTGGCTGACAGATCCGTCGGCGACGCCGCTCGATCGCTTTTACGGCGTCACCGGCACGCAGGACGAGCAACACCCGCAGCACCTGTTCGCCTACTACAAAGCCCAGTATCCGGGCCAGCCGGTGCCATTCACGGTGGGCCCGCCCTACAACAACTCGCATCGCATCGTCATCCCCGGTGGCCCCCACGCCTGGTTCTGCGATGAGAACGCGTACAAGGCGCTGTGCAATTATCTGTTCAGCGTCCCGGCAGTAGACCAGTAGGGCTGGCTACCTCACTCGGTCGCGGATTCTGGGAGAGGATAGCGAATCCATGCGCGGGCCAGCATCGCCTGCGCCACCACCGCGACGAGCCCGTTCACG
>DATKEU010000502.1:0-15250 GCA_035544495.1 Polyangia bacterium | reverse complement strand
ACGAACTCGCCCGGCAGGCAAACCCATCCCTCTCGCCTTCCGGGGGACTACGCTCACCGGACCCTGGGCCTCGCGTAATTAGAGAAGAGAGACAAAAGTGATGGACCGTCTGCTCGTCGCTGCTTTGAAGTTTCGCGCCGAGCAGGCGGTTCATCACTTTTGTCCTTTTTTCTTTTTATGGCGATCCAGGGCCTTGTGAGCGGATGTCACCCAGGAAGGCGGGAGCGGTGGGTTTCCCTGCCGGGCGAGTTCGTAAGGCGCGCCGGTTACCGCCGCTCCAAGCCCCCCTCAAGGCGCGCGCGCCGGACCCGATGTCTGAGCCGGCGAGGGGAACCCACCCCTCTCGCCGCCCCGACGAAGCGAATGGGGCCCGCCCTCACACCCGCCGCCGCCCCGCCTTCTCTACGGCCCCCCCCGGTGCGCGCTTCACTCTGCCCTGAACGTCTGCAGCCGCGCCAGCAGCTCGCTGATGGTCGCGCGCAGCCGCGTGAACCCCGCGTCCGTGATCGCGTACGCCGCCTCGTCCATGTACAGGTCGCGCCGCAGCTCGATCTGGATGGCGTGGACGTGGTCGGCCGGCCGGCCGTGGTGGGCGGTGATGAAGCCGCCCTTGTACGGATCGTTGAAGGCGACCCGGTAGCCACGCTCGGAAAAGTGCGCGCCCACCAGCTGCGACAGGGCCGGCGAGCAGCTGGTGCCGTCGCGATCACCCGGCACCACGTCGGCGCGCTCGCGCCCGGGGTCCTTGTGCCCCTGCCGTCCCTTCGAGGGCATCGAGTGCCCGTCGACCAGGATGGCGTAGCCGAAGCGATCGCGCGCCCGTGACAGCGCCCGGCCGAGGGCGTCGTGATACGCGGCATGGATCGCCGTGCGCGCGCGCCAGTCGTCCAGCGACAGCGGGCGGGCCAGCGCCGGGGCGCCGCTGGTGGTGACGGCCCAGATGAAGCCGCGCCCGTCGCTGTTGCGCGGATCGCGGTGCATGGGCACGGCGCCCGGTCCCACGTCGTCGGGGTCGCGGTTCAGATCACAGACGAAGCGCGACAGGCGCGCGGCCACGAAGGTGGGCGGCGCCTGCGGCTCGCCGATGCGATACAGGCGATCGACGTAAAGGTCGGCGTCGCAGCGGACGTCCAGCTCGGGCGAGATGGCGTTCTCGAAGCCCACCGTCGACGTCCCGGCGTGCGGGACGCTGACCACCACCGGGCTCGGGGGAACCGCGGGCAATTGCGCGACGAAGCCGTCCTCGATGGCTGTCAGCATGGGAAGCTCACCGCCTAGAACGACAGTCTATACCCAAGGTCGGCGATCAGGCCGGCGCTGTTGCCGCGAATCTCGTCGTCGTGCGAGGTGCGGCCGAGCTCGATCCACAGGTAACGCAAACCGGCGACCAGCTGGCCAGGGGGAAGGGTCAGCGCTCCCTCGGCGCCGCCCTCGACCGCCAAGGCGTGCGCTCCGGCCAGGGCGGGCGGTCCGGTTTCCGGCGGGGGCGTCAGGCGCGTGCTGGCCAGGGAGATCCCCAGCCCACCGCGCAGGTGAATCTCCGCTGTCCCCAGCGGCAGGCGATAGCGGGCGATCCCCATGATCGGGAACTGATCGACTTCGATGCGCGTGTTCTGGGTCGAGCTGGCCGAGCCCTGCGCCATCGCCCGCGTCGTGAGATCGTCGTGCAGGTAGCCGACCGAGAGCCCGGCGGTGGCGCGCTCCCAGCGCCCGGGCAGCGGCGAGACGGCGTCGATGAAGGCGGCCGGCCCGGAGGCGCTGCCCAGGTTGGAGAAGAACGCCGCCCGCGCCGTCACCACCAGCCGCGGGCGTGGCGGCTCGATGTGCACGACCGCCGACGCGCGCAGATCGTTGCTGGCCATCACCGCCAGTCGCTGGTTGTACGGCACCGACGCGCGGTGCGGGACGAACTCGGCGATGTACGTGCCGACGCGCGGCTTGCGCACGTTGCCCAGTCGCCCGCCGCTGACCTCCCAGCTGATGCCGGAGACCATCGTCGGCGCGCCTTTGCCGTCGAAGGCGCTGACCCGCACCTCGACGTTGCGCTGACCGTCGGCGACCACCGTGGGCGTCGAGACGTCCAGCTTCAGGCGCGCGGGTGGCCCGCCGGACAGCAAGACCTCGGCATGGGCGCGCGCCCGGCCCAGCGTCGCCTCGACGACGACGCTCTCGCGGCCGTCGAAGCGATCGGGGACGCGCAACATGGCGCTCGCCGCGCCCTCGGACGACACGGTCACCGGCAGCGGCGTGCCATCGGCGCGCAGGCTCGCGTCGCCGCACTGGACCGGGTTGCCGAAGCGATCCTCCGCCGCCAGGTTCAGGCGCGCGCTCTCGCCACTGCCCAGCACCAGCCAGTTCGTGGTCGACGCCAGCGACAGCCGGTGAGGGGGCCCGGGCTCGAGAGCCAGCGTCACCTGGGCCGACCCGGACGGATCGCCGCCCCGACTGGCCTCGAACGTGACCGTCTCGACGCTGTTGGGAACCTCGTAGAGAAACCGGGCCTCGCCGTCGGGCCCGGTCTGCAGCGGATGAACCTGCCCGTGCGAGGGGGAAAACTCGATCAGCTCGGCGGGCGCGGTCTCGCCGCGCGGCTCGGTGGCATAGACGGAGAAGGGGGCGAAGGTGCCGACCTCCAGGCGGGGCGGGGCCATGATGACCGCCCGCGGGTAGGCCGTCGGCTGCAGATCGACGACCGTCTCGTTCAGGTTGCCGAACTGATCGATGGCGCGAGCCAGGCCGATGCCCACGCCGGGTGGAACGACGATGGGCAGCTTCAGCTTTCCGGCGGCGTCGGCGGCGACGGGGCCGAAAACGCGGTCGGCCACCCGCAGCGTCACCTGGGCCCGCGGATCGCTCCGGAACGGCATCTCCGTCGCCGCCGCCATGGGTAGGCGCAGCACCGCGCGCACGGCGCGGTCGGCGGCGCTGGCCTCGACGACGATCAGCGCGATCTGGGGGAACCGCTCGGCGGGCAGGAGATAACGCGTGACCAGGCGCCCGGGCGCGCCGCCTGGCGCTGGCGGATCGGTGCTGCCGACGTTGGTCAAGATGCGGACCGCTGGTGTGGACCCCGGGGGAAATCCGCCGACGTCGATGGTCAGACCGACGGCGGTATCGGTCCCCAGCATCAGCGCTGCCCGGTCGGCCTGCACGCTGACGTGCGGCAGCCGCGGTCCCGGCGTCTCGCCCGCGCCCGGCCCCGGCGTCACGGCGTCGATGTTTCTTCCCGCGTCGGCGTCGCCCGCGCGCCCCTGCGCCGCCAGAGCCACGAGCAATGGAACAGCGAAGGTCATGCCCGCGCTCGGATCAAAACTCTTGCAGGACCGGCATGGTGAGCGAAAACGCCGTGACCGCCGGTTCTTCCCAGACGCCCGGCTCATCCAGCAACACCAGCTCGCCGCCGTAGGTGCGGGCGATCTCGCGGCTGACGGCCAGGCCCAGGCCCGTGCCCTGTTCCTCGCCCTTGGTGGTGAAGAACGTCTCGAACAGCCGGCCGCGCACCGCCTTGGCCACGCCGCTGCCGTTGTCGGCGATGGCCACCTCGACCAGGCCGGGGCGCTCGGGGACGGCGCCCGCCCGCACCTGGATCACGGCGCGCGGCACGCCGGCCACCGCGTCCAGCGCGTTCGTCAGGAGGTTGATGAAGATCTGCTCCAGCGCCTGCGGTGTCGCGGCCACCGGCGGGATGTCGGGCGCGATGTACGTTCGCAGCCGGACGCCCTTGCGCAGGCGGAAATCCAAAAGCCCGGTCACGCGCACCAGGATCGCGTCCACCTCGGCGCGCCGTCTTCCGTGGCGCGGGGCCGGCACCGACATCTGGCGCAAGTCGGAGACCAGGGCCGCCAGCCGCTCCGATTCGTCGACGATGTGCCGGGCGAAGTCCAGGACCTCGTCCAGCTCGATGCGATCCTTTTCCAGCAGCAGCTGGCCGAGCCCCCGGATGGCAAACAGCGGCTGGCGCAGCTCGTGGACCTGCTGGGCGGCGAAGCGGCCGAACTCGGCCAGGCGCCCCGCCGCCGCCAGAAGCTCGCGCAGCCGGGCATTGTCGGCCGCCAGCGCCGCGGAATCGGCCGGGGAGGGCGCTTCCCCCGGCGGGGCGGATTCGGGGGGCGGGGTCTTCATCGGGCGATGGTCATGGTGTCTTCCACAGGCGGCCCTTGCCAGGCGCCAGCTTGGGCGGACGGGTGGTGGGCCGCAGCAGCGTCTTGCTGTCGGCGCGCGTGCGGCCGGCCAGCGACTCGGCCTCGACGCGAATCGGATTGTCGCCCTCCTTCAGCGAAACCCTGGCCACGAAGCCGCCGTCGGCACCGACCGCCACCGGATCGCCGTTGACGGTGACCAGCGACGTCGCCGCCGCCTTGCCGCGGATGTCGGCGTCCTCGCCATGACGCTCGCCCGACGGCCACACCACGGTGAGCAGCACCTCCTCCGGGATCTTCTCCGGATCGTCGGGCGCCTTGTTCTCCTCGGCGCGGGTCTCGGTCCCCTCGGCCAGCGTCACCGTCTTGCCGCCCGACTGAAAGCGCGCCCGCCCGTTGGTCGACGCCACCGACACGCGCCCGTTCTCGCCCGCCATGACCACGAAGCGAGCCGGTCCCTCGTTGACGGTGCGAGTCTGGCGCGCGGTGATCTCCAGATTTTCGCTCTCGCCGTCCACCCGCGCCACCAGCTTGCCGCGGCGCAGATCGACGATGGCCCCGGCGGCGGTCAGCTTGTCCAGGCGGATCTCCACCTTCTCGCGCAGGTCGATCTCCGTCGCCGCGCCCAGGCGCAAGACGGCGCTGCCCCCGGGGGTGGTGCGCACGACGTCCTGCAGGCTCAGCAGATCACCGCGCTGCACGGCGATCCAGCGCCCGTCGCGATAGGCGTCGACCTGGCCCACCGCCGACGTCACCTGAAAGATCGCGGCCTCCAGCGACTCCGTCTGAGCGCGCGCGCCCGCCGCCGTGCTGGCCGGCGCGGGCCCGCCCGCCGTCGGTCGTTCGAACCAGGTCTTTGACAGGCGCGTCGCTCCGAACAGCAGCGCCGCGATGCACGCCACCAGCGCCCCCACGCCGGCCGCGCGACGATATGTGCCCTTGTTGTTCACGGTAGCCGCGCCCGCGCCGTGTTGATCGGGAAGGTCATGCTGACGTTGGTTCCCGCGCCCAGCTGGCTCTGGACCTGGATCGCCCCACCGTGATCTTCGATCGTCTTGTGGACGACCGCCAGCCCCATTCCGGTGCCGGCCCAGTCGCCCTTGGTGGTGAAGAACGGGTCGAAGATGCGGGGCAGGTGCTCCGGGCTGATGCCGCGCCCGCCGTCGCGAATGGCAACCCGCACCAGCGCGCCGTCGCTGACGCTGGTCTCGATGGTGATGGTGCCTCCCTTCGGCATGGCGGCGCGGGCGTTCTGGATGAGCTGCATGAACGCCTCCTGCAGCCGCGGGCCGCTGCCGCGGATGAGGGGCGTCGGGTGGGCGTACCGCTTGTTGATGTGGATGCCGGAGCTGGCGAGTTCGCTGGACCCGCACAGCTCGACGGCGTCGTCCAGCACGCGGGTGACGTCGATGGCCACCATGTCCTCGCCCATCTCGCGCTGAGCGAAACGCAGCAGGTTGAAGACCACCTTGCGGATGCGCGACGCCTGCTCCTCGATGTCCTGGACCATGGGACGCATCGGGTGGTCGGCCGGCAGATCGGTCAGGATCAGCTGCGCGATCCCCAGCACCCCGGCCAGCGGATTGTTGATCTCGTGCGCGACGCCCGAGCCGAGATCGCCCACTGCCGCCAGCGAGCGCGATCGCAAGAGCAGATCGTGCGCCTGGCGCAGCTCCCGCGCCTTCTCCTCGACCCGGCGCTCGAGGGTCTGGTTCCAGGCCAGGATCTCCTTGTTCTGCTGCAAGATCTGCTTGCGCGCGCCGTCCAGCGAGGCGGCCATGGTGTTGAACGCGCGCGCCAGATCCCCGAGCTCGTCGCGCGTCACCTCCTCGATGCGCGTGTCCAGCTTGCCGGCCGCCAGCTGCAGCGCGCCCGCCGACAGCCCCTCCACGCGCAGGGCGATGCGGCGCGCGACCGCCCGGGCGACGATCGATCCGATCAGCACCGAGATGCCGATCCAGAACAGCGTCGCGCGCGCGATCTGCGCCACCGGCGCCAGGGCCGCCCGCACGCTGCGGTCGACGACCACGCCCAGGCCGTACGCCCCGGCGGCGGAGAAGGCGCCGATCACACCACGCCCGCCCACCTCGTATTCGCCGATGAAATCGGCCGGGGGCAGCTGGCCCTCCTTGCCGTCGGGCGTGCGAACCGGATCCAGCGTCGCCATCCCGCTGCGCGAACCGGCCGCGATCAAACGGCCGCGACTGTCCAGCAGCTTGACGTCGGTGTCGGCGTTCGAACTGGCCGCGACGTAGTCGCCCAGGCGCTTCAGCGTCACCTCGGCGGCCAGAATGCGCTTGCCCCCGCCCAGGCTGGGATCGAAGGCGACGGCGATCACCATGTGGGGGGCCCGCCTGGGGCCGCCCAGAAACACCGGGCCCGCCCCCTGGCCGGCGCGCGCCGCCTCGCCCAGCGGCGCCATCAGACCCAGCGCCTCGACGTCCGTCGGTCGCATCGGTTCGTGGTTGCGAAAGCTCTCGTACTGGGCCGGGTTCTCCATGTACGCCGGCTGGCCGACGGCGGCGCCGCGCTCGTCGAACATGCCGACCGCGCAGAAGTCATCGCTCTGGTGATAGACCAGCTGCAGGAACTTCAAGAGTCCCTGCGCCGTGGGCGCCTCGTGTCCCGCGCGCGTCAGATCGAAGATGTGCGCGTCGACGCGCAGGATCGACAGCAGGTTGCCGATCTCGCTGGCGGTGTACTCCGCCACCTGCTTGGCCACCGTCAGCTCGTTGTCCTCGATGGCGCTGCGCAAGGCGCTCTGGCCGATGCGCAGGGACGAGTAGCCGGCGATGCCCAGCGGCACCGCGGAGACGCCGAGGGTCAGCAGGGTCAGCTTCGAAAGCAATTTCATCGGTGTGGTGGGGGATCAGCGCGCGGCGGCCGGATCGGGCGGCGGCAGCGAGTTGTACGTGAAGGCGTCGGGCAGCTCGGACTCGCCCGCCGTCGGATCGGTCGCGAACATCGATACGGTCCCGGTGCCGTCGGGCGGCACCGCATAGGGCGGCATGGTCCCGACCACCCGGTTCGGACTGGGACCGGCGCAGTCCGTGATGTTCACGTCGACGCGGACGACGCCGACTCCGACGGAGAATCGCGTGCCCACCGTCCCCGGACCCTGGCACACGAAGTGGCTGCCGACAATCGTCACCGTCGTGCCGCCCACGGACGGACCCTGGTCGGGGTCGACCCGCCTGACCACCGGCGCGGACACGAAGGTGAACAGCGGTCCCATCGCGATTCCGTCGCCGGTCTGCACCGTCACTGGCCAGCTGCCGGGGTCGTGGGCCATGGTGAAGCCGCGGATCGCGGAGAGATCGCTCTCGACGATCCCGCCGTTCGGCGTGATGGCCACGCCGTCGATCAGAACCCGGGTGGCGCGCGTGAACGCCTGCCCCTGGACCACGATCTGCGTCATCCCGGTCGCCGGTCCCGCCGTCGGCGTCACGCTGTCGATGACCGGCAGGCGGGCGCGGTGGATGGTGTCCTCGCGCATGCCCACGTTGCCGGCCCAGTCCTGCGCCACGGTGCGAATGAGCAGGTCATCGTCCAGGTTGTCGCCGTCGGGAACCACGAATTCGCCGTCGGTGCAGGTGGCGCGGGCGGTGTTCTCGGGCGGCGGGCAGGTGTGCGCTTGCGTCGATCCGTCGGGCGCCGTCAGCGTCCAGGCCAGCGACGTCAGCTGGCCGTCGCCATCATTGGCGCTGACGATCACCTGGACGGGCTCGCCGACGATCACGAAGCTGCCGCTCTGGGGCGCGCTCAGCGTCACGTCGGGCGGATCGATGTCGGGCCCCAGCGACTGGAAGCCGTTCGCCAGCAGCGAGACGCGACCGCGCGGATCGCGCAGCTCGACGTCGTAGAGGCCTTTCGCCACGGCCGGCGGCACGTCGATCATGAGGGTGCCCGGATCCAGCAGGCCCGTGATCTGAAGCGCGATCGGTTCCAGCGTCGAATCGAAGGCGGAGGGAAGCGCCGCCGGCAGCAACGCGGCCGCGAAGGCGCGCACGTCGCTGCTGGCCGATCCCGACGACGTGTCGACGGAGAAAGACGGGCGAAAGGGGCCGCCGCGCAGCACGGCCGGCACCAGGTGATCGGTATAGGCGCGCCCGGGCGAAAACGCCGTCAGGGAAAAAGCCGGCTCGTCGGTTCCGTCGCAGGCCAGCAGGCTGGGACCGGCGACCAGCAGGATGACCGCCACCATCCTCATAACCGCGAAATTGTACCGTGCCTGGGCGCCTCTGGGCGACGATCGCGCGCCGGTCGAATTCCATGCGGCGTCAATCGAAAAAAGCCTCGGTCCGGATCTGCTTCTTGCGGTTCACCCCGCGGGCGACCAGCGCTTGCTTGAGCTCGTCGATCATGGCGCCGTTGCCGACCAGGTAGAAAATCGGCGCTTGAAGGCTGGGGAAGAGGTCCAGCACGGTTGGCGTGATCCGCCCGCGCGAGCCGGTCCATCCGGGTGGTGGCTGGCTGAGGTGCAGATCCAGCGTGGTGCCGGATCTCCGGCAGAGATCGGTGATCTCGTCCAGGTCGAAGACGTCCTCCTGCCGGCGCACGCCCCAGGCCAGCAGGCGCCGCCCGCTGGGGGTTTCGCGCGCGAGCTCGCCCAGCATGGGCATGACGGCGGCGACGCCGGTTCCGGTGGCCGCGAAGACGATGTCGCCCGCGTGCTGCGCATCCAGCGTGAAGAAGCCGTGCGGTCCAGTCATGGGAACGACGCCGCCCAGCGGCAGCGCCATCAGGTACTCCGACGCCGGACCGCCTTCGATCAAGCGCAGGATGATGCGGATCGACTCCGGGCGATCGCTCTGCGAGGCGATGGAATAACTGCGCCGGGGCAGCGATGGGTCGACGGAGAGCGAGACGAACTGGCCGCCGCGAAATTCGAGGGCGGGCGGCGCCCGCATGTCGAAACGAAGATCCGCGATCCCCGGCGCGACGATGGTTCGAACGCTGAGCGCGGCGGTGATCGGTCCGGACATCGTCGCGATGATAGCCGACGGCGTGACGGCGGCGCGAACGCGTATGTTATGGTCCGGGCATGTCGAAACGGGGTGTGGCCGCCGCCGCTCTGATCGGGCTCGGGCTCGGTGCCGGCATCGGCGGATGCAACAAGAACGACGACCTGCAGAAGGCGTCCGGCATGCCGCCGGCGGCGCCGGGCTCGTTGCCGCCAGCCCCGCCCGTCGCCCCGGCGATGCCGCCCGCCGCCCCGCCCTCGGCGCCGCCCGCCGAGGCGCCGGCGCCCGCGGCGGCGCCCGATCCCAAGGCCACGATCAGCGGCGAGATCGTCCTCGCGCCGGCGATGAAATCAGCGGTCAGCCCCGGAGACGTGGTCTTCCTGGTCGCCCGCCGTGTCTCGGACAACCCGACCGCGCGCGGCTCGCTGGTCGCGGTGAAGAAGTTCAGCGCCGACAAATTCCCCATCCCGTTTTCGCTCAGCCAGCAAGACATGATGTTCCAGAACGGGAATTTCGAGGGCGACCTCGTGCTCTCTGCCCGTGTCGACAAGGACGCCGATCCGATGACCCGCCGCAAGGGCGACGTCATCGCCCTTTTGCCGAAGGTCCCGGTGGGCGCCCGCGGCGTCAAGCTCTCGCTGAACCAGATCCAGAAGGAAGACGAATCGCTGGTCGGTGGTTCGACGGGTGGCGGGGCCCCGATGCTGGGCGGGCCGATGGGCGGAAACCCGCATCAGCTGCCCCCGGGGCATCCCTAGGCTCACGGCACCTGGGTGATCGTCCAGATCTGCTCGGACTGGCCCAGGTACGTCAGGAGCTGGATCGGGGCGCCGTCGCTGAGGCTGGCGTTCGTCACGTCAATTGCTCTGGCGCCCAGCTTGGCGACGATGCTGTACATCGGGGTCGGCGCGCTGGCGACCTTCCACAGCGCGGGGCTGACGTTCGGTGCCCAGTACGAGTTGGCGTGGTGGGCCTGGAGGCACTCGTAGGTCGTGCCACCGTAGGTCACGCGCGAGCCCACGTAATAGTCACCGGTGGCCGACCAGGGGCCCAGCAGATCGCCGGTGCCCGACGAGCCGACGGGGCTGACCGCCCAGCGCTGGTCGTCAGTGCCGGTGAAGTCCCACATTTGCACCGGGGCTCCGTCCGCCTGGTTGCCGTTGACCAGGTCCAGGCAGCGGCCGCTGTACTTCGTGCAGATCTTGAAGTAGTTGTCGCCCAGGCTGACGATCTGCCACTTCTGGTTGTCGCCGCCCGAGTAACCCATCTGCTGCACGTGGGCGCCGTTGGTGAGCTGGTTCTTGTCGGCGTCGAGGCAACGGCCGCTGTGCTGGGCGCAGATCTTCACGTAGACCGTCGACGGGCCGGTGACGACCTTCCACAGCGCGGGGCTGACGTCGGGCGCCCAGTAGGAGTTGGCCGTGTGGGCCTGGATCGCCTGGTAGATCACGCCCTTGTAGGTCACCAGCGCGCCCAGCGCGTAGGTCGCGGTCGACGACCAGGCGGGCGGGGCGTTGAACGCCGGCGCCGGCTGTCGCCAGACGGTGATTGGCGTTTTGAAACCCTTGCAGGAGTTGAATCCGTCGCCCGCGTATGGCGACGGAGCCGCCACGCAGTTGCTGCCGCACATGGCGTTGGTGCCGAACGGATTGCTGTACACCGTGGTCGACTGGTAGGCACCGATGCGGCCAGGAACGGTCGACGTCGCGAAGCCCGGGCCGTTGCAGTAGTAGGCGTCGGGCTTGCCGGTGGCCGGGTCATTGACGAACAGATTTCCGAAGTACGTCCCCTCTTGGTACGGGTAATCGCTGCTCCGCCCAAAACCGATCGCCGTCGCCGGCGAATCCAACCACAGCGGGATGTGCACGCCGGCGGTGTTGATATGAGCCATGAGGCAGGCGGAGATCCCCTCCTGGCAGTTCTGGTCGCAGGCGCCCGTCTCCCATCCCGGGGCAAGGCCGATCGCGCCCTTGAACGTGTACCAGGCGTTGTTCTGATCCTGTTTGGTGATCTGGTGCCCCGCCGGCAGCGCGCACTTGACCAGGTACGAGATCACTTGCCGTCCGCCCATCGACCCCATGAAGCCGTTATAGGAGCTGAGGCCGTTGTAGGAGCTGAGGCCGTTGTAGACGCTGAGCCCGTTGTAGGACGACAGCCCGTTGTACGATGAGAGACCATTCAAATCAGTGAGGCCGTTCTGGGAGGCAGTGGCCGCACCGTCTTCCTCGGACGCGCCACTGGAAGGAACGTCGCTGCAGGCGAACAAGGGACACACCGCGCTGAACATGGCCAGGATCGAAAGTCGTTGCATTGATGACCGCCCTTTTGGCGTCTTCATAAGCAGTAAGCAAGCCAACGAAAAAATTTATTCGATTAGTTGTGTTTCGCGCGGTTAGCCGTGTATTCAGGTGACTTGCCGATGCCTGCCGAGCAACACATCGTTGCCGCGCGAGGCGAGATGTACGGCCGCCGCCTGATGCCGCTGGCCTCGTGGGATCTTCGGCGCTCACGCGCGACGTCGATGAGACGGCGCGAAGCCCCGAAAGCGAGGCGGGCCGAAGCGGGGGCGCGACGTTCCCGTCGGCGCCGGAAGCGTCAGCTCACGCTGCACCAGATTCAGAAGGAAGACGAATGGCAGGTCGGCAGCCCGATGGGCTCACCACACCGGGGTGATCGTCCAGATCTGCTCCGATTGGCCGACGTAGGTCATCTGCTCGATCGCCGCGCCGTCGGCGAGGCTGCTACCGGTGACGTCGATCGACTTGGCGCCCAGCTTGGCGACGATGCTGTAGAGCGGAGCCGCCGGGCTGGCCGGCTGCCACAGCGACGGGCTGACGTTGGGGGTCCAGGTCGCATTCGCGTGATGGGCCGTGATGCACTGGTAAGTCGACCCGTTGTACGTCACGCGCGCGCCCAGGTAGTAATCGCCGCTGGGCGACCACGCGCCCAGCTGATCGCCAGAATCCGAGGCGCCGACGGGGCTGACCGCCCAGTGCTGGTTGTCGGTATTGGTGAAGTCCCACATCTGCACCTTGGCGCCGTCGGCCTGGCTGCCGTGGTCGAGATCCAGGCAGCGGCCGCTGTTCTTCGCGCAGATCTTGAAGTAGTTGTCGCCCAGGCTGGCGATCTGCCACTTCTGGTTGTCGCCGCCCGAATAACCCCACTGCTGCACGCGGGCGCCGTTGCCAGTCTGCTGGGTGTCGGCGTCCAGGCAGCGGCCGCTGTTCTGCGCGCAGATCTTCACGTACATCGGCGGCGCCGAGCCGGTGGCGGCCTTCCACAGCGCGGGGACGGCGTCGGGCGTCCAGTTGTCGAGGGCCGTGTGCGCCAGGATGCACTCGTACGCGGCGCCCTTGAACGAGACACGGGCGCCCACCGGGTAGGTCACGCCCGCTGACCAGGCTGGCGGCGCGTTGAACGACGGCGCCGGCTGGCGCCAGACCGTGATTGGCGTTTTGTATCCCTTGCAGGAGGCGAAGCCGTCATTCGCATACGGTGCCGGAGCCGCCACGCAGTTGCCGGCGCAGAGCGCGTTGGTGCCGAAGGGGTTCGTGTAAAAGGCGGTCGACTGATAAGCACCCAGCCGCCCCGGAACCGTCGACGTCGCGAAGCCCGGGCCATCGCAATAGAACGCGTCGGGCACGCCGGTGCTCGGGTTGTTGACGAACAGGTTTCCGAAGTACGTCCCCTCTTGATAGGGATAGTCGTGACTCTGTCCGAACCCGATCGCCTTGGCCGGCGAATCCAGCCACAGCGGGATGTGCACGCCCGCCGTGTTGATGTGGGCCATCAGGCAGGCGGAGACGCCTTCCTGGCAGTCCTGGTCACAAGCGCCGGTCTCCCAGCTTGGGGCAAGGCCAATCTCGCCGTTGAACGTGTACCAGACGTTGTTCTGATCTTGCTTGGTGATCTTGCTGGTCGCCGGCAACGCGCACCTGACCACGTACGAGATCAGCTGGCGGCCACTCATCGACGCCATGAATCCGTTGTACGAGCTGAGCCCGTTGTACGAGCTGAGCCCGTTGTAGACACTGAGACCGTTATAAGAGCTGAGGCCGTTGTACGAGCTCAAGCCATTCAGGTTCGTCAGGCCGTTGTTGGACGCCGTGGCCGCGCCCTGCTCCTGCGGGTCACCGCCGGTGTTGAGGTCGCTGCATCCGAACAGTGGGTACACGGCGCCCAAGAGGGCGAGGACCGCGAGTCGCTTCATTAACGGACCGCCTTTGTGTCCGTGAGAAGCAGTAAGGAGGCCAACTAATTTTAGACATGAATACGAGTCTGGTCGCGGGTTTAATCACGCGGCCAGCACCACCTGCTGTTGCTTGCTGGGCAACAGATCGTTGCCGCGCGACACAACAGCACGGCGCGGGCGGCGGTCGCTGAGGACCGGGTCGCTTGTGATATCTTCCGCGCCCATGCCCGACTACAAGAAGCTCCGCGATATGGTCAGTCACCGCGTGACGTTCGAGTTCGACACCGGCGCCAAGATCGTCGGCTACATCGGCTCTTGCGCGCCGCCCCAGGGCGCGGTGCAGATGGTGGTGCTCTCGAAGGCGCAGTTCCTGGACGCGTCGAACAACGTCGTCGCCAAGTACGACGAGTTGCCGATGATCCCGAACAACCTGGTCGGCTTCCGCATCACCGAAGGCCCACTGTGAGGCGCGCGGTCCTGGCAGCGATGGTCATCCTGACCGGCTGCGCAGGGCCGCTGCACCAGATGGTCGAGGATCCGCGCGATTTCGCGCAGGCGTCGGGCACGCCGTCGATCACCGAGGTGACGGATCTGGGCGGCGGTGATGTCCCGCTACGCGGACAGCTGCGGCTGGACGGCAGCGACGGCGTCGTCACCGTCGGCGAGACGCTGTGGGTGCGGGGCAAGAGCTTCGGCCGTCAGCCCACCGTCCGGATTGGCGGGCGTCCGGCCGCCGTGCTCGGGCGAACGCGCGATGGTGGCGCGCTGGTGCGCGTGCCGATCGGGACGCCGGTGGGGCCCGTACCGGTGGTGGTGGCCACCGAGGGTGGCAGCGGCGAGAAAGAGATCGCGATCCGCCGGTACGCAGCCGTGATCGCGCCGGCCGGTGGCGGTGTCGCCTGGGCGGATGTCGCGCGCGACGGCCCGGTGGCGGCGGGAGCGACCGCGGTCGACGGTGGTCGCTTTCTGGCGCTGTCGGCCGATGGGCGCGCCGCGTACGTCTCCGAGGCCGTGCGTTCGGTCATCAGCGTCGTCGAGATCCCCGCGGCGGGCGGTCCGCGCGTCGTCGGCACGCTGGATCTGGGACCCGAGCCGGTGATCGCGCTCTTGTCGGCGGCGCAAGCGGCCGTGCTGGTGGTGGTGCGCGCGGCCGACCTCGTGGTCGTCGACACCAGCTATCCCCTGCGTCCGGTGCGCGGGACCCCACGCGCGCTGGCCGACGAAGCGCGCGAGGCGGGCGTGGTGGCGGCTGATCTTTCGCCAGACGGCACGCGCCTGGGGTTGGCCACGAGGCGCAGCAATCAGCTGATGCTGCTGGCCATCGCCAGCGGGCGCGCGCCGGTGCTGGGCAAGGCGGTGCTGGCGCCCGAGGTACGCGCGCCGATCCTGATCGACGTGGCGTTCGCGCCCGACGGGCAATCACTGTGGGCGCTGGGTGGCGACACTGCCGACAGCCGCGCCACCGGGCCGCAGCCGACACGCCTGTTCGCCGTGCGCATCGTCGACGACGAGCCGGGCAAGGTGTCGCTGCCGCTGGCGCGATCGCTGGTGATCGACGAGGCCGTCGATCCCACCGCGCTCAGCGCCGGGCGGGCGCTGCCGCTGGCCAGCGGTTCGGCGATCCGCTTGCCGCCGGAGCGGGCCACGGTGTTCGTGTCGGCGCGCCGGCGCGGCGACGCGCAGCAGGCGGCGGCGGTGTTTCGCGTGGGCGCGCAGGAGATCGCCACGCCCGCCGCCACCGGCAGCGGCGTGATGGGCAAGGTCGACATGTCACCCGACGGGCGCTGGTTGCTGGTCTCCGCGTCGAGCGGCGATGGGCACCTGCGCCTGCTGTCGGCGCCGGCCGACGCGCGTCCGGGCGAGCCGCGCTCGATCGACCTGCGCGCTGGGGGCGCTGGCGCGCAGGTCTCGGCAAGCGGGGGCGGCCCGCGGCCGGCGGCCCTGCGCGTGCAACC
>DATKEU010000501.1:0-26406 GCA_035544495.1 Polyangia bacterium | reverse complement strand
CTCGGCCGGCAACAGCATGGCCTGCGGCGCCGGCGCGCCGGTGTGCGAGGTGATGTCCGGGACCTGCGTCGCCTGCGTCGACGGCACGACCTGCGGCGGCACCCGGCCGGTGTGCAACCTGTCCATGAACGTCTGTCGGGGCTGCGGCGGCGACGGCGACTGCGGTGGCGCGACGCCCGCCTGCCAGGCCAGCGGCGCGTGCGGCGTCTGCTCGGCCACGAACCACAGCGCCTGCGCGGGCGCGACGCCGCTGTGTGATGCCACCCAGGTCGTGTGCGTCGGCTGCCTCGGCGGCGCCGACTGCGCCGGCGACAAACCGATCTGCGACGCCACCGCGCGCGCGTGCCGGCCTTGCGCCGCCGCCGGCGACTGTCCGTCGGCGACGCCGGTCTGCGTGCCCAGCGGCGCCTGTCACGAGTGCAGCGCCGGCAACATCGGCGCCTGCGGCGGGGCCAAGGCGCTGTGCGACACCGCCAGCGATCACTGTGTCGGCTGCCTGGCTGCGGCCGATTGCGGCGGCATCAAGCCGATCTGCGACGGCGGCGCGAAGACCTGCCGCGGGTGCGGCGGCGACGGCGAGTGCGGCGGCGTCGCGCCGGCCTGCCTGCCCAGCGGCGCGTGCGGCCAGTGCTCGGCGACGAACAAGAGCGCCTGCCCGGCGGCGCGGCCGCTGTGCGATGTCGCGGGCGGCGGCGTGTGCGTCGGCTGCGTGACCAGCAGCGACTGTTCGGGGCCGACGCCGTTCTGCTCGGCGGCGACCCACACCTGCATTCCCTGCACGGCGGACGGCGCGCCCAGCTGCGCCGATCCGGCGCGCCCCTACTGCCAGACGACCGGCGCGCTGGCCGGCGCTTGCACCCAGTGCACGGCCGCGCACGCCGATCTGTGCGGTGGCGCCAAGCCGCGCTGCCTGACCGATCTCGGGATCTGCGGCTGCTCGAACCTGGCCGGCGACGGCGACTGCGGCAACAAGACGTCGGGCTTGGTTTGCAACGGCGCCGCCGGCATCTGCGTGCCTGGTTGCAGCGCCGCCCCCGGCCGCAACGGCTGCCCCGCGGGCCAGACCTGCAGCGACACCAGCGGCGGCGTCGGCGCGTGCAGCCCCACCGGCGGCTGCGCCATCAACGGCGACTGCGTCTTGCCCACCACGGCCTGCGACACCAGCGTGACGCCGCACCAGTGCGTGCAGTGCCTGAGCGACGCCGCCTGCGCCCTGCCGCTGGTCTGCTCGACGACCGCGCACGTCTGCGTCGAGTGCACGCCGGCGAACAGCACGGCTTGCCTTCCGACCGGCAACGGCGGCAAGTGCCTGGACGCCGGCACCTGCGGCTGCGCTGTCGACGGCGACTGCGGCGGCGCCGCCAGCGGCCGCATCTGCGACGGGGCGACGCACAAGTGCACCATCGGTTGCCGCGGCAGCGGCGGCAACGGCTGCCCCATGGGCCTCGCCTGCACGTCTCCCGGCGCCGTCGCCGGCCAGTGCCGGCCGCCCTCCGACGGCGGCACGGGTGACGCGGCCGACGGTGGGGGCAGCGACCTCAGCGGTGGCGCCGACACCAGCGACGGCGCGAGTGCCGGCGGCGGCGACGCGACGGGCGACGCGCGCGCCGGCGACGCCGGTGGCGCCGACGGCCGAGACGCCGCCGCGATGACCGGCGACGGCGGCGGCAGCGCCAGCGATGGTCGCGACGGCGCCCTGGCGCCCGAAGGCGGCGGCGGTGGCGACGTCCGCGCCGACGGCGCCAGCGCCGACGGCAGCGGCCAGCGCCGCGACGGTCAGGCCGACTCCCTGATCGGCGACGCCGGGATCGGCACGCGCGTCTACAATCTGGCCGGCGGCGGCTGCCAGTGCGCGCTGCAGCCGGCGGCGACCCGCGATGCGGCGCCGATCGCCTGCCTGGCCCTGCTCGCCGTTCTGCTCACCCGCCGCCGGCGACGATAGCCCGCCCGGTCAGGGCGACAACGACAGCGCTATTTCTTGCCGGCCTTCGGCCACAGCACGCCTTGGTCCATCGTCTTGACCGGGGCCAGTCCCTTGAAGAGGAACTTCTGCACGCGCTGACCACGATAGGTCTCGCCGGTGAAGAGGTTTCCCTTCGAATCCGTGGCGATCATGTGGGGCGCATAGAATTGCCCCGGCTGCCGTCCCCCGGCGCCGAAGGTCGTGAGGACCTTCAGGGTGCTGCGTTCGATGATGTACACCTTCATGTTCGACGCGTCGGAGCCGTAGAGATACCTCTGCTGCGGATCGTTCGAGAACGCGAGATCCAGCACCGACCCGTCGCCCATGGTGTTGGGCGCGAAGAAAGCCTCCTTCACGAACGTGCCGTCCTTCTTGAACACCTGAACCCGATCGTTGTTCCGGTCGCAGACGTACAGCAAGCCGTCGTTCGCCAGGGCGACACAGTGGACGGGCGTGCGGAATTGCTGCGGGGCACGCTCGCCGGGCCGATAGGGGCCGAGATCGGTGTCATCGGGCTTGTGGCCGTAAGCGCCCCAGTGTCGCTTGTATGAACCGTTGCTGGCGTCGAAGACAATCACGCGCCGGTTTCCGTAGCCATCGGCGACGAACAGCTCGTCTGTCGTTCGGTCGACGATCATCTTGGCGGGCATGGCCAGACTCTCGACGTCGTTGCTGCCCTTGTTCGGTCCCAGCTTCCCGATCTGCATCAGGAACTTCCCGTCGTGCGTGAACTTCAGGACCATCTTGTCGCGTGCGCCGCCCTTCGTGCCGTCGGGCAGCACCTCTCGGCCGTTTCCACCCAGCCAGACGTTGCCCCTGTAGTCGACGTGGATGCCGTGCATCGACGTCGGCCAGTCGTAACCTGGCCCGGGCCCGCCCCAGTGGCCGACCAGATCGCCCGCTTCGTTGAACTCCAGTACCGGCGGAGCGGGAACGCAGCACTCGGCGGCGGGCGGGTTCAAGGTCGCTCGGATCTCCGCCGGCTCCAGGGAGTTCGGGCGGTGGACAATCCAGATGTGATCGTGGGCGTCGACGGACACGCCGGCCACGCTCCCGATGATCCAGTGATTCGGCAGCGGCTTCGGCCACATCAGATCCACTTCGAACCGGGGCGCCATCACCTCGGCGGCGCGCGCGCTGGCCGATGTCCAGAACAACGAGGCGAGGATCGTGAGGCGGATCAGCAGAGTCGGCATGTGTTCAGCTCCAGCTTTAGAACTGCTTCCAGAAGCGCCAGAGTCCGACGGTGGTGATCGGAACCTGGTTGTTGTGCGTCGGCTTGCCGGGCGGGGCCATGGTCGGGCACCAGACGACGGGATAGCCGGCCATGCAGCCCTGGTAGCTCACGCACGTCGACGGCGTGGCCGGATCGCCGTCCCAGTCGTAAGGCTGGGTCTGCGTGCCGCAGCCGTTGCTCTTCAGGATGCGGTCGCGCGCGACGGCGGCGCCGGCGAACGAGTTCATGTTGTCGTTGACGTCGTGGGCGAACAGCGCGGCGATGGGCCCCTTGCACGCGGGGAGGGCGACCTGGTTTCCAGAGGCGTTGCCCTGCGCGCGCACGACGCCGGCGCGCACGCAGCCGATGGTGTGTGTCAGCCACGATCCGCTGCTGAACCCGGCCATGAAGACGCGCGCCTTGTCGACGCAGTGATTGGCCGACACCTCGGCCAGCACGTCGTCGAAGTACGTCACGTCCATGCCGGTGGGCGAGTAGACGAAGCAGCCGCCGACGGATTTCAGCGCGACGACGATCGCCTCGTTCTTCGAGGCCGTCTCGATGGGGAAGGGCAGGCCGCCGTTGCCGCCGCAGCCGTGGGCCAGGATGATCGTCGGGTAGGCGCGCGTCGGTTCGTAGCCGTCGGGCAGGTACAGGCGATAGCTGCGCGCCATGCCGCCCGACATGATGGTCTTCGGCACGTACATCGCCAGCGCCTGGCCGGCGGGCGTGCCGCAGCCCGCGCTGGGGTTGGCGGGCGCCAGGCCGCCGCCGTCGCCAGTCGCGGGACCACCGTCGCCGCCGGGGGCGCCGCCGCCGCCCGCGTCGGCGGGCGCCATCGCGCCGCCGCTGCCCGCCGCCGTCTCGCCGCCCGACCCCGAGCTCGAGCTCGAGACGCCGCCGGTCCCGCCGGGACTGACGCCGCCGCCGCCGGTGGCCACCGCGCCACCCGAGCCGCGGCCGCCGCCGCCGTCCGCGGGTGAATTCTCCGACGAGGCGGAGCACGCGATCGCCAGCGACGAAACGGACGCGGCCAGGGCCAGGCGACGCAGCGCGAACATGGGTGCCTCCTCTTGGCGGCAGGGCAGCGGGCGCGATCAGGATCGACGCCGGGCGCCCGTTCCGCGAATGGGCGCGATGATATCAGGAATCGCCGGCCGGCTTCTGGCGGCGTGGCCGGGCCAGGCGCCAGTACGCGCCCGCCAGAATCAAGATCGCCGCGTAGGCCAGCGCCACGCCGCGGTTGGTCCAGATCATCGCGCCGAACGCGACCAGCGACAGCGCCAGGGCCGCGCCCGGGAACCAGGGATAGGCAACGGCCCGGAACGGGCGCGGCAGCGCGGGCTCGCGCCGGCGCAGCACGAACAGCGCCACCATCGACAGCGCGTACAGCGTCAGCGCGCCGAAGCCCGACAGCACGATCAACTCCGTCGTGTGGCTGGAAAGGATCGCCGCCACGCCGACGACGGCGTTCGCGCACAGCGCGGCCGCCGGCGTTCCGGTGCGCGGGTTCACCCGCCCGAGAAAGCGAGGCGCGTATCCGGTGCGCCCCATCTCCAGCGCCGCCCGCCCGGCCGCCAGCACGATGCCGTGGAACGACGCCACCAGGCCGAACAGTCCGACGGTGATCAACAGATGATAGAGGGCGCCGCTGCTGCCCACGACGCGCGCCATCGCCAGCGGCAGCGGGCTGTCCGACGGGGCGGCGCCCGGCGTCGGATAGACGATGGCCGTCCAGCCGGCGACGCCGATGCTGCTGCCGAAGACCGCCAGCGCCAGCACCACCAGCGTCGCCATCGCCGAGCCGAACCCACGCGAGATGTCGCGCTGGGGATTGCGCGCCTCCTCGGCGGCGTTGGCGAGGCATTCGATGCCCAGGTACAACCAGACCGCGAACGGCAGACACGGAAAGACGCCGCCCCAGCCGTTCGGCAGCGCGTTCTCGTTGAAGCGCGCCAGCTGAAAGTGGGGCGCGGTGAGGCCGACGAACAGCAAGAGCTCGCCGACGGCGGCGACGGTGACGAACAGCTCGAAGGCCGCCGCCTGGCGGACGCCCCAGATGTTGAGCCCCGTAAAAAGAACGTAAGCGACGATGGCGATGGCGCTCGGCGGCAGCGTCGGGAAGAAGAGGTTGAAGTAGGCGCCGATGGCGACGGCGATGGCGGGCGGCGCGAACAGGAACTCCACCAGCTGGGCCACGCCCAGCAGAAGACCGCCCACCGGGCCGAGAGCGCGCAGGCCGAAGTCGAAGGCGCCGCCGGCGCGCGGCAGGGCGCAGGCCAGCTCCGCGTAGCTGAAGATGAACGTCACGTACAGGAGCGTGGCGATGATCGTCGCCGCCAGCATCCCCCACGTGCCGCCGAGAGGCAGGCCCAGGTTCCAGCCGAAGTACATGCCGGAGATGACGTAGCCGACGCCCAGGCCCCACAGCGTCAGCGGGCCGAGGGCTTTCTTGAGCTCCGTCATCGATCCGCTCCTCCGCTCCCCGCCGCCGCGCTTCCGCCGTCAGGGCACTGGCGAGACGTCGACGGAGACGCGCACGCTGTGCGCGCCGCCGCCCAGGATCACCCCGCGCATCGGCGTGACGTCGCCGAAGTCGCGGCCCCAGGCGACCGTGATGTGGTGTTCGTCGGGCATGACGTTGTTGGTGGGATCGACGTCGATCCACCCCAGCCCCGGGCAGAACACCGACAGCCAGGCGTGCGAGGCGTCGGCCCCCACCAGCCGCGGTCGCCCGGGCGGAGGCGTCGTCACCAGATAGCCGCTGACGTAGCGGGCCGCCAGGCCCAGCGCCCGCAGGCAGGCGATCGCCAGGTGGGCAAAGTCCTGGCACACGCCCCGCTGGTGCTGGAACACCTGCGCCACCGGCGTCGACACCGTCGTGGCCCGGTTGTCGTACTTGAACTCGGCGTTGATCCGTCCGGTCAGATCCAGCAGCGCCTGCAGCAGCGGCCTGCCGTCGCCGAACGACCGGCGCGCGTACGCCTCGGCCTGCCGGGGGATCTGGACGTGCGGCGACTCGAACGAAAAGCTGCAGGCGGCGAGCAGCTCCGGCGTGCGCGGGCGCTTGACGGCCTCGCGCGCCTCTTCCCAGGCGGGCGACGGCGACCACTCCGGCACGCGCCCGCCGGCGTGCACGTCGACCTCGAAGCGCGACACGACGCTGAGCGCCCGGTGTGGCTCCTGCATCTCGATGTTGGTGCAGCGGTTGCCGAAGTAATCGGTTCGCTGCCGCCGCACCACCGGCGCCGGGACGATGGCGATCTCCTCGGCGCTGGTGGTCTGGCGCTCGCTCGGCCGCGGCGACAGGCACAGCTGGTGGTGCGACGTCGAGACCGGCTCGGCGTACTGGTACTCGGTGGCGTGGACGACGCGGTAGATCACCCGTCGCCTCCCTCGCCTGGACGGAGCGTCCGATGACGACCCAGCTGGCGCGACACGGCGGCGTGGCTGAGGTAGCTGGCCGACAGCGCGTCGGACAGGCGGGGCAGATCGCGCCCCAGCTGCTCCAGCAGCGCGGCCAGCTGCGGCCGCCGCCCCTGCTCGTCAGTCATCCCCAGCTCGACCATGTCGGCGGTGCGCACGCGATCGATCCCCACCAGCGCCAGCCGGTCGTCGGCGGCGGCCAGCGACGGCCCGCGCGCCTGTCCGGGCAGCTGGCCCATGTGCCCCGACAGCGCGGCCAGCTGATACGCCACCGAGCGCGGGTTGGTCTCGTCGGCCAGCAGCAGATCGATGACGGGCGTCGCCTGCAGGCTGGCGAGATACCGCCGCCGGTAGGTGATGCCGCTGTCGGCGACCTCCAGCACCGCCTCCAGCAGCGGCCCCTCGCGCTCGATGGTGCTGGTCAGCGACGCGCGCAGCAGGAACACGACGTTGATCGCGCGCTCCAGCCGCCGGCCCATGTCCAGAAATCGCCAGGCCTGCCCGCGCGTCATGCTCTCCATGACCATGCCCGACAGCGCCGCCAGGTTCATGACGACGCGATCGAGCAGGCGCGCCAGCGCCGCCACGTGATAGCTGCCGACGCCGATGTCGACCTCGCGGATCTCCTGATCCAGCGCCGTCAGCACGCGCCAGGTGTCGGCGGAGATGCGATCGCGGATGACGCCCGCCACCCGGTGCGTCGACCGGATCGTCGCCCGCAGGGTCGCGGCGTGCTGGCTGTCGAAGATGGCGTCGATCAGCCGATCCTCGGCCGGCGTGGCCGGCGCCACCGGCGGCGCGTGCAGCGTGGCGTGGGTTTGCATGTAAAGCGCGGTCAAGAGCGGCGTCAGCTCCGACCCATCGATCAGGCGCGGATCGGTCTGCTCCGACACGCGCAGGCAGATGGTGCGGGCCAGGCGCGCGATCGCCTCGGCGCGCTCGGCATAGCGCCCAAGCCAGAACAGGTTGTCGGCCACGCGGCTCGGCAGATCGCCGCCCCCGCGCGACAGCGCGATCGGCTGGCTGGACGGCGGCAGCAGGCTGAACGTGCTGACCGGGCGCTCGCTGACCACCCAGGTGTCCTTGCTGCCGGCGCCGGCCTGCATGGAGATCTCGCGCTCGTCCGGGCCGCCCGCGATCAGGCTCAGGCCGCCGGGCATGACGTCGTATCCGCCGCCCGTGCGCGCCACCAGAAAGCTGCGCAGGATCATCTGCCGCGGCGTCAGCCGATCCCCGTCCATCAGCGGCGTCGTCGACGGGTGGATGCGCTCCTGGGCCACGAAGCGCGCGGGCCCCGCGGCGATGCGGGACAGCAGCGCCGCGCGCTCGCCCGCCGTCAGCGCTTCGCCAAAGATGGTCTGGCCGAAGTGCCCCGCGGTCGCGTACGCCTGCTTCACCACCAGCGTCGGCAGGTTGTCGCGCACGTAGGAAAGCTGCGCCGGATCGCCGCACCACCACGACGGCACCGACGGCAGCTTCAGCTCCTCGCCGAGCAGGCCCCGGCACAGCGCGGGCAGAAACGGCACCAGCGCCGGCATCTGCAGGATGCCCGAGCCGAGCGCGTTCGCCACCGCCACCTTGCCGTCGCGCACCGCCTGCACCAGCCCCGGGATCCCCAGTGTCGAGTCGGCGCGCAGCTCCAGCGGATCGCAGTAGTCGTCGTTCAGGCGGCGCAGGATGACGTCGATCCGGTGCAGGCCGCCCAGCGTCTTCAAGAAGACGCGCCCGTCGCGCACGGTGAGATCGGCGCCGTCGACCAGGTTGTACCCGAGGTACTGCGCTAGAAATGCCTGCTCGAAATAGGTCGCGTTGTACGGCCCCGGCGACAGCAGAACGATGCGCGGGTTCTCGCGGTGCTCGGTCGCCAGCGCCGCCAGCATCTGGCGCATCGATCGAAAGAACAGCGCCAGCCGCTGCACGTTGCAGTCGCGGAAGAGATCGGGAAAGACGCGCGCCACGACGATGCGGTTCTCCAGCGCGTACCCCGCGCCCGACGGCGCCTGCGTGCGGTCGGTGAGGACGTGGAACTGCCCCGACGGCGCGCGCAGCAGATCGGCGGCGTAAAAGTGCAGGAAGCGCCCCTGCGGCGGATGCACGCCGTGACAGGGGCGCAGAAATCCCGGGTGCGCCAGCACCAGCTCGGGCGGCAGCCAGCCCTCCGACAAACAGCGCTGCGGCCCGTAGATGTCGGCCAGCAGGCGATCCAGCAGGTGCGCGCGCTGGGCCAGCCCCGCCGCCACCGTCGCGAACTCGTCGGGCGCGATCACCACCGGGATGGGCGAGAGCTGCCACGGACGCTCCATCCCCTGCGCGTCGCCGTAGACGTTGAAGCTGACGCCGTTGTCGTGGATCAGCTGCTGCGCTTGCTCCCAGCGCGCGCGCAGCTCGATCGTCCCCAGCGCTTCCAGGCGATCGATGAAGCGCGCCCACTGCGGCCGCACGGCGCCGCCCGCGTCGACCATCTCGTCGAACGAGCGCGCCGAGGCGACATACTGACGCGAAAGCCCGCGGTCGTCGTCGACAACGTCCGCCAGCGGTGACGAAGGGGGGCCGTGCATCAGGGGCTTGGACGGCTACGTTAGTCTAACCGGCGCCCGAACGCAGCACTGAGTGTGGGACCCTCGAAGGGTCCCACGCCCCCCGCGATGGGCTGCGCCGGCGAAGCCGTCTCCGCCGACGCGAACACGAGCGCGCACCCGTGCCTACCACGTAAACGCGACGTTTCGGCGTCGTCTTGATTGCGTAAAGCGTCTGTTCAGCGTGGACCGCTGTCGGCTTTTTCCGTAGATTCGTGGCGTGTTGCCCGATCAGCAGCGCTCGCTGCTCCTCGACGGGTATCGGCCACCCGATGGAACCTACGACGAGCTCGTCGACGCCGATGGCCGCCCGCGCGAGCACGGCGCGATCGCCGCCAGCCTGCTCGAGGGCCTGAGCCCGGACGCGTTCGCGCGCTGCCAGGCCCTCGCCGAGCTGGCGCTGTCGCAGCAAGGGGTGACGTTCTCCGTCTACTCGGACGACCGCGGCGCCGAGAAGGTCTTCCCGGTCTGCCTGGTCCCGCGCGTGATCGGCGCCGCCGAGTGGGTCACCATCGAGCGGGGCCTGACCCAGCGGCTGCGCGCGCTGGAGATGTTCCTGGACGACGTCTACGGCGCGCAGCGGGCGATGAAGGAGAACGTCATCCCCGGCGAGCTGGTGCAGCGCTCGACGAACTACCTGGCGAAGATCCGCGGCCTGCGCCCGCCGGGCGGCGTGCGCATCCACATCGCGGGGATCGATCTCATCCGCGACCCCGACGGGAGCATGCGGGTGCTCGAGGACAACCTGCGCACGCCGTCGGGCGTGTCGTACGTGCTGGAGAACCGGATGGTCACGCGGCGTGTCTTCCAGTACGCCATGGAGCACATCGGCGTGCGCCGCGTGGACGACTACCCGCTGCGCCTGGCCGAGACGCTGCGCTCGGTCTCGCCGACGGATCCGGAGGACGCCACGGTCGTCGTGCTCACGCCCGGCCCGCTCAACTCCGCCTATTTCGAGCACAGCTTCCTCGCCCGCTCGATGGGCCTCGAATTGGTGGAGGCGACGGATCTCTTCGTGCAGGACGACGAGGTCTTCGTGCGAACCACCAAGGGCCCGCGCCGGGTCAGCGTCATCTATCGCCGCACCGACGACTCCTACCTGGACCCGGAGTTCTTCCGCCCGGACAGCCTTCTCGGCGTGCCGGGCCTGATGCGCGCCTACGCCGCCGGCAAGGTAGCGCTGGCCAACGCCCCCGGCAACGGCGTCGCCGACGACAAGGCGATCTACGCCTTCGTCCCCGACCTGATCCGCTTCTATCTCGCCGAGGAGCCGATCCTGAAGCAGGTCGCGACCTACGTCTGCGCCAAGCGCGAGGATCGACAGTACGTGCTCGAGCACCTCGGGCAGCTGGTGGTCAAGGCCGTGGACGAGGCGGGCGGCTACGGCATGTTGATGGGCCCGCAGTCGACCGCCGCCGAGCGCGACGACTTCCGCCAGCGCATCCTCGCCGATCCGCGCCGGTACATCGCCCAGCCGCGCATCGAGCTGTCGACGTGCCCGACGTGGATCGCCGATCGCCGGGTCATCGAACCGCGCCGGGTCGACTTGCGCCCGTTCATCTTAACCAGTCGCACCGGGTCGTGGGTCCTTCCTGGGGGGCTGACGCGCGTGGCGCTGCGAGCGGGTTCGTACGTCGTCAATTCCAGTCAAGGCGGCGGATCCAAGGACACCTGGGTCGAGGCTAGCCAGGCAGAGGCCTCGTGATCTCGCGCGTGGCCGACCACTGCTTCTGGGTTGGGCGCTACCTCGACCGCGCGGAGAGCACCGCGCGCCTCCTGCAGGTCACGCGCGCGCTGGCCTTCGACGGCGATCTGTCGGCACTGCAGTGCTGGCGGCCGCTGGTGACGGTGTCGGGGCAGTACCTGGATTTCGAGCACCGCTTCGGCGCCGACGCCGCCGGCCACGGCGAGGTGGTGCAGCAGTACATGACCTGGGCCGTCGAGAACCCGGTGTCGGTCAAGAACAGCGTGCGCGCCGCCCGCGAAGGGGCGCGGTCGATCCGCGAGGTGCTGAGCGGCGACATCTGGCAGGCCACCAACGAGCTGTTCCTGTGGTTCGTCGGCGAGGAGGCGGGCACGCAGTACAAGCAGGATCGCGACGGCCTTTACCGCAACGTCCGCAAGGCGACGCAGCTGTGCCTGGGGCTAGTGCGCAGCACGATGCTGCACGACTCGGCGATGGACTTCCTGTGGCTGGGCGTGCTGCTGGAACGCCTGGGGCAGACGGCGCGCATCCTGGACATGCACCACCACATGATGGGCGGCACCCCGGCCGGGCTCGACCACCAGGACGAGCACCAGATCGTGCAGACGGCGCTGTGGCTGTCCTTGCTGCGGGCCTGCTCGGGGTTCGACGCCTTCATGCGCCAGCACCAGGGGCGCGTCTCGCGCGCCGCCGTGGTGTCGTTCCTCATCTTCGAGAACCGCTTCCCGCGCTCGCTGCGCTATTGCCTGCGCTCGGCGCTGGCGATGGCCCAGCGGATCTGGCCCGCCTCCGAGGCGCGCGCCGACGCTGGCGCCGTGGAGCGCCTGCAGGCGCTGGATACCTGGCTGGACGTCCAGCAGTCGACCGCCAAGGCGTCGATTCACGAGCTTCTGACTCACATCGTCGATCAGACATCGCTGACGTGCCAGGCGGTTCAGCGCGGCATGTCCGGCCAGCCGATCGCGCCCCCGCCGGGCGAGAAATCGCAATCCCAAACGCAGTAGGTTTTTTGCGAGGCCGGTGTCTCCTTCGCGGCGGCGCCGATCGTCACCCTTGCGAAAGGCCGAGACGCCCAATTCCGGGCGGGCCGCAAGCAAGGAGAGGTCCGATGAAAGAGTTCATCTTCATTTACAGGGGAATGGATCCGCAGTGGGCGACGAGATCGGCCACCGACAAGGCGGCGGTGATGGGGCTGTGGGCCGGCTGGCTGGGCAAGCTGGGCGAAAAAGGGCAGCTGGTCACGGGCGGCGCACCGCTGGAACCGGGCGGCAAGCGCCTCAAGAAGGACGGCGTCGTCACCGACATCGCCGCCTCGGAGCTGAAGGAGCTGGTGAGCGGCTATTCGATCGTCAAGGCCGAGAGCTACGAGCAGGCGGTGGCGATCGCGCGCGAGTGCCCGATCTTCCGCAGCGACACCGCCATGGTCGAGGTGCGCGCCGTCGCGGCGATGTAGGTCAACGAGCGCGATCAGCGCTGACTGTCGGCGAGCAGGCGCTCGATCTGGTCGATCATCGAGCGCTGCTCGTGCGGCGTGCCGCCGAGGAGGGTGGACTCCTCGGCGTACCGCCGCGCCGGCTCCGCCTCGCCCAGCAAGGCGTGCAGGTGCGCCAGCACGGCGAGCGGCAGGTGCGATCCGCGCAGCATCCCGCTGTCGCGCAGCTGCGCGACGCGCGCGATGGCGCCCCGCGGATCGCCGGCGTACGCGACGGCGACCGCGCGGTGGAGATCGGCGATGGGCGATTCGGTCGCCGCCACCAGCTGGTCGTAAAGAGCGACGATCGCGGGCCAGTCGGTTGCCGCGAACGCGGGGGCCAAGCAGTGCTGCTGGGCGATGCGCGCCTCGATCAGGAACCGCCCCGAGGCGCCGGGCGGCGCGCCGGCCGCCAGGCGCAGCAGGCCGTCCGCGCCGGCGATCGCCACCCGATCCCAGCGCGCGCGATCCTGGCGGTCGAGCGGCACCGGCCGCCCGTCGGCGTCCAAGCGCGCCGGCGCGCGCGCCAGGTGCAGCTGCATCAGCGCCAGCAGGCCCAGCGTGTCGGCGTTCACCACGCGCGGCTCGTCGACCAGGAAGCCCGCCAGCTGCACGGCCTCCCGGCACAGCTCCAGCTTGATGGGCGCGGCGTCGGGCGCCTGGTCGGAGCTGGCGAAGCCCTCGTTGAACAAAAGGTAAATAACCGTGTGAACGGTGTCCATGGCGTGCGGCAGCTCGGCCGCCGGCGGGAAGGCGAAGGTGTGCCCCTGCAGGCGCTCGCGGGTGCGCAGCAAGCGCTTCTTCACTGTGGCCTCGGGCAGAAACAGCGCCCGGCAGATCGCCGGGATGGAAAATCCGCACAGCGTGCGCAGGATCAGCGGCAGCCGGTTCTCGGGCGGCAGCTCGGCGCTGGTGCACATGAAGATCATTCTCAGCTGGTGGTCCTTGATGCGCGAGTCGGCGAACTCCTTCTCGACCGTGTAGGCGCGCGTCCACCCGCTGTCCAGGTGATAGGCGAGATCCTCGGAGAAGCGCTGCCCCGTCCGCTGCCCCCGGATGGCGTCGACCGCCTGGTTCTTGGCCGCCGCCATGATCCAGCCCGCCGGATTCTCGGGCACGCCCTCCGTCTGCCAGGCGCCGAGCGCCTTGCGGAACGCTTCCTGCAGCACGTCCTCGGCCAGCGGCAGGTTGCGCGTCCCGAACAGCCGCACCAGCGCCGCCAGGATGCGCGACGCGTGCTGCGCATAGGCCTCCTCGACGGCCGCCTCGACCTCCGTCACGCCCCGCAGTCTAGCCTAGCCACCTCCGCGCCGCCGCGCCGGGATCACTGGCCGGTGTTCAGACCGACGAGGCAGGCCCCTTTGAAACAGCCGAGGGTGCAGATGTGCCCGCACTCTCCGCAGTTGGTGCGATCCGTGGCGGTGTTCACGCAGGTGTTGTCACACAGCGTGAGGTTCCCCTTGCACTGGCACTGGCCGTTGCCGCAGACCTGGTCCGACGTACAGGTCAGGCCGCAGCCGCCGCAGTTGCTGGGGCTGGTGTTGGTGTCGACACAGGTGTTGCCGCACAGGGTGAGGTTGGCGTTGCAGCTGGGCACGCATTGACTCATCTTGTCTGGCGTCGCTCCGGGCGAGCAGACAGTCCCGGCGCCGCAGACGACGCCGCAGCCGCCGCAGTTCTGGTTGGTCGTCACGTCGGTGCACAGGTTGCCGCACGGGATCGTGCCGTTCGGGCAGGTACAAACGCCCGCGACGCACGTCGTGCCGCCCGAGCAAGCGACGCCGCAATCGCCGCAGTTCTTGTCGTTGCTGGTGACGTCGAAGCAGGACCCGCCGCACAGCCGCAGCGGCACCGGCATCGTCGCGCACACCGCCGCGCAGGCGCTCTGGTTGCAGAACTGCGCCGACGTGCATTTGGTGCCGCAGGCCCCACAGTTGTTGTGGTCGGTCGTGAGATCGATGCAGACGCCATTGCAACGCGAATAGCCGGCCGGGCAGACGCATTTGCTGTTCGAGCAGATCGCGCCGCCGGTGCACGCCACCCCGCAGGCGCCGCAGTTGTTGAGGTTCGACTTCAGATCGACGCAGGCGCCTTTGCAGTTGGTGATGCCGGTGGCGCAGCGGATCTCGCAGTTCCCGAGGTTGCACTGCATGCCGGCCCCGCAGACTTTGCCGCAAGCGCCGCAGTTGGTCCGGCTGGTGTTGAGATCGACACACTGCGAACCGCAGGCGCTCATCCCGCCCGTGCACGCGCAGCCGCCGTTCGCGCACTCCATCGCCGTCGGGCAAGCGTTGCCGCAACCGCCGCAGTTGGCGGCGTCGAAGTTGAGGCTGGTGCAAATGCCCGAGCAGTTCGTCAGCGGGTCGCACTGCAGCTGGCAGGCGCCGTTCGCGCAGAAGCTGCCGGTGGCGCATTGGTACTGCGTCGGCGAATCGGCGCCGCACCCGCCGCAGTTCAACCTGTCCTTGAGCGGATCGACACAGGTCGTACCGCACGCGATCTCTCCCTGCGGGCAGACGCACTGGCCCTGGGCGCAGATCCGGTCCGCCCCGCAGGCGTTGTCGCAGGCGCCACAGTGCGCGGAGCTGGATTGCAGGTCGACGCAATCCCCGCCACAGAACGTGAGTTGCGTCGAGCAGGCGGGCGCCGCGTCTCCGTCAGAGGGCGCCGCGTCCCCGGCCCCGGCATCCGTCCGGGAAAACCCGACGTAGGCCGGGTTGGCGCGCTGCCCGCACGAGACAGCCACCGCCGCCAGCAAGCAAACCGCGCAAGATAACTGTGTTAAGGAATACAAACGACCCATGAATCATCCTATCGGTCGCCGGAGCGCCACACAACCCGCGCAGATCGCGACGTGATCTTGCCACACGGGGTTCCGGGGCGCGCGGAACGACGGCGTTTTCGCGGTGGCGCGCTTGATGCTTTCTCAGCTGGTATGGCTTCATGGGCGAGAGAGGACGATGTGCGTATGGTCGCGGCTCCCGGTGTGCGACGGACACTGACGGAGCCCGGTGATCTCCGGTCCGACATCGACTTCCAAAACGATGTCAATCGGTTGCTGGCCCGCATCGAGGAGGCCCGCATGCCGTGGCAGCCGGCGGCCCAGCTGTGCACCTACGCGGTCGACCCGACCCCGACCGGTTACCAGCGTCGCAACAGCGTCAGGATCCCGTTACGGGTTCTTGACGGTGGGCAGAAGATCGATCGCCCTTCCAGCCCGGAGCCGGCTCCGGCGCGCCCCGACGCCCCCGCGCCGGCGGTCGTGCGTTACGCCGCCACCGCGGCGCCGACGACGGCGGTGCCCAGCTTCTCGCGCAGGTGAAAGTAGTCCTCGCTGATCGCGTACTGCAGCAGCGCGCGCAGCGGGGCGTGCGAGCCGGCGAGTCGCCGGATCTCGGCGGCATCGGGATCGCCCTTGTCGCTCCCCGCGCCGCCGTCACGCTCGCGCAGCACGACACGGACGGCGGTCTTGAGATCGCCGCACACGGCAAGGCCGGCCCGGTACCCGGTCTCCTGCACCAGCGCACGCCACTCGACCGAGCTCCAGGCGGTCGAGCCGAGCGCGCCGAACAGCTCGACCAGCCGCTTCGACGTCTTGTACGGGACGCTGCGCTTGAGCTTTTGCATCTGCTCGCCGGCAGCGTCGCCGGGGCTGGGCGGCCGCCGCGAATGGCGCGGGTGAAACGCCCGCAGCACGCCGGCGAAGAGCTGCGCGAACTGCCGGGGAGCCAGCCCGGCGGCCAGGATGTACTCCGGCCGGGTCAGCTCGATGCCGCGCCCGATGTGAAAGCGCATCTCGGCATGGCGAGTGGACAGCGCCAGCTCGGACCCGACCACCAGCGCCGGTGGCGCGTGGACGACGATCGTCAGGTCGGGCAGGTTGCCGTCCAGCTTGATGTAAAGCGCGGTCTTCTTGTTGCCCAGCGCCTTGCTGACCTGGCCGTAGATCTTTCCGAGGTCGAGGTCCGACATCGGCGAGATCTTGTCTTGCGGCGACACCCCCAGCTCCTCCACCGTCTGCCCGACCGGCAGGCCGGGCGTTCCTTCCCACAGCGTCGAGAAGACCTCCGCCATCTTGCCGGACTCGCCCAGCGTCAAGCGGGCGGCGCGATCGGCTTCGTCCAGGGCGCCGGCGTAGGGATCGTCGGGCTTCAGCTCGGGCGGTGGGTGGTGGCCCAGGAAGGCGTCCTCGTCCGCGTCGGCGGCGCCCAGCACCGCCAGCACCTCATAGCAGCAGCGCGCGCGATCGAGCAGGCCCCGGCGCGCATAGTATCCGGCCAGCGCGCGCAGCCCGTCCGGGCGGACGATCTCGGCCGACAGCAGCACGCGCAGGTTCTCGGCGGCGGCGTCGGCCTGCTCCGGCTCCGCGCCGTACAGCGCGGCCAGCTTCTCGCGCGCGCTCAGCCGCCGGGGCTGAAGCTCGATCGCGCGCGTCAGCGCTGCCAGCGCCAGCGCGCGATCGCCCACGGCCAGGCGCGCGGCGCCGAGGTGCTCCCACAGGCCGGCCCGGCGCTCCGCCGCCGCCGCGTCGCCGGCGGCGGGGGGCGGAAGCTCGGGCAGCACCGCGCCCAGGCGCCGCACCAGATCGGCGGGGCGTTCCAGCTTGGCCAGCACGTCGCTGACGATGGCCAGCGCCGCCTCGTCGGTCGGGTTCTCGTCCAGCGCCTGTTCGATCAGCGCGGCGGCCGTGGCGGCCGAGGCGGCGTCGCCGCGCTGGAAGATCAGCAGAGCCGCCTCGCGCCGGCGGGCGGCGCGCTCGTGCGGATCCTTCACCATCGCCAGCAACGTCGCCGACGTGCGCGCCGCGCCCTCGATGTCGCCGGTGGCCCGCTCCAGCTTCAGCGCCTTTTCCAGGAGCGGCACCTGCGCGTCGGTGACCTCGCCCACGAGCTCCAGCGCCTGCCGGTATGCGGCCAGGGCGGGCCCGTTCTCGGACACGTCGGCGTAGCGGTCTCCGAGCTGCTCCAGCAGCGCCGCGCGCTCGACGGGGTCCTTGGTGGCGTCGGCCAGGCGGCGCAGGTACGAAGCCGACTGGTGCGACTCGCCGCGCTCGCGGGCGAGATCCGCCAGCGCGTGCAGCGACGCCTGGTGCGTCGGGCGCAGGCGCAGCGCCGTCTCGTAGAGCGCCAGCGCCCGCTCGGGCCGGCGCATCTTGATCTCGGACTGCGCCCCGTGCGACAGCGCGTCCGCCACCTCGTCGGGGTAGACCGCGGCGTCGGGGTGATCGCCGAGCGCGCCCAGGTGCTGCGCGGCCTCGCGCCACTTGCCGGCGCGGAAGCGGTTCTCGCCCAGCGCCAGCTTCAGGAACAGCTGGCCCGGGCCCATGCGATCCGCCTCCTGCAGCTGCCGGTAGGCGTCCTCCAGCTTGCCCAGGCGCTCGTGCACCTCGGCCAGCCGCTGGTAAAGCAGGGCCATCTGCGGCGGCTGGCCGCGCAGCCAGCGAACCGCCTCGGTCAGGCGCCGCTCGGCGTTCTCCCACTGCCCCTCGCGGTAATAGATGTCGGCGATGAGCGCGATGGCCGGCACGCGATCGGGCACCAGCGCCAGCGCTTGCTCGAGGTAGCTCGCCGCCTTGGCCGCGTCCGCCGATCCCTCCCAGGCCGCGCGGCCCATGTCGGTCAGGATGGCGGCGCGCGCCTCGGGCACCTCGACCAGCTCCAGCTGGCGGGCCAGCACCTCCCGCGCCTCCTCCCACGCGCCCTGCGCCGACAGCGACGACGCCAGCGCCTGCAGCGCGGTCTGGCTGGTGGGGTCCAGCTTCAGCGCCTCCTCGAAGCAGGCGCGCGCCTTCTCGTTGGAGGCGACCTGCTCGCGGAAGACGCGGCCCGCGTCCAGCAGCGCCTCGACCGCGGCGACCTTCTCTTCGTCGGGGAGCGCGCGCGCCTCGCGCACGCGGGTCTCGGCATAGTGGGCGAAGTCGTTCGCCTTCAGGTACAGGCGCGCCAGCGCCCCCAGCGCCGGCAGGCTCTTGGGGGCCGCCGCCAGCGCGGCCTCGACGCTCTGCTGGGCGCCCTCGGCGTCGCCGAGATCGTCCAGCTTGATCATCGACAGCTCCAGGTTCAGCGCCGCCACGCGCGCGCGCGCCGCCCGCCCGCGGCGCTTCTTCTCGATGTCGATGCGCTGGCCCAGCACGCGCGCCGCCTCGTGCGCCAGGCCCGCGCGGCGCAGGTTTCGCACCATCGCCGCCAGGAGGTCGTTATCGGTGATGGCGTCGGGGCCGAGCTCCCGCAGGCAAGCCGCCGCCGCCTCGGGGTTGCCCAGGCGCTCCTCGAGGATCTTCACGCGCCGCCGGACCAGCTTCAGGCGCTCCTCGCCCTTGGCCAGCCCCGCCCGCTGCGCCAGCACCTCTTGCAGCGTGTCGTAGGGCCCGTGCGTCTCCAGCAGGCGATCCAGCACCTCCAGCACCTCGACGTCGTCGGGCGCGGCGGCCAGCACGGCCTGGTAGGCGTCCATCGCCCGGTCGGGCAGGCCCAGCTCGCTCTCGTAGATTGTCGCCTGTCGCAGGCGCAGCGCGCGCGCCTTCCCCGGGTCGGTGGTCAGCTCGGCCTGCAGCTGCAGGTTCTCCACGACCTTGGCCCACAGCCCCACGCGCGAGTACATCCGGGCCAGCGCCTCCGCCACGGCCAGGCTCTCGTTCCGGATGGGATCGCCCTCGCTGGCGCCCAGGCCCTCGTGGCGCAGGTCGGCGGCCCAGCGCTCCAGCGTCTCGATCGCCTCGTAGGGCTTTTCCAGGCGCGTCTCGTACAGCTCCGCCAGCTCGCGAAACTTGGCCCGGCGTTCGGCCGGCTCCAGCGCCGTCACCAGCGCGGGGCCGGTGCGCCGCTCCAGCAGGTTGGCCAGCTCCTGCCAGCGGTGCTGGCCGCGATAAATGAGCTCCATCCGCTCCAGCGCCAGCTGATCGTCGCTGCGCAGTCTCAGGATGGCGTCGTACATCTCCTCGGCCTTGACGATCTGCCCCTGGCCCTCGCGGATGCGCGCCACCTCGTGATGCAGGGCCACCGATCGGCCCGCCTCGCTGAACTCGTCGACGGCGGAAAGATAGATGTCCGACAGCCGATCCCACAGGTCGTGAGCCTTCGCCAGGCGCTCGAGCTCGGCGCGTGTGCCGGCGTCGTCGGGATCCAGGCGGAAGGCCCTCTCGAGCGTGGCCACCGCGCGCGGGATGTCTCGTTGCCCGCGCTCCCAGAGCTCGGCGATCTTCATCAGGCGGCCGTGGCGGGTGGCTGCGTCGGCGGGCGGCAGCGTCTCGTACGCCTGCGCCAGCTCCTCCCAGGGCGTCTCGAACGACGGGCGCGCCGCCGCCCGGTCGGGCGCGCGCCGCGTGGACGGCGGCGTCGGTGGTGGCGGCGGAGGCGGAGGCGGGGCGGGGCGGGGCGCCGCCGGCGCGGGCGTCACCGGGAGGGTCTCGGCGCCCGTGCTGTCGGCGCGGATCTCCTCTCCAGGCGCCGCCTCGTCGCTCTCGTCGACCTCGTCGGCCTCGCCGACCTCGTCCAGCTCGTCGGCGTCCAGTTCCACGGCGCCGCTCTCGTCGCCGGCGCCGGCGTGGAGATCGTCTACGTCGACCTCGATGTGCTCGTCGCGGGCGGGCGCTGCTTCCGCCGGCGCCACGGCCACCGGAGCGGGCGTCGCGGGCGCGAGCGCCGGCTCGAAGCGGCCGATCGCCGCCGCCAGCCGCCACAGGTGGCCGACGATCTCCGCATCGTCGGGCGCCAGGCGGAACGCGTTCAGGTAGGCGCGAAACGCGCGCACCAGATCCTTGACCTCCACCTCGACCAGCTGGGCGGCGTTGCGCGCCACCGTCAGCTTGGTGGGCAGATCCCCGGCCAGCGCGAACAGCTGGCCCTGCACGCTCAGGGCGTCCTCCCAGCGGCCGGTGACGCGCGCCAGGCGCAGCACCTCCTCCTGCACCGACAGGTTCTGCGGCTGCAGCGCGAACGCGCGCATGATCTCGTCCAGCGCCCCGCCCGGATCGCCAAGGTGCCGCTCGCGCACCTCGGCGCGCAGGCGCAGAAGCTCCACGCGCTCGGCTTCCGCCGGGCGCCCGCGCGCCACCGCGGCGTAGACCTCCAGCAGGCTCGCCCACTGTTCCGTCTTGTCGGCCAGGCGCTCGAGGAGGGGCAGAAGCTCCCGGCCGCCGGGATCGGAGGGCAGGGCCTCGCGCAGCACCGTGAAGGCACGCGCCGGATCGGACAGCTTCTCTTCGCAGATGGTCGCGATCTTCAGCGCCGCCGCGAGCTGCGCGGCCGTATCGGCGGCGCGCGCCCGCGCCCCTTCGTAGATCTGGATCAGCTCCGCGTTCAGGCTGTGCTTGGCCGCCGCGTCGTCGATGAGGCGCAGGATCTCCTCGCTGGGCGCCTCGGCGTACGCGCGCTTGAGCCACTCGAACGCGCGCCGTGGCTCGGCCATCTCCCGGTCGCACAGCTGGGCGATCTCCAGCATCAACCGCCGCCGCTCCTGCGGATCCTCGCACGCATCCAGCAGCTTCTCGTCGGTGAAGATCAGCCGCTGCCAGTCGCCCGCGCGCGCGTACAGGGGCGCCAGCGCGGCGATCGCCTCGCGGTTATCGGCGTCGATCTCCAGCACGCGCTCGAAGGCCGCCGTGGCCTTGCCGTCGTCGTGCAGGCGATCGCGCCACAGCGCGCCCACCTCCAGCGCGCGCGGCGTCCGCGCGGCCGGATCTTCGATCAGGAACAGCTGGCGCTCGGCGACCTTGACCACGCGCTCCCAGTCGCCGTCGCGCTCGTACAGCGCGCGCAGCTTCTCGTGCGCCGGCAGGTTGCGCGGGTCCAGCTCGGCGATGACGTGCTCCAGGACCTGCGCCGCCTGCACGGGATCCTTCAGCCGCTCGTCCAGCACCTCGGCGCGCCGCAGGGCCAGCGCCGCCGCCTGCTCCGGCTCCTTGGCCAGCGAAGCCTGCCGCTCGAGGACGCCGACCAGCGCGCCCCACTCGCCGTCGCGCTCGTAGATGCGCGCCAGCGCCTCCAGCGCCTCGCCGTCGGCGGGCGCCAGCGCCGACAACGCCTCCCAGTGCTTGAGCGCGCGCGGAACATCGCCCAGCGGCCCCTCGCACAGCAGCGCCAGCCGCCGCAGGCAGGCGGCCTGCTGCGCCGGCTCCGAGGCCAGCCGCTCGACCTGCAGGTCCAGGATACGCCCCAGCTCGGGCAGCCGCTCCGACTCCGTGTAGATCGCTGTCAGCGCCTCCAGCGCGCGCGTGTCTCCCGGGTCGAGGCTGGCCACCTCCTCCCAGAGCTCGGCGGCGCGCGGCAGGTTCGCCAGCTTCAGCTGGTAGATCTCCGCCATCTGGCGCACCAGCGGCACCTTCTCGTCGGTGTTGCTGGCGACGGCCGCGTGCTGCTCCAGCACCTCGCAGAGCCGCGCGTGATCGCCTGCCCGCTCGAGGATCCCTTCCAGCCGGGTCAGCGTGTCGCGATCGCCGGGGACGATCTGCAGGATCTCCGCCGCCGCCCAGGCCCCCTCGTCCAGGTTCGCCAGCCGCTCGTCGTCGATGGCCAGCAGCCGGCGCAGCAGGCTGACCCGCTCCTGCTTGACGGCCGTCAGATCGATCTGCTCGCGCAGCGTCTTGGCCAGGCCGGCGAAGTCCTCCTCGCGCTCGTGGATCTCCACCAGCGCGCGCAGCGCCACCGCGTCGTGCGGTTCGGCGCGCAGGATGTCCTTGTAGATCGCGATGGCCCGGGCGGCGTTGCCCAGCTTCTCGCGGTGGATCTGGGCCGCGCGCCGCAGCGTCTCGGCGCGCTGGGCGGGATCGGTCTGCAGCACCGCCTCGCGCTCCAGCAGCTCCGCCATGCCGTCCCAGTTCTTCTCCTTCAGCAGGAGCCGCCGCTGCGCCTCGCGCGCCCGCGCGTACGACGGCGACAGCGTCTCGATGCGCCGCCAGGCGTCCAGGGCGCGGCCGGCGTCGCCCAGGTTCTTCTCGGCGATGGTGGCCACCTCCTCCAGCTGGCGCACGATCTCGTCGGCGGCCCTGTCGTTCGACTGCTCCTCCTCGACGGTGAACTCCAGAAGCTCGATCAGCGCCGTCCAGTCGCCCTTCTCGCGGAAGTGCTCGGCGTAGTCTCGTTGCGCGGCCTGGTTCTCGGGTGCGATCTGCAAGATCGCGTGCAGGTAGACCGCCGCCTGGTCCCGGTCCCCCAGACGATCGCGGTAGAGAGCCGCCAGCTCGGACATGATCGGCACGCGCTCCGCCGGATCCTCCACGACGCCGAGCTGTCTCTCGCGCAGCTCGGCCAGCTTGGCGTAGTCGCCGCCCGCGCCCAGCAGCGCCGCCAGCCGTTGCCAGGCCGCGCCCGACGGCGGCTCCAGCGTGGTGATCTCGCCGTAGACCCGCTGCGCCTCGGCGCCGTCTTCGAGGTCGCGCTCGGCCAGCTCGGCGCGCTTGTACAGAAACGTGATGCGCTCCTCCAGGTTCGGCGCGGCGGCCACGCGCTCGCGGAAATAGCGATCCAGCTCCTGGAACTGCTTGCCTCGCCGATAGATGTCCTCCAGCAGCGTCGACGCCTCGGCGTGGCCGGGCACCGCCGCCAGCGCCCGGCGCAGCGCCGCCACCGCGTTGGTGTCGTCGCCGGTCTCGTGCCGCCGCCGCGCCACCTGGATCGACAGCCCCGCCGAACGCTCCGGCCCGTCGGCGCCCACCCAGTTCGGATTGGCGTAAATCGACGCCAGAAGCTCCAGCGCCTTGTCGTCGCGTGGCCGCAGCCGGATCACTTCGCCCAGGCGCTGCGCCGCCGCGTCCAGCTCTTCCAGCTTCTCCGCCAGCACGCGCCCGATGGCCAGCAGCAGGTCGGCGCGCCGCTTCGCATCGGTGGTCCCTTCCAGCTCGAGCTCGTAGAGGCGGACGGTGCTGCGGTGATCGCCGAGGGCGCGGTAGATCTTGCGCGCCGATTCGATCGACTTGATGTTCTCGGGCGTCAGCTTGGCGGGACGCTGGCTGTTGCGGACGTTGCGCTCCAGCTTGGCAAAGTGGTTGACGAACAGCTGGCCCATCTCCGATTGCAGCTCGGCGATGCGCGCCGGATCGTGGGTGCTGGCGACGGCGGCCGCCTCCATCTCCAGCATCGTCATGTAGTCGGCCGTCCGTCCCTGCTCGCGGTAGATGTCCTTGAGGCGCGCCGCCGCGCGAATGTGGCCGGGGTCGCGATCGACGGCGTTGGCCAGATCGGCCTCCGCGCCCGCGGCGTCGCCCAGCTGATCCAGGCGCAGCTCCGCCGCCAGATAGAACAGCTCCGCCGCCTTGGACCCGTCGTCGATCGCCTGGGCCCGGGTCTCGTAAAGGACGACCAGCCGGTCGTGCTGCGCCGCCTGGCGGTACGACTTCCGCAACGCGGCGAACACCTCCGCGTCCGCGGGGTCGTTCTGCAGGGCGGCTTCGTACTCGCGAACGGTCGGCATGTTTGGGGATGGCCGGCTGGCCGCCGGTCGGCCGGAGTGGCCGATCCAGGCGGAGAAAGTGCCCGACGTTACCACCCGCATGCGCGGAAGGAAAGCCAGGCTCGTCGAACTAAGACGAGAGAATCGCTGGTATTTTGGGTTACCAGCCGGACACGATGCCGCGCCTTCCCGACGGCCGCGCCCGGCGCGTCGGCGCCGGTGCGTCGACGCCAGGACCAGGCGCGAATTTGCGCGCCGCGCGGGCCGTCAGGCGGCGGAGCCGCCGCCCTCGACGATGCCGCGCAGGACGTACGCCTCGACGTCGACGCGCACGCCGTGCGGGTTCTTGCGCGTGGCCTTGAGCAGACCCCACGGCCAGGCGCCGCCGCGCTCGATGAGCACGAACTGCGGGATGCGATCGCGCAGCGTGCGGCTGTGCAGGAAGAACATGTCGGCGCGTAGGACGCGCTCCGTGCCCGAATCGTCCAGCGCCGTCTTGTGGTTCACGGTGTCGCAGGTCAGCGCGACGCGATCCGCGTGGCCGACCAGGGCGTTGATGTGATCCTGCTGCACGCGCAGCTCGAACTCTGTCCAGGCCTGGCTCCACTCGCGGGCGAGCGGCGCGTCCAGCGCGCCGAAGCGCGCGGCCAGGCGGGCGCTGGCGTACCGGCGCTGAGGCCAGGAGATCTGGCTCAGGACGCAGCTGGACACCATCAGGTCGGCGCGCAGCGCGGGTGGCAAGATCTGCGGGCCCGCGCGCAGCCGGTACGACCGGACCATGCCGGCGATCGCCTGCACGGCGTCGGCGGCGCGGCTGGTCCCGTCGATGATGTCGTCGATGCGCGCGACCAGCGACTGGTTGACGCCGGTGAGATCCATGGGCAGCAGCACCACGCGGGCGCGCGTCTCGGGATCGGGGAAGACGCGGTCGGCGGTCTCGCGCAGCTGATCGGCGTCGATGTCGACCAGCAGCAGGCGATCATAGAGGCGCGCAATGCTGGCGAGCGGCAGGTCCGACCCCGGACCCACGCCCAGCACGACCGCCACTTCGCGGCTCTCGACCAGGTGGGCGGCGTCGTCGACGAAGCCACGGTTGCGCTCGCTGTGCGCCCACCAGGCGTCGCGGTTGCTGCGCTGGTTCTCGGCCAGACCGCGCGACGTCTTGCGCACCTCCAGCTTCTCCAGCACGCCGGTGTCGGGCACCGGCTGGAACGACCAGGTCCAGGCAGTCTCGACCGGCGGCACCCAGCGAAGCGCCGTCATGAGATCGCCCAGGTTGTACGGCGGCGCGCCGGCGGGCACCAGCAACGGCATCGTGCTGGCGAAGCGCACCAGCGTGTCGAACGCCGTCGCGGAGAGCGCGCCGCCGGAGCTCACCGCTGCGCGCGCGGCCGCCACGTCATCGTGCAGGAGAAAGTTTCCCTGCGCCACCACCGGTCCCAGGACCGCGCGGTCCTGGCGCAGAAACCAGCCGAGCGCGGCGTCCAGGTAGCCGGCGGCGGTGGCGGGCGGCGATGGGGCCGGTTGATTCACGTCGAGCGCCTGCGCGACAGGCTAACGCGCGCGAACGGCCCTGGCCACATCGTCCTGCGGAGGCCGCCGCTGTCTCCTCACCCGCGGGCCCGGGCGATGGCGTCGGGACGGGCCGTCTTGGGCTGGGTCGTGATCCCCGATTGCGCGAGCGCGCGTTCGAAGGCGCGCTGGCTGTCCGACGGAGCGACGGCGACCGCCACGGTATCGCCGACGGTCAGCCCGGCGGCCGCGCGCATCTCGGGCTCGACGATGATGAAGAACCGGCCCCATCGCTCGCCGACGTAGCCATCGAACCCGATCCGGTTGATCGTCCCCGCGACCGGCCAGCCGTGCCGTCGCCCAGCCAGCCGCGCGGGCTTGCGCGACCACTGCTCCTCCGGATCGAACGGCACGATCACGACGGTCACGCCCTTGTGACCCTCGACCAGCTCGGCGTCGAAGCGCGTCTTGTGTACGCTCACATCACTTTCGGAGAATGCGGGCCGCCGTTCGGAGATTTGACGATTTTGGTTACCCGCACATCCCCGTCGCTTCGTTGCAGGTCTGCGGATCCGGACAGGTGATGGGGGTTCCGGCACAAACACCTGTGGTGCAGACATCGCCCATGGTGCAGTTCTTTCCGTCGTTGCACACGGTTCCATCTGTAGCCGTGGGGTTCGAGCAGTTGCCGCTGGCGGGGTCGCAGCTTCCCGCCGTGTGGCACTGGTCGGACGCCGCGCAGGTCTTGGCCGTTCCTCCACAGGCTCCGTTACCGTCGCACACGTCGCCTGTCGTGCACTTGTTCCCATCGTCGCAGGCTGTTCCGGCGGGCTTGGACGCACCTCCTGCGCACATACCAGTCGCGGGATTGCATGTGCCGGCCTCGGTGCAAGCCGAGGCACCCGAGCACTGGACCGGGTTTGTGCCCATGCACGCGCCGTTCTGGCACTTGTCGGTCTGCGTGCAAGCATTGCTGTCGCTGCAGGCGGTTCCGTCGGGAGCAGGCCCCGGGGCCGAGCAGGTACCGGTCGCCTCCGAGCAAGTCCCCGCTACCAGGCACGGATCAATGGGATTGGGGCAGGTGACGTTGGAGCCAGCGCAGGTTCCGTTGGCGTCGCATACGTCGCCGGTGGTGCAGTTCTTGTTGTCGTT
>DATKEU010000500.1:0-8428 GCA_035544495.1 Polyangia bacterium | reverse complement strand
CGGCTCATCTTGATGGCCTGGGCCACGCGGTCGACGGCGGCGTCCTGGCCGAAGATCTTCTCCTTGAGCTGCTTGTCCAGGTCGTGCAGGCGCTGGCGATCGTCGGCGGCGACGCGCTTGGGCGGGATGCGCGCCATGGTCGCCACCACGCTCTCGATCTCCATGCTGGTCACGCGGCGCCGCTGGCCTGATTTCCGTCCCTGCTGTCCCCGCCGCTTGATCTTCAGCGCCGCGCCCGCTTCGTCGATCAGGTCGATGGCCTTGTCGGGCAGCCGGCGGTCCTGCAGATAACGCGACGACAGCTCGGCCGCCGCCTGCAGCGACTTGTCGGTGTACGCCACGCCATGGAACTCCTCATAGCGCGTGCGCAGGCCTCTCAGGACGCGGACCGTCTCCTCGACGCTCGGCTCCTCGACCTCGATGGCTTGAAAGCGCCGAGCCAGCGCGCGGTCTTTCTCGATGTAGCTGCGGTATTCCTTGTGCGTCGTCGTGCCGATGCAGCGCAGGCGGCCGGCCGCCAGCGCCGGCTTGATCAGGTTCGACGCGTCCATCGCGCCACCCGACGCCGAACCGGCGCCGATGATGGTGTGCAGCTCGTCGATGAAGACGATGGCGTTCTCCTTCTCCTCCAGCGCGCGCATGACGGCCTTGAACCGCTCCTCGAAGTCGCCGCGATAGCGCGTGCCGGCCACCATGGCCCCCATGTCCAGCGCGTAGATGGTCGCGCCGCGCAACGCCTCGGGCGCCTCGCCGAGCTCGATCTTGCGCGCCAGCCCCTCGACGATGGCGGTCTTGCCGACGCCGGCGTCGCCCACGAACAGCGGGTTGTTCTTGCGCCGCCGCGCCAGCACGTGCAGGGCGCGCGCGATCTGCGTCTCGCGCCCGATGAGCGGATCGATCTCGCCCGCCCGCGCGCGCTCGTTCAGGTTGGTGGCGAACGCCGCCAGCGGATCGGCGGGCGCCTCGTCGGCTTCGTCGTCGGCCGGCTCGCGCGCCGGCCCCTGCCCGCCGTGGCCCGACGTCTTGGCCGGCAGCAGCTTCGAGATCCCGTGCGAGATGTAGCTGACCACGTCCAGGCGCGAGATCCCCTCCTCTTTCAGGAACGTCACCGCGTGCGAGTCGGGCTCGGCGAACATGGCGACCAAGACGTTGGCGCCGTTCGCCTCGCTCTTGCCGGCCCCGATGACGTGGTTGACGGCGCGCTGGACCACGCGCGCGAAACCCAGCGTCGGCTGGGCGCGGTCGCGATCCTCCTCGGGCACGACCTTGACCTCGCTGTCCAGGAACGTCTCCAGCTTCTCCTTGATCCGCTTGACCGAGCCGCCGCAGTGCTTGACCACGTCGGCCGTCTTCTCGTCGCCCAGCAGCGCCAGCAAGAGGTGCTCCAGCCCGGAAAATTCGTGACCGCGCTTCGTGGCGTCGTCCAGCGCCTGACGGATCGCGGTTTCTAGCTCCTCGCTCAACATTGATCACTCCTTCGCAGCGAGCACTGCAGCGGCATCTCGTGCTCGCGCGCGAACTGCACGGTCTGATGTACCTTTGTTTCTGCCACGTCGAACGGGAAGATGCCCGCCACGCCGATGCCTTTGGTGTGGACGTGCAGCATGATCTGGCGCGCCGTGACCGCGTCGTGGCGGTACAGCTTCATGAGCACGTAGACGACGAACTCCTGGGTCGTGTAGTCGTCGTTGTGCAGCAGCACCTCGTACAGCGGCGGGCGTTCGACCTTGCGTTTTTCCAGCGTGCCCAGCGACTCCTTGGGCGCGGACAGCGTCTCCAGGTCCTGGCTCTTGTCCGGTCGCTTCGGCATGCCGAACGTGGATCGTAGCGCAGTCCGCCGCCGTCACAAGTCCGGCGGCGACGGCGCGGGAAGCCGGCCGAGGGCCCAGGCCGCCGCCTCCGCCACCAGCGGGCTCGGATCGCCGACCAGGCGCTCGACGACGGCGCGCGCCCGGACGTCGCGGGCCGCGCCGAGGGCCAGCAAGGCGTTGCGGCGGACGCCGTCGTAGCGCGCGCGCGCCAGCGCCGTCCCGGCCGCCAGGCGCGCGAACTCGTCCGCCGACAGCGCCGCGAGCGCGGCCGGGGGCAGAAGGCCGATGGGCCGCGGATCGAAGCGCGCGTCTCCTGGCGGGATGTCGGCGCCTCTGTTGTAAGGGCAGACGTCCTGGCAGGTGTCGCACCCGAACACCCGGCCGCGGAACCCGCGCCGTAACGGCAGCGGCACGTCGGCGCGGTTCTCGATGCTCTGATAGGCGATGCAGCGGCGGGCGTCCACCACCGCCGGGGCCGAAAACGCCTTCGTCGGGCAGGCGGCAAGACAGGCCACGCAGTCGCCGCAGCGGTTGTCGTGCGGTCGATCGTACGCGTCGACGGCGCGGTCGATGAACATCACCGACAGCGTCAGCCACGATCCCAGGCGCGGGTTGATGAGGCAGCCGTTCTTGCCGATCCACCCCAGGCCCGCCCGCTCGGCCCAGGGCTTCTCCATCGCCACGCCGGTGTCGACGCAGGCATAGGTCTCGATCGTCGGGTCCAGCGCCAGCAGGCGCTGGCGCAGCGCCTTCATGCGATCGCGGTGGGCATAGTGATAGTCGCGACCGCGCGCGTAGGCGGCGACCGGCGAGCGCACGCCGCGCGGCTGCCGGTACGCGATGGCCAGCGCGATCACCGTGCGCGCGCCGGCCAGCACGCGCCCGGGATCCAGCCGATCTTCGAAACGCCGCGCCATCCAGTCCATGTCGGCGGCGTGACCGGCGTCCAGCCAGCGCCGCAGCGCCGTCCCGTCCAGCGGCTCGGCGCGGGCCAGCCCCACCAGCGTGAACCGCGCCGCCCGCGCGGCCGCGCGCACCGCCTCCGACGAGAGCACCGCGGGCGCCGCCGCCGTCGCCGTCATCGCGCCGGTCGCGCCGGTCGCGCCGGCGAAGGCGCCGCCGCGCGATCCGCGCGCATCCACTGCTCGCAGAGTTCGTGCAGCGGCGACGGCGATCCCGGGCGCGGCGCCCCGCCCGCCGCCCCCCGCTCGGCGATCTCGGTGATCTCGGCGATCTCGCTCAAGTGCGCGAACCGGCGCAGGCGCCCCGGGCTCAGGAACGCGAGGTGCGTCCCCCAGCTGCCGAGCCCCTCGAGAACATGACTGGCGTAGACGATCGTCACCGCGCGCTCTTCGCTCTCCTCGCGCAGGAAGCGCAGCAGATCGGCGCGCGACAGCACGTCCAGGTCCGCCGTCACCTCGTCGAGCAGGATGACCCGCAGCGGCCGCTCGAGATCCAGCAACAGCTGCACGCGGCGGCGCTGGCCGTCGGACACGCGGTGCATGCGCCACGCTCTATCGACCTCCAGGATCGACAGCACACGCGCCCGCCGCGCCGGATCCATCACCGGCCGCGCGGCCAGGATGTCCGCCACCGCGATGTCGGCGTCGAACGGGAAGGCGCCGCCCAGGAACGCCACCTCCCCCGCCAGCGTCGTGTCGTGGAAGGCCGGCCGCCCCAGCACGCGGACGACGTGGTCCGGGATCATGTGCCGCCCGGCGACCAGCCGCAACAGCGTGCTCTTGCCGGTTCCATTCGCCCCGAGCAAGAGGCAGCGCGCGCCCTGCGGCAGCGCCAGCGACAGGTGGGAGAACACCGGCTCCGCCGCCCCCGGATAAGTAAAGGTCAGGTCGTCGATGCGGATGGCCGGCGGCACGCCCCGAACTTACGACGCGGCCTTGGCGCGAGCCAGGGACAGATCGCCGCGCAGCCGCTCGACCAGCAGCGGCGCGTTCTTCTGGCACTCGTCGAACGCCATCTCCAGATAGCCGATGGCGGGGAGGTGCCGCCCGGCGCGCAGCGCGGACAGCCCCTTCATCTCCATCATCTCCACCAGATCCTGCGGCTGCACCATGGTTTCGCGCGCGCTGGCGAGAAGCTGGTCCCACTCGGCGTCGGCGCCGCCGCGCGCGGCCAGCTCGGCCATCGCCAGCAGCAGGCTCTCGGCGCGGGAGAGCTGGTTCTCCGACTTGCCGGAGCCGGCGGCCTCGGCCTCGCGCGCGCGCACCCGGGTGACGGTCTGGCGGGCGGCCTCGACGTCGCCGCGGTAGAAAGCCAGCCGCGCGAGCAGCACCTCGGCGACCGACACCATGCGCGCTCCCCCGCCCAGGATCTGCGTGAAGATCTCGACGGCGCGGTGCACGCGTGGCTCGGCCTCGTCGGCGCGCCCGAGCAGGTAATACACCTCGCCCAGGTCCTTCTGCGCCCCCGACTCCAGCAGCGGAAACCCGTTTTCACGCGCGATGGTGATGGTCCGCTTGTAATCGTTCAGCAAGCGCTCGCTGTTGTTGGTCAGCAGCGACAGGAGGCACCGGTTCAAGGTCGCCGCCGCCAGGCTGATCATGTCACCGTGCTCGACGAAGACGCGCATCGCGCGCTCGAACATCTGCTCGGAGTCGTCGAACCGCCCCAGGGCCGCGAACCCCCAGGCCAGCATCGACAGGCTCTGCGAGTACGATTCGTAACCCTCGTCGCCCAGCTCTCGGGCCAGGGCGGCGGCGCGCTCGAGAAGCGGCTCGGCCTCCTGGATGCGCTCGGTCCGGTGCAGCGACCGCCCCCTGCCGAACAGCAGGCGCGCTTCAACCGCCGGTGTCCGCAGCGGGCCGCTCGCCAGGGCGTCCGCCTCCTCGACCAGCGCCGCCGACTGCGGCCACTCCAGCGTCCAGTCCTGCACGACGGCCTGATCCAGGAGGATGTCGATCTCCTCGCGACAGGCGCCGGCTTTCTGCGCGCGCGCCCGCGCCGCCATGAAGTCCTTGATCGAATCCTCGTACCGCCCCAGCCGGAAGCGCATCAGCCCCAGGCCCTTGCCGGCGGTGATCTGCCGCAGGTCGTCCTCGGACGACAGGTTCCCGAGCGCGTTCCGGAACAGCATCTCGGCGTCCAGGTACTTGTGCCGGGCCAGCGCCCGCTCGGCGAGATCCAGATAGATGCGTCCCGCCTCGTCCCGAAGGCCGCTGCGGGCGGCGTGAAACGCCATCTGGGGCAGGCGCTCGTCGTCGGGGGTCTGCAGCCGCCGGTAATAACCGTACGCCGCGCGATGAATGCCGTCGCGCTGGCTGGCCGCCAGCCCCTGGTAGACGGTGTCGCGCAGCAGCGAGTGCCGAAAGCTCACGCGCCCGCGCCGGTGGCGCACCAGGATGCCGGTCTCGGTCAGCCGCCGCAGCCCGACGCTGGCGTCCAGCTGCGCGTCGATGGTGACGCCCGCGCGTTCCAGCTCTTGCAGCACGCCCTCGAGATCGTCGGCGCTGAACTCGCTGCCCAGCAGCGACGCCAGGCGCGCGTGGGCCAGCAGATCGGGCGGCAGTGACTCCGTCTCGCGGCTGGCCAGCCATTGCACGAGGGGCAGATCGGGCAGGCGATCCAGCTCGTCGGTGGCCAGGTACCACGACGTCCCCTTCTCCGATCGGCGCACCAGCCCGTCGCGCTTGAGGCCGCGCACCAGCTCGACCAGCAACAGCGGGACCCCCTGCGTGCGTTCCGCCAGACGCGCCAGCGCCGTCGCCGGCACGTTCTCCGCCGGCGACAGCAGGCGCCGCGCCAGCTCCGCCGCCGCCGCCGGCGCCAGCGGTGGCAGCGTCAGCTCCTGGCGGCGCGCCGCGCGCGACGCCCACGCCGTGCGTCCCTTTCCGAAGCCGGGCCGCCCGACGACGGCGATCCACACCGGGCACGCCGCCTCCTGCAGCGCCGCGTATTCCAGGGCGTCCAGCGCCGTCTCGTCGACGAAGTGCGCGTCGTCGATCACCACCGCCAGCGGTTGCTTGCGCGCCATCAGCCGCAGCGCCTCGCCGGCCGCGCGCGCCGCCGCCGACCGCAAGGCGCCGGGGGCCGCCGCCAGCGCGCGCAGGTCAGGGTGCTCGGGCGGCGCCCAGCCCAGCGCCACCGCCACGCCGCCCCACACCTCGCGCGCGATCTCCGCGCCCAGGACCTCCGACAGCAGCCCGCGCCCCAGATCCGCCGGAGGCTGCGCCGGCATCGGCAGCGTGCGGGCGAATATCTCGCGCATCGTCTGATCGCTGGGCCCGCCCAGCGCTTCCTTGGCGCGGATGAACAGCGTGCCGAGGCGCGGAATTGCCTCCAGGCTGCTCACCAGAGACTGCGCCAGGTGTGTCTTGCCGTAGCCGGCCTCGCCGATGATCGTGGTGATGGTCGGCGCCGCCGACGCCGGAGCCAGCGCCTCGCGCGCGCTGCTCACCAGGCCGCGCAGGAGCTCTTCGCGCCCGATCATCGAAGGCCCCATGTTCACGCGCGTGGCGGTGCGCTCGGACGCCGCCTCGGCGGCGGACCCGCGGCGCAGCGACACGCCGGTGCGGCCGGGGATGGGATCGACCGCCACGTCGGGCAGCACGTCGGACGCCGCGGTCGACAGCAGCACGCCTTCGGGATCGCCCGCCGCCGGGTACTGGTCCTTGCGCGTGAACAGCGGGCTCTGAAAGCGGCGCGTTCCGTCGGGGCGCAGCTGGATCGACACCGACGCGAGATCGACCAGCGCCCGCTGGGTGAGGCCCCGCGCGATGAACATCTCGGCGGCGGCCGCGGCGCTGCGGGTCGGGTTGTCCCCGACCTCGTGGCCCAGGGCGGCCACGAACTGGACGCCGGCCGTGTGCGCCAGGTGCGCGCCCACCGCGCTCAGCGCATCGCGGACCACCGCCACGTTGCTGGCGCTCTCGAAGAAGACCAGCGCCACCGCCCGCCGCTCGCGCGCGGGCGCCGCCGGCGCGGGCTTGGCCGCCGGTTTCGCCGATGCGACCGGGGCGCTGGCGTCCGCCATTGTGATGGCCTCTCCGGGCGCGTCGCCGGCCAGCGCCGGCGCGTCGCCGGCCGCCATCGCGGCGCGCAGGGCATCGCGCAGCGCCGCCGCGCTGGCGAATCGCCGCTCGCGATCCTTGGCCAGGCAGCGCATGATCACCGCGTCCACCGCCGCCGGCACCGGGACCTTGCGCGCCAGCGACGTGGGCCGGCGGCTGCGGTGGCTCTGCTGCACCTCCGCCTGGTTGCCGAAGAAAGGCGGCCCCCCCCCCAGCATCTCGTAGAAGATCACGCCCAGCGCGTACAGATCGCTGCGCCCGTCCAGATCGACGCGCCCCTCGCATTGCTCGGGTGACATGTACTCGGGCGTCCCGGCCGGCGCCTCCTCGCGCGTCGACTCGCCATGGCCCCGGCCCGGCCGGCGCACCAGACCAAAGTCGAATAGCTTGACGCCGAACGGTTCGCCGACGAAGACGTTCTCCGGTTTCAGGTCGCAGTGGATATAGCCCCGGTCGTGCACCAGCTCGACGATGTCCAGCATGGCCAGCGCGCGCTGGCCGAACACTTCCAGCGGCATCGGCCCCTCCTGCTCGGTCAGCAGCTGGGCCAGGGTCGGCGCCGCGACGAACTCCATCACCGCATAGACCGCGCCGTCGTGGAAACGCCCGTGGCCGTACACCGTCGGCACGTGCGGCGGGCCAATGGCGATCAGCACGTCCGTCTCCAGCATCAAACGCTCGTTGGCCGACGCCTGATCGGGGCGCGCCAACTTGATAGCCACCAATTGCCCGTCGGAGATCCGCGCCGCCTGGAAGACGGCGCCGAACCCGCCCTGCCCCAGCAACCCTCGCAGCCGGTAGCCGGCCAGCGTGGGCGCGGGGATCGGCGCTGGCGGCGAAGCGTCCTGCGAGGGAGGGGCCGTCGGGGCCGGTCCATGGACAGAACAGACCGGCTGGCTGTCGCGGAGGCGCCTCCCGCAGCTCGGGCAGCGGATCATCGACCCATTATGTTAGTACGGCGCCAGAGTTGGTGACAGCCCGTATGCAGGCCCTGCCGATCGATCCATTGCTCCCCCATGTGGTGAATACACTCCGAAGTGCGCCTGCTGTCGTCATCGAGGCGCCTCCTGGCGCAGGCAAGACGACGCGCGTTCCGCGCGCTCTGCTCGACGGGGGCCAGCCGGCTGACGGCGAGATTCTGGTTCTCCAGCCTCGCCGACTGGCGGCGCGCCTCGCCGCTCACCGCGTCGCCGAAGAGCTGGGCGAGGCGCCGGGTGAGACCGTCGGCTACACCGTGCGGTTCGAGGAGATCGGCGGGCCGCGCACGCGCCTGCGCTTTCTCACCGAGGGGATCCTGACCCGCCGCTTGCTCGTCGATCCAAAGCTGCGGGGCGTGTCGGTCGTCGTGCTCGACGAATTTCACGAGCGCCACCTGGCGACTGATCTGGCGCTGGCGCTGCTGCGCCGCCTGCAGCGCGAAGACCGTCCGGATCTGAAGCTGGTGGTCATGTCGGCGACGCTGGACGCCGATCCGGTGCGCGCCTACCTCGGCGACTGTGCCGGCTTCACGAGCGAGGGGCGCCGCTTCGACGTCGCCATCGAGCACGCCGAAGGCCCGGACGATCGGCCGCTGGCGGTCCAGGTGGCCGC
>DATKEU010000499.1:0-21055 GCA_035544495.1 Polyangia bacterium | reverse complement strand
AGGCTTGCCCGGCATGTGCGCGGGATAGTTGATCGTTTGGTTGTTCAGCGAGCCGATCGGCTGTCCGTCGATCCACACATTGATCGACGTCGGCTGATCGTTGAACTCCCACTCCAGGCAGCTCCAGACACCGACGGGGATGTCGGGCTTCAGGTAGGCCTGCACCTCGCCCTGCCCGCCGGACAGCTTGATGAACCCCAGCTGCCAGCCGGTGGCGTGGTTGGCGATCGACAGATACGTCGGCTTGGGAAAGCCGGCCGTGCCGCCGAAGACCATCCCCATGTCGATGCTGTGCGGTTTGGGCGTGACGTAAAAGTACGCGCGGCCAAAGTTGTGCTTGGCCATCGCCGCCGGCGCGTTCTTCCAGATGAGGTAAGCGTAATCAGCCTGCGCCAGGCCGGCGTTGCCGTGGAACTGCACGGCGTACTTGCCGTGAGCGACGACCTTCTGCTGCAGCATGAACGTCGCGCCGTTGGCGGTGGGCGTGGACCACTTCGCCGGATCGATCTGCCCGCTCTCGAAGTCCTCGCAGAAGAGGCCGGCGCACGCGCCGGGCGCCGCCGCGTCGGCGTCGGACGCCGCGCCCCCGTCGGGCCCGGCGTCGCCCGGCAGGTTCTCGCCGCCGGTGCCGCTCGCGCCGCCGCTGCCGCTGGCACCGCCCGTGCCACCGGGCGCGGTGCCGCCGCTTCCCGTCCCCGCCGCGCCGCCGCTTCCGCTCGCCGCGCCGCCGTGACCGCCGCTGCCACCCGCGGCCGGTACCACGCCGCCGCCGCCGCAGGCGCCGAGCGCACCCGCCAGCAGCGCGACCGGCGCCACGGACCACAGCGCCGCTCGGCGCGCGCTCACGCTCATGCTCGCGCGCGCGCTCACGCTACGTGCCCGCATCGGGTAAGGGCGCCGGGCCGCCGAACATCGTGAACGAGCAGTGGTGCGTGGTGGCGTCGCAGGTGGCGCCTTGATCCGCGCACCAGCAGCTGGCCGCCGTCGCACAGGTGCCGGGATCCATCGTCCCCGAACCGACGCAGGTGTGGGTCGTGGCGCTGCAGACCTCGCCGCCGCACGCCCGCCCGCCGCCCACGCAGTCGGTGTCGGCGGTGCACGCCATCCCCGGGGGCGGCGCGGCCATCGCCAGCCCGGGCTTGACGGTTCCGCCACCGGTCAGGTTGCTGATGCGGCCGACCTTGTTCGTTGACAGCTCCGTGAAATAGATGTTTCCGTCGGGGCCCAGGCACAGGCCCTGCGCCTCGGCGTTCGGCGTCGGGATCTGGTACTCGGCGACGACGCCGGCCGGCGTGATGCGCCCGATGGCGTTCGCGACGCCGGTCTCGGCGAACCAGAAGTTGCCGTCCGGGCCGGCGGCGATGGGGCCGGGGCTGCCGCCCGACGGGATGGGGAACTCCGTGATTGTGCCGGTGGGCGTGATGCGGCCGATCTTGTGACCGTCCTGCTCCGTGAACCAGACGTTGCCGTCCGGGCCCTTGACGATGCCGAACGGGCTGCTGGCCGGTGTCGGGATCGGCCACTCGGTGAACATGCCAGCCGGTGTGACGCGGCCGATCTTGTTGCCGGTCGAGGCCTGCTCGGTGAACCAGAGATTTCCGTCGGGCCCGGTGGTGATCCCGAATGGCCCGCCGGTGGGCGTGGGGACGTCGAGCTCGGCGAAGACGCCGGCCGGCGTCACCTTGGCGACGCGGTTGCCGATCGGCTCGGTGAACCAGAGGTTGCCGTCGGGCCCGGCGGTGATCCCCGCCGAGTCGTGCCCGCCGGGGATGGGGTGCTCGGTGATCTGGCCGGCGGGTGTAGCGAAGCCGACGCCCTGCTGCTTGGTGTACCAGACGTTGCCGTCGGGGCCGGCCGCGATCCCCGCCGGACCGATGTTGGTGATCGCGGTGGTGTACAGCGAGAACGCCCCGGCCGGCGTCATCTTCGAGATGGCGCTGGGCTTCGTGCTCTGATGATTGAACCAGAGGTTGCCGTCCTTGCCGGCCACGATCGCGCCCGGCTGGCTGGGCGAGGTGATGCTGAACTCGGTGAACGTCACGCTGGGGCCGTCGCCGCCCTGCGAGCCGGTGGTCCCGGCGCTGCCGCCATTGCCGCTGCCCCCACCATCCGCGGGCGCGCCACCGTCGGGTTGACCGCCGGACGCGCCGCCGCTGCCTGCCGTCCCGCTGGAACCGGCAGGCTTGCCGCCCGTGCACACCCAGCCGCTGCCCTCCCACTTGCACGTCGTCGCGCCGCCGCCAGTGTTGCCGCCGCCGGTGTTACCGCCGCCGCTGCCGTTGCCGCCGCCGGTTCCCCCCGGGCTGCCGCCGGGAGCGGCGACGCCGCCGCCGCACGCGGCCGCCAGGCCAACACCGAGGGCAACGAGGCCGCGCGCCAGAACCTCCCGACGCAGCACTAGGCCAGCATCTCCGAGACTTCGTCCGTCACCATCGAGTCGCCCAGGCCGAACGACTTGGCGGTGCCGCCCATCGCGTTCAGCAACGTGAACGGCACGACGCTGACGCTCTCGCCGACCAGGCGAATGTGCGTGTCGCCCTTCAGCTTGCCGCCCGCCTTCCCCGACACCAGCACCGGAAAGTCGGTGCCGCCGTGGGTCTGCGACTCCGCACAGCAGGAGGTCGTGTAGACGGCGGTGTTGTCCAGCAGGTTGCCGGCGCCGTCTGGCGTGTTCCTCATCTTCGCCAGCGTGTCGGACAGGCACGAGATGGCGAACTTGACGCCTCTGTTGAAGCCCTCGGTCGCCGCCTGCACGCCGCCCGCGCCGGTGCGATGGCCGTAGTCCTCGTGGAACGATCCGCCCGACAGGCCGCAGTCGCCGTACGTGCCGTGGCAGGCCGGCCCCGTGAACGCGTACGAGAACACGCGCGTCAGATCGCCGCTGAGCGCGAACACCAGCAGATCGGAGAACGCCTGTCCGCGCCGCCGCGTGATGGCGCCGTCGGCCCCGCGCGTGGCGTACGCCTTGTCGGGATCGACGATCGTGCCGGTCATGCGCGGCGTGCCGGCGGCGATCAGCTGGCCTTGCAGCTGGTGCAACCCCGACAGGTGTTGATCCAGGCGGTGCTGATCCTCGGCGCCCAGACGGGCGCGCAGCGCCTTCGATTCGTCGGAGATCGCGTCCAGCACCATGCGCCGGCGCAGCAGCGCCGGATCGGCGGGCTTGGGCATGCCGGTCCCCGTGCTGGCGTACTTCATCAGAGCCAGGAACATCCGCGCCGGGCTCAGCTCGGGCGGGTTGGGCGCGTTCGGCCCCTTGTACGAGACGTTCAGCCCCTGCGCCGTGCCGCCGCCCGTGCTGGTCAGGCCCACGTGCAGGCCATTCGGGTACAGCGTCGTCTGGTTGGTTATGGTGCTCACCGCCTGATCGATCGTCGGCAACTGCACGACGCCACCCGCGGTCTGCGCGCCGGTCAGCGATTGAATGGGGTGCGCCTGGTGGGGCGCCACGTCCGGTCCCTTGATCACCAGGCCCGTGACCACCGAGATCCACGGCTTGACCGGCTCCAGGGGGCTGAGCTGCTCGCTCAGCACCCAGGCGTCGCCCACGCCGGTGCGCGGCGGCACCCAGCGCGACGGGATGATGCCGTTTCCGAAGAACCAGTTGCCGAACCGCACCGGCAGCGGCCCGCCTCCGGCGGCATAGGCGGTGCCGTTGTCGTTCAACATGCCGACGAGGCGTGGCAGCGGAACGGTGACCGCGACGCCACCGCCCACCATGCCCCGGAGAACCGCCCGGCGCGAAATGACCGTACGACTTGAACGTGCCATGGTCTCGCTGCTCCTTCCGCGTCTTCCGATTTCCGCTGCTGCCCGTTAAGGTTTCGTCGGCTCGACGAACCGGAACGCTTCACTGGACACCAGGTTCGTGATCAGCTGATCGGCCTTGTTGCCGCTGGAGGCGAAGTCGGCCGCCAGCTTGTCGAGGATGGTGGCGTCCCGATCGCCGGCCAGGCGGCTCTGCGCGTTCATGTACAGCTTGCTGACGAAGCACGGGCCGGTGACCGCCGCGTGCCGCAGCACCGTGCCCATCTGCGCCAGGCCGTCGAATGAAGCCCCGTCCAGATTGCCGGTGGCGTCGACCGGCTTGCCTTTCTCCGTGCTGCGGTACTGGCCGATGGCATCGAAGTTCTCCAGGCCGAAACCCAGCGGATCGATCAGCGCATGGCAGGAGGCGCAGCTGGCGTTCACCCGATGCTCGCTCAGGCGCTGGCGCATGGTCTCGTTCGGATCCGTGGGCGGCGGCAGCACCGGCACGACGTTGCTGGGCGGCGGCGGGATGGTCTGGCACAGCACCGCCTCGCGCACGAACTTGCCGCGCCGGGTGGGCGCCGTCCGCTGCGGCAGCGCCAGGCCGGCCAGGATGGCGCCCGTGCCCAGGATGCCAGCGCGGGGCGAATCCGCCGGGATGTCGATCTTGTGGAACCCGTCGGTGGCGGCCGTCGGCAGGCCATAGTGCATCGCCAGCTCGTTGTTGACGAACGTGCTCTTGCTGTCGAACAGCGAAAGAAAATCGCCGCGCGTGGCGAGGACCATGTCGTCGACGCGCATCTCCAGCTCCGTCTGCATGGCTGCCCGCAACGTCGGCGTGAAGGTGGGGAACATCGTCGGGTCGGGCTGCGCGTCCTGCAGGTTGTGCAGGGCGTACAGATCGTCGACGAACGCCGCCAGCCCCTGGTGCGTGCGCGGATCGGCCAGCATCCGCTTGGCCTGGGCGGCGACCCCGTCGGCGGTGGCGAGCCCGTCCTTGCCGGCGGCGTCCAGCAGCACGCTGTCGGGCACCGTGTTCCACAGCGTCGAAGCCAGGCGCGACGCCATCTCGTAGCTGTTGTACTTCAGCCGGCCGCCGTCACTCGCGCTCGGCGCCCCCAGCTCGACCCGGTAGAGGAAGTTGGGCGACTGCAGGATCGCGCTGACCGCGTACTGCATTCCCATCGTCATCGTCCCGCCCGCCTGCCCGGCCAGCGTCGTCGCCAGCGTGACCAGACGAGTGGTCTCGTCCGTGGTCAACAGCCGGCGGTACGCGCGCCGGCCCAGATCGCCGATGGCCTGGGACGCGCACATCGTGTCGGCGGCGGTCTTGGGCACGCAGGTCAGCGCCGCCGAGGCGCGCGTGGGATCGGCGAACAGCCAGGTGGCCGCGGCGTCGGCCGCCGCTTCGTACAGGCTGACCCCCGACGCAGACGACACGATCTCCGACGAGCCGATCGCCACGAAGCCGGCGGTCGGCTGGTCCGGATCCAGGGCGCCGATCGGGGCGCCGGCGCCCAGCAGATCGTGCACGCTGTTGGCGAACTGGGAAGTCGTCAGCCGGTGCATGTGCGCGACCGGCTGGTCCCCGCCCGGAGGCGGTTCGGTCTGGCCAGGGCCGCCGGTACCGGGATTCGTCATTCCCGTCATGCCGGTCATGCCCCCACCCGGCGGCGGCGTCGTGCCGCCTCCTTCGACCGTACCGGTACAGCCAATTCCCCACCCCCCGATCGCGGCCAGCGCCGCGCCGATCAACACCCGCGAAGATGAATGCGTCACGAGGACCTACCTCCGTCGATCGGACCCAAGGTGCGCGTCCATTTCCTGAACGCCTGCCCCTGTAAGGTTGCGCGAGCGCCCGCGTCTGGCTCGGAAAATCGACGTTCGCGACGCCGATTCACGCTGGAAGCGGCGTCATGCCGGCGTTCTGGTACAAGACGCGCCGTCGCGGCGTGGCACGAGGCCTGGAAATTCGAAGGGCCGGCGGTTTGGGATTGGTTTTTGGTCCGACCGATCGGCAGCTGCGGGGATCCGGCCTGTATGTCAGAAAACAAAATCGGGCCTGTTGAATCTTGTTCAGTCGAAAAAGAAACTCGGCCCGAACGGCGGCGCTGCCATACGGCCACTGATTCCTCGACCGACACCGCTATCCCAGAGGAGCTGTCATGAAAAAGCAGTTCGGCACCGCGCTGGTTCTTTCCGTCCTCGTCCTTCCGCTCGGCTGCACGAGCACCGCGACGTCCGTCGCTGATTCCGGCGGGGCCGGCGGCGCCGGCCCAGGCGGCACGGGCGGAGCGACCACGCCTGGCGGAACGGGCGGCAGCGGGACGGGCGGGGCGACAGGCTCCGGCGGTGGCGGCGGCCTGGGCTCGGGATCGGGCGGAACCACCACGGCGGGCGGCAGCGGCGGCAACGCCGCTGATGCGGCGACCGACGCGGCGGACGCGGCCGGAGATGGAAGTGAAGCCGACGCGCCCGTCGATGCGGCGCTGGAGACCGCGCCCGACGACGGGACGTTTCCCGCCAGCGGGCCCGTCGGATCGTGCGATCCGCTGAACTGGATGGTGTCGGCGTCCAGCTCGTCGCCGAACGATCCGCCCGGCGGCGCCATCGACGGCGTGCTGTCCACGCGCTGGTCGACCGGCGCGGGGCAAGCCAACGGCCAGTACTTCGAGCTCGACTTCGGCGGGTTCGTCCGCCTGAGCGAGATCACCCTCGACAACACGGGCAGCCCGGGTGACCACCCGCGCGGGTACGAGGTGCGGACGTCGCGCGACGACGCCGACTTCTCGACGGTGATTGCCAGCGGCATGCCGGGCGACGCCCTGCCAGTCAACAATCTGGTGACCATCGATTTTCCCGCGCGCGCGGTCCGCTTCCTGCGCATCCAGATGACCGGCCTCAGCGGATCGTGGTGGTCGATTCATAACCTCACCGTTGCCTGTCAAATCCCCGGACCCGGCGGAACCTGGACGACGGACAAGCCCAGCAGCGTGGGGCTATGCGGCCCCGGCACCTCCGGACAACCGGACGGCGGCGCCGCCGACGGCGCGACGGACGTGCCGGCCGACGGCAGCGCAGCCGAGACCGGCGCCCACGACGGCGGCGCGGCCGAGACCGGCGTCCACGACGGTGGCGCGGCCGAGACCGCGGCCCCCGACGCCACGGCGCCCAATCCGTTCGACCACACCCAGTGGAAGGTGACCGCGTCGAACACCAGCGGCAACCCGGCCGATGCGATCGGCAACGCCATCGACGGCGACATCGCCACCCGCTGGAGCAGCGGGCGCGCCCAGACCGGCAACGAGTTCTTCAAGGTGGACCTGGGCTCCGTCGGCTGCGTCAGCCAGGTCCGCATCGTCTCCTCGGCGGGCGATTTCGCGGCGTCGTACGTCGTCAACGTGTCGACCGACGATGAGACGTACATCCGCGTCGCCAAGGGGACAGGCAGCAACGTCATGGCGATCGTCTTCGCGCCGCGCCTCGCCCGGTACGTGCGGATCGACCAGACCGGGACCAGCGGCTCGTGGTGGTCGATCGACGAGCTGACTATCCTGCCCTAGATCGCTCGCTGCGCGCGCTACGCGGGAGGGCTCGGCCCTAGCGGCTGCGACGGGGGGAGGATGTTTTGCGGGAACGCCCTCGCGCGGGCGGGCGGGCAACGGGCGCGCCGTTGGAGCGCGGGGTCAGCCTCTGGCGTTCGACCGTGGTCAGGCGCGTGATGGGCACCAGGGCGGCCAGCGCGCGGCCGTATCGGACGATGACGATGACGCTTTGCTGGCGGCGGACTCGATCGACAACGGTGGCCAGCGTTCCTCGCACCTCCGAAACATCCATTCTGATCATCGGGACGCTGACGGTAGGCTGACCCTTCTAGTCCGTCAAGGGAATATGCCTCTCTATACATGGAGATAGACGGCGGGCACGGGCCGCGCGCGGGCGGGTCAAATGTCACGCAAGATGACTTGACGCCCGTCCACGCGGACGATCACCTGAACCTCGCCGCCCAGGGCGGCCGCATAGCGCCGGACGGTGGAGAGCAGATGATCGCGACGGCGCTCGACACGCGATAGCTGCGGCTGCGTCATCTCGGCGATGCGGGCCACCTCGCCCTGGGTCTTTCCCAGGCTCTCGCGCAAGGTCCGCAGGTCCATGACGGGCAAGTTGCCTCCACGTTTGCGTGGAGAAAGATCGACGCGGAGGGTTTGAGGCTGGCGTGACATCGGTGGTCTGCGGCTCGCACCGTACCGTGAGCGAACTTTGTTGTACAACAAGATATTCAACGTCTTTGTCGCTTGGCGCGCTTGGATGCCGCATCCCAACACGCTGCCGGATCGGCGGCAGGTGCGGTCGCTAGCGGCGCGGCGCGCCGGCCGTCGAGCCCGCGGCTGGTCCCGTCATGGGCTGACCGACTGCTCCCAGTAGACGATCTCGCCGGCGTGATTGGCGACGAACGACACACCGCCGTCGTGAGAAATCACGATGGCCAGGCCGTTCGCATGCTGGTGGATGAAGCGATAGGCGGCGCGATGGCGCGTGCCGACGTTCTCGATGTCGTCGGCGGCGCGGTCCGCGCCTTCGCGATCCAGCGCGCGCCAGACGCGCTGGGCGGGCGGCAGATCGGCGGAGACCTCGGCCCCGTAGCCGACGATGGCGAACCGTTTGTCCAGGACGACCGCGCCGTCGATGGCCGCCAGGCCGGCGATGAGACGGCTCCACTCGAACAGCGACTCTTCCAGTTTTTCCAGGTCGTGGCTGGAATCCCGAGCAAAGTCCCACCAGCCAACCGACGACTTCGACGTGGCGCCGGACACCTGTTCCAGAATTTGCAGCAGGACCGTGCGATAGCGCTGGGACGGCTCGTCGTGGGCGAGGCGATACTTGAGGCGCAGGCCCGCCCGATCGCCCGAGCTGGCGTCGTCACCGTCGACGACGAGGATCAACCCGCCGTTGCGCGCGCCCCGCACCAGCTGGATGGCGCGCCGGAGCATGTGCTGCCCCACGCTGCCCACCAGCGAGTGATCGGCGGCGGTCGGCGACGACGTCCGCTGCTGGCGGACGGCGTGCTCGGCGCGCACCGCTTCGCGCTCGCGCGCGAACAGCGCGGCCAACCAGTCCGATTCGAACACGTCCAGCATCGCGTTGACCAGGTTCCCCCGCTGCAACGCCCCCACCAGCTTGCCCGCGCTGCGCACCGCCAGCTGTCCCGGGCCCGTGACGTGGATGATCGGATCGTAGGTCCAGTTCGGAACCAGGCTGCGCCCGCCCCAGGTGGGGGCCAGCCAGGCGGGACCAGAGTGGGCCAGGCCCCAGATGCGCAGCTTGCCCGACTCGGGGTGGGCACCGATGAGCGTGCTCTCGAAGGGAGCGGACGGGCTCAGGCGGCGCAGCTCGTCGGCGTGGAAGGCGCGGCTGCGATCGAAGCGCAACCGCAGCACGCCCTGATTGGGTACGCCGTCCGCGGGTAATTTCTCCGCCGGCGTCAGCAGCAGGCGAAACCGCGTCGGGCGCGCCTCCTCGGCCGTCATGGAGGCCTGAAAGGCGGCCGACAGCGCCTCTTCCAGCACGCGCCGCGGGATGGTCAGCGCGCTGTCGCGCGGCCAGTTCTCCTCCACGTATCGCGCCAGGTCCGGAGGATATGCGTGGCCGCCCGCCATCCGTTCAGCATGACCTGAAGGGATTCGCAGCGGCCAGTGAAAAGCGAACCGCCGCCGATGCCACCGCCGCGATCAGAGGACGCCCGGAGCCTGCATCACGGCCCACTTCTCGTCGGAGAACGATGCCCACCACCCGGCCTTCTGCAGGCGCGGGCCCACCGGCGAGCGGGCGGGCAGGAACGCGCAGGTGATGTGAAAGCGCGCGAAGGCCGCCTCGTACTCGCCGGTGCTCTCGATCGCCTCGGCCTCCAGCACGAACGCGCGCGGGTACGGATCCTGGCGGCTGTCGACGAACACGGGTTTGGTGCGGGCCAGCCAGATCAGATAGCCGCCCTCGTCGTACTGGTTGTAAAGCGGCCCCGGGCAAGCGCGCACGGCGGCCAGCGCGCCCGGGCTGATCGGGTGCCACCCGAGTCGCGGCAGCGGCAGCGCCCACGCCGTCACCACCGCGCCGGCGCCCAGCACCGCGAACGCCCCGAGCAGGACCGAATTGAGCCGGCGGGGCGGATCCTCCGCCGGGCGATCGCGCGTCGACGACAAGCGAAAGTTCGCGCCCAGAAGCCGGCTGGCCGCGGGCACCGCGATCAACATGAAGGGCGCGATGTTTCGCCCCGCGCGCGCCGCCAGCGGCAGCAGCGCCAGCGCGGCCGCCACCAGCGCCGCGTCCGACCAGGAGACCAATCGCCGCCAGCGCGCGAACAGCAGCGCCAGAAAAGCCGCCGCGCCGATCCAGAACGCGATCTCGAACGGCTTCGTCGGATAGGACGGGATCCATTCGTTGATGCGGGCCTCGTTCGATCGCGCGGCGGTGGCGAAGATTTGCTGCCACAGGCGAAATCCCATCGGCGTCGCCGCGGTGCCGAGCGCGCACAGCGGCGTCACCATCAACAGCGCCAGCGCGCGGCGCCGCGCCACGGGCTGAGGCGCGCGCGCCTGGATCAGCGCCGCCAGCGTGACCGCGCCCAGCACCACGCCCCCCAGCGCCACCGCGCCGTGAAAGTTCGCCCACAGCACGAACAGCGGCGGCAGCCAGAGGTAACGTTCGCGCGCGATCAACGTCAGCAGCAGCGCCAGCAGCGCCAGCGTGACGATCTGCGGCCGCAGCGCCCAGATCGACGCCGAGAGCGGCAGGCTGACGAGCATCAGCCAGAACCGGTGCCGCGCCGGTCCCACCATCAGGCGGTACACCATCACGAAAGCCGCGTCGATGGCGGCGGCGCCGAAGAGGAGGAGCAACGGAAAGCCGCCCGTACTGTAAAGACCGTACGACACCGCCTGCCACAGCCATTCGTGATTCGGCCATTCCCGACCTGCTGCGGTATACGAATATGTGTCGGTCAAAGGAATCGACAGCGTGCGCCAGATGTCCTCGCCGGCGCGCAGGTGCCAGTAAGTATCGGACTGCGCTTGCATCAGGCAGGCGATGCAGGTGATGACGACGAACAGCATCCCCACGATCATCGATCCGAAGCTGAGCTCGCGCACGGTGTTCCAGCTGACTTTAGACGAGTGCGTCGTCCGCGGCGAGCGGCAACCGGACGGAAGAAAGGCCTGGCGACGCGTTTGAATCGATGTCATCCAATCGGCGAACGAACAAGCGCCATGTCCGAAGACGGTCCCGCATCCGCCGATCAGACCCGGGCCGCCCGCGCCTGTCGGATGAAGCGCTTCGTTCCGCGCATGGCGGCGGCCGGAGCGCTGGGCTTGGCCTTGATCGCCTTCGCCAGCGGCGGCTGTCAGGTGGCGGAGACGATGGCGGATCGCACGGCGCTGCTGGTCGTCGTCTCCAGCAACGTGTCCGACGGCCTTTACGACGCCGTTCGCGTCCGGGCAGCGGTCGGCGGGCACTCGAGCGTGTGGCCCGATCCGTCGCAGGCATCGCCACGACGGCCGCCCATATCGGTCGAGCTGGTCCCCGACGGCGCGAGCGCCGGGCCCATCGACGTCACGGCGCAGCTGATGAAATCGACCGGCGACGTGGTGATGGAAGAGAAGGCCAACGGCCTGCGCTTCGTCCCCGGGGAGCAGCTGCAGCTGACGCTGGCGCTGGACAGCGCGTGCCTGCGCATCTCGTGCCCGCGCGACACCATGACCTGCCACCTCGGCGTCTGTCGCGACGCCGATCAGCCGGCGCCCGATCAGCTGTTCGCGATCGCCGAAGGCGACGATCCGCCCGCCACGAGAGGTCGCGCCGACGCGGGCCGCGCGCCCGGCGATCTCGACGCTCGCGGCGGCGCCGACCGTCCCGCCGGCGGTGACGTCTCCGGAGACGGCGACGACGGTGGAGCGGGGCGCGGCGACGACGGTGGAGGCACGGATCGCCCACCTGCCGGCGGCCCCTGCGCCGACGATACGGTGTGCCCCGCCGGCCTGTTCTGCGCCGGCGGCCATTGCGCGCAGAGCCCACCGCCCGAGGTGACACCGACCACCTTCGATCTCAATTGCGCCATGCCCTATGTCCCGCTCTGCGCGCCCGTCGTCGACGAGCCGTTCACCGCCGCGCGCAGGGTCGCCGCCTTCGTCAACTATCGCGCCAGCCCGAACCTGGGCCTGGCGATCACCGTGGCGGCCTGGCTGGACAAGGACAGCGCTCACGCCGTGCAGTCGAGGACGTTGCAGCCCGGAGATTCCACCGGCCCTCTGGCTGTGGGCGTCGCCGGGCCGGGACCGCACACCATCCATCTGCAGGCGACCGGAGCACGCGCACTGTCGGAGTGGAAGGGCGCGGTCGAGATCAGCACCACCTGGGCGCGCTGAAGGACGCCGGCGTGTCCGGCGGCACGACCACCGGCTCGGCAATCGACGACGCGCGCAATGGAGCCGGAAACGGTGATAAAAATGTTGATCCATGAATCGGCGCGCGATCCGTCCGAGTGGTGGCTGGATGGGCTGGATGGGCTGGTTGCTCTTGACGTCTTCGACGGCGGCGGTTGCCGCTCCGGCGGCGGAGGATCCCGAGGGGCTGATTCGCCAGGGAGTCGCCCTGCGCAAGCTGGGGGAGAACGCGAAGGCCCAAGGGTACTTTCAGCGCGCTTACGACATCGCCCGCACGCCGCGATCAGCGGCCCAGCTTGGACTGGTGGAATTCGCTCTCACGCAATGGGGACCGGCGGAGATCCACCTGAACGAGGCGCTCGGCGCGGTCAACGACGCCTGGGTGCAGACCAACCAGAACGTCCTGCAGACCTCATTGACGGAGGTACGGACGCATCTCGGGCGACTGCGCGTCAACGGGAGCCCGGCGGGTGCCCACATCCGAGCGGGATCCATCGATCGCGGAACCCTGCCCTTGCCCAACGTCATCTACGCCCCGGCTGGCCCGCTGACGGTCGAGGCGGAGGCGGCCGGCTTTCAATCGGCGCGGCAGACGATGACGCTGGCGACCGGCGAGGAAAAGACGCTGGTGATCAACCTCGTGCCCTTGAATCGCGCCGCCGAGGCCCCCGCCATTGCACCCGACGCGCCAGTAGTCGTGACGCCGCCGCCGGCGGTGGAAGAGTCAGTTCGCTGGAAGCGACCGGCGGCGTGGGCGGCGGGGGGGATCGCGGCGGCGCTGGTGGCTGGCGGCGCACTGGCGCTGGTCGCGTCCAACAACAACTACGACGACTTCAACAATGAGCTCGTCCCGGGATCGGCGATGCACCGCTGCAACAAGGCGGCGCTGAATTCAGGGGGCGCAGATTGCCCGTCTTTGCTTTCGGCCGGCGACCGCGACAAGACGCTGGCCATTGTCGGCTTCGCCGGCGCTGGGGCACTGGCGGTCGTGTCGGCGATTCTTTTCGCGACATCGTCGGCAAACGGCGCGGGGAGCACGCAGGCGCTCAACTGCGCGCCCGACCCGCGCCTCATGGTAGGGGCCGACTGCCTGGTGCGGTTCTGGTGAGCGGGATGAGAGCGCTGGTAATGCCTCTGGTGGCCGCGGTGGTCGCGGTCGCGGGTTGCGTCACTCCCCGCGACGTTCCGGTGGATCCCGGCGACGGCGGCGGTGGGGCAAGCACCGACGGCCGGGACCTGCCTTTGGCCAGCGACGCCGCGGGCAGCGACAGACCAGGCGGCGGCGACGGCGCCCCCGTCGCCTGCGCCGCCGACGAACATGACTGCGCGGGGGCGTGCTTCAAGAACGACGAGCTCACCAGCTGCGGCGCTTGCGGGCACGATTGCACCACGCTGCCCAACATCAAGGCGGGCGTGGTGACGTGCACGGCGGGCAAGTGCATGGTCCCAACCGACGGCTGCGCCGCCGGGCGTGCCCACTGCACGACCAACCCCGATGACATCTGCGAGACCGACCTCGGCGCGGCGGCCAGTTGCGGCGGCTGCGGGATCAAATGCCCGGCCGGCACGCCTCTGTGCACCGGCGTCGGAGCGACGTTCACCTGCGTCGCCAGCTGCTTGGCTCCCACGCCCGACCGCTGCGGCGCGAGCTGCGTCGATCTCTCGTCCAACCTGGCCAACTGTGGGACCTGCGGCCAGGGCTGCAGCTTCGCGAACGCCGATGCCGCCTGTAGCGGCGGCGCGTGCATGATGGTCAAGTGCAAGGACGGCTACGGCGACTGCACCGCCGCGCCCGGGTGCGAGACCGCGCTGAACACCAGCGATCATTGCGGCAGCTGCAATCCGTGCGCCGCGAACCTCAAGTGCGATGCGCCCACCCGCACCTGTGTCGACATCTGCACCGGCGGCGGGAGCGGCAATGCGAGCCACTGTTGCGGCAACGCGGACTGTCCGGCCAACCTGCCGGTCTGCAGCAACCACGTCTGCGTCGGCAAGGCTGTCGGTGCCACCTGCGCCAGCGGCGGTGAGTGCGCGGGCGGCGCCTGCGTCGAGGGCGTCTGTTGCAACAACACGTGCCCCGGCAAGTGCTCGTCGTGCTTGATGACCAACACCGGCAAGCCGGACGGCACCTGCGCCCCTGTGAAGGCGGGACTGAACCACGGCAACGACTGCCTTGCCAGCGACGCCACCACCTGCGGCCTGGACGGCAAATGCGACGGCGCCGGCGCGTGCCGCATGTACGGGGCGGAGGCGATCTGCGCGCCTGAGGCCTGCTCGGACGGCCCGTCCGCGAGTACCTACAGTCCGGCGCGCACATGCGACGGGCATGGAGCCTGCGGCGCCGGTACGACGACGAACTGTGGTGGCGTCTACCGGTGCGCGGGGACGAAGTGCCGCGTGAACTGCAGCGTCGCACAAGACTGCGTGTCGGCGGCCTACTGTTCGGCGACCACCTGTATCACCAAGAAGCAGGAGGGCGAGCTCTGCAGTGCGAACGTGGAGTGCACCCTGGGCGCCTGTTCGGGTCGATGCTGTTCCGGATGCACCTGCACGCAGCCCAGCCCCGGCAACGTTCTCAAGAATCCGGGCTTCGACAAGGACGTGTCCGGTTGGATGGTCGACACTGGCACTGTTTACCGAGAGACGAGCGATTCAGATGGCTGCCCCTATTCGGGCTCGCTAGCCACCACGGGCGCCAGTCAGGTATCTCAATGTGTGACCACGCCCCTCGACGGCACGTACAACTTCGGTGCCCGCATTCTGGTCGTGAGCGGCGGGGCTGTCTGCGGCGTTCGTTTCTATCCTGCTGCTGGATGCCAAGGAGACGAGCTCGTCGATGACGAACTCAACGCTGCCCAGCCGATGTCGGGCTGGCAAGCCCCGGCGCCGGAAAGTTCCCCACCGACCGTTCAAGTCAGCGGCGCGAACAGCGTCCTGTTCTTCTGCGTAACCGGAGATGGGGTCTACATCGATCAGCCTTACGTGACGAAGATTCCTGGCAAATATTGATTCCGTTTTGCTCGCAAAAGGTTGGACAGGCCGTGCCGTCGCTCCAAAACGCGGTCTTGGCATTCGTGGGAAATGGGATAGATTCCGGAACGACGTCGAAGCGACCGCCTTCGTCCTGGCTCGCCTTCGTCCTGGGAGGTTCAGATGCGTGTTTTTGCCTTGGTGACAGGCTTGTTGTTAACCTTCTCGACCGCCGCACATGCCCATTTCCAGCTCATGTCGCCCCCCGCGGTCGTTGCAGCCGACCCCAATGGCAAGGGGAATCCCCCTTGTGGTCCTGACACCGGGATGGCCGCGATGCCGATGTCCGTACAAGGCGGCCACCCTCTGAAGATCATCGTCTATGAGTCGGTTGGCCACAAAGGCTTCTATCGCGTCGCACTGGCCCTCAAGTCCCGATCGGAGCTTCCGGTCGACAATGTCGTCTACAACGCCGCGGGGGCGGTGTTGCCCGCCGATGGAACAGGCGACTCCGCCAAGGCGCCGCCCGTTGGGGAATCCGCACGTGCCGATACCGAGAAACTGGCCGTGTTTCCCGTCCTGGCCGACGATTTCTATCATCACGACACCGCAGTCAGCGGAAAACTGTTTGACACCGGCAGCGTCGATATTCCCAACGTGAACTGCGACCGTTGCACCCTTCAAGTCGTCGAGTTCATGTTTCCCCATACCTTCAATCGTTCAAATCCACCTCCCGGCGGCGGCTATTTTTACCATCACTGTGCGGAGCTCAAGATCACCGCTGATCCGGCTCTCCCGATGTTCGGCGCGGACGGTGGCGCGCCCGACGCGCCCGCGGCGGATGGCGGCGGTGGTACGGCCATGGGATCCGGGGGCACCGCTGGCATGGACGCTGCTGCCCAGCCCGGGTCCGGCGGCAGCAATGGGACGGGAGGGCAGTCTGCTAGCGGGGGCGCCAGCGGCACTGATGGCTCGGGCGGAAAGGGAAGCCCGGGAGGAAGCTCCAGCTCGAGCTCGAGCGGCGGCTGTACGGTCGCTGCCAGTTCGACGATGGGAGTGGGGTCACTGATGGCGCTTGCGCTGGCCATCACTTTGGCCCGTCGGCGACGGCGACAATAAGCTGCCCTCTGTTTCAGACGCGCCGGCGACCTTCAGTCAATCCGTCAGGGGTGCTCGTCGCCTTCGGTGCCGGGCAGTCCGGAGTTCGAGTCGCCCGGCTCCGGTGGCGCGAGCGCTGTCTCGACCTTGACCCCCAGCGCCCTTTCAATGGGCGTGCTCACGCCTTTGTTCTCGGTGCCGACGATGGTGAACGTCGCCGAGTGATCGGGCAGCGCGGTCAGCACCTCCTCCGAGCGGACGTTGAAGCGGTAGCCGTTCACGTACGTGAAGACCTTGCGCTCCCGGGGGCGGTAGCGCAGGTCGGCGGTCAAGACGTGGCGTCCCGGGGACAGCGGCTGCGCCACGATGACATAGTCCTTGCCGCGCTCGGCGTTGCTGATCACCGTCGGCAACGGTTCGCCGTCCAGGGCGAACCGCGCCTCGACCAGCTCGAAGCGGGCGCTGGCGTCGGTCCGAAAGTGCAAATTGCCGTTCACGGCCGATGGCTCGTCGGCCGCCACCACCGGCTGGCGCGCGCTCAGAGCTGCGACCATCACGGCCACCCACAACCAAGACCTTGACCTCATGTCCCGCCTCCCGCCAGAGAATCTAAGCCCTGGGCCGCGGGTGAAAAGCCCCGGCGCAGCCGCCAGCGCCCGGATTCGACAGATCGCACGCCGAGCGGCTATGGTCTCCCGCGATGACGCGGTCGACGAGCCCGCTAATCGACGCTGACCGCGCGACGATGGCGCGCGCGTTCCTGGCGCTGGCCGCGATGGGGATGTCGTGCGCGATGGCGCTGGAGGGGTTGAGCGGCAACTGGCTGGGCGCCTTCGTCTCCGGCAACGTGCTGGCGTCGTCGCAACGCCAGCGGTTGCTGCTGGGCCTGGTGGGCGGAGCGGCGGTGGGAGTGGTCGTCGGGCTTTTCTTCTGCCTGCCCCGGCCAACCTCCGCCGGCGTCCAACGCCTCTCGCGCGCCGTTCGTCTGCTGGCGCCCCTGGGGGTGGTCGGTCTTTTGCCCGGCGTGCTGGCGCCCGATGCCTGGGCGGACACGCTGGCGCTGGCGCTGTCACTTTCGGTGTTTCTGGCGCTCTTCGAGGCGCTCTGTCGCCTTCATTTCGGCGCCTATGCGTCCGCGCCGGGCGCGCCGTCGCGCGCGCGGGCGCTGATCGAACGCCTGCCGCCCGCCGTGCGCCGTCACGGGCCCGCGGCGATCGCGGCCGCCGCCGCCGTGTTCTTCGCCGCGTACATGGCCTTCTTCACGCTGCGCAGTCACGCGCGCTTCAACACGTACACCTGGGACCTGGGACAGATCGACAACCTCTTTTACAACCTCTTGCACGGGCATCCGTTCCGTTCGACGCCCCTCGTGCGCGCCGGCAACTGGAGCGAGCTGCGCGGCCACGCCGAGCTGGTCAGTGTTTTTCTGCTGCCGATCTATGCCCTGCATCCGGCGGCGGAGACGCTGCTGGTCCTGCAGTCGGTGCTGCTGGGCCTGGGAGGCGTTTTTCTCTATCGCTTCGCCGCGCGCCGGCTGTCGCCGGCGGTGGCGCTGGCGCTGGTCGCGGCCTATTATCTCTATCCGCCGCTGCACGGGCCGGCGCTGTTCGACATTCACTTTCAGCCGGTGGCGGCGGCCTTCATCCTCGGCGCCATCGATGCCTTCGACGCGCGCCGCACGCGCGCGTTCGTGATCTTCTTCATCCTGGCCTTGACGTCGCGCGAGGACGTCTCGCTGGGGCTGGCCATGTTCGGGTTGTTCCTGATCCTGACCGGGCATCGCGTGCGCGCCGGGGCCGTCATCGTCGGGGTTTCGATGGCGTATTTCATCGTGCTGCGCTTCTGGATCATGCCCGCCGCCGGCAGCTGGGGGTTCGCCGAGATGATCTACAAGCAGCTCTTGCCGTCGGGCGAGCCGGCTGGCTTCTTTGGGATCTTCAAGACCATCGTCAGCAATCCGCTTTACACGCTGCGAACGTTCTTCACGGCCGACAAGCTGCGCTACATCCTGCAGATCCTGGTGCCTCTCGCCTTTCTTCCCGCGCGGCGCCTGCATCTTGCCCTCAGCCTTCTACCCGGGGCGCTCTTCACGTTGCTGAGCACCGGGTATCCCCCGACGCTGGACATCGCCTATCAGTACGGCTGCGTATTCGTGCCGTACATTTTTCCGGCGGCGGCGCTGGCGCTGGAGCAGATGCGGGCGGCGCCGGGCGCGTCCGTGTCCGAGGCGATGTCCGCGTCTGCGACTTTGCCTGTATCCGCGTCGGAGGCCGTTCGTCGCCGGGCCGCGGTGGCCGCGATGCTGGCGGGAACGATCCTGGCGACCACCTGGTGGGGCGCCATCCCGCCCCGCAGTCATTTCCGCGGCGCCTACGGCCAGCGCGTGGCGTTCGAACCGCTGACGCCCCAGGAGCGCCAGCGCGCGCGCGACATCCGAGAGCTGGCGGCGATGGTCCCGCGCGCTGCCGTCCTGGCCGCCAGCGATCGCGAGCTGCCGCACGTCTCAAACCGCCTCGAGTGCTGGAATCTTTCGCTTGGCTTCGCGGGCGCCGACTACATCCTCTTCGGCACGCTGCGGCCGATCCCTCCGGACGCCACCCAGCGCGACGCCGCCGAGCGCGCCGGATACCTCCGCGTCGCCGAGCGTCCGGGCCTTCTCCTCCTCAAGCGCCCGGGCGCGCCCTGAGGGCGCCAGCCGCGATGCCGCGATCGGAGCTGATCGCCGCCGTCCTGCTGTCCGACGCGTTTCTCGCCCACTCGCCTCAATGACGGAAGGTGTTGAGCGCGATCTCGAGGACGATGAGCAGCACGATCGACACCTCCAGCCATACCAGGCGCTTGTCGCGCGCGATGTCGGTGACCAGCTCCAGCGCCTCTTGCACGCTGCGCAGCTTCAACTCCAGCGCCTGATGCCGGTCGACGAGATCGAACTCGGCGCGTAGCTGCTCGTACACCAGCTCGGCGCCCGGATCGTCCCAGGCGGCGTCCGGCTTGTCGAACAGGTGCAGGACCGACAGCACCTCGCTGCGCGTGCCGATGGCGGCGCCGATGAACCGGTGCAGCTTGCGCGTGAAGACCGGCATCGTCCCCGCCTTCTCCAGGCGTTCTCCGAGGCGATCGGTCTCGGCGAACATCTGATCGACGATGCGCTCGTAGTACTCCATGGCCGCGCTCTGGGCCATGGTCAGGGCCACGACGCCGGCCCGTTCGAAGGTCAGCTGGTCGACGACCAGGACGCCGTTCTCGAGATCGGGACGGGCGCCCGCCCGCTCCTGCACGGAGAACTCCTCGGTCCACACCTGCGCGTCGCTCAGCTTCGGCAGGGCGCGCCGCAGGCGCAGGAGCTCGGCCTCGCGGCCCGCCTGGCCGACGTTGTGGAACACCACGCTCCCCGACGGGAACATGAAGACCGTGCCCCCCGCCGCCGCGGGATACCAGAGCTGATAGTGCGTGCGCTTCGCCTCGGGATAGCGCGTGGCCAGATCCTTCAGCGAGAAGTTCTCGACGAAGGCGACGGCGAAGAACGTGTGGGTCCGCTCGGGCACGGCGCAACAATAACAGCCGGCCGACCACCCAGGGGCTCGCCGTGACGGGCGCGCATTTGGGATTTGAAACATTCGCCGCCCAGCCGGGAACGACATGTGCGGAGGGCGTCGCTGCCCCACCGCTCACCTGCTCGGGAGGTTTTACATGTCTCGAAGGACATCGGTCGTTCCCGGCCACACCAGTTTTCGCGATGACCTTGGCATCCTGGGCGTGTCGCTGGCGCTGTGCGCGTTCGTGGCAAGCGCCTGTGTCAACACGGGCCAGCAGATACCGCCCGGTGATCCCACCGCCACGGGCGGCGGCAACGGCGCCACCGGTGGCAACAACACCACCGGCGGCAACATGTCGATGATGCCCCCGAGTAGCGGCAACAACGGCTACCCGTCCGCCTCGAGCGGCAACAACAACAGCAATAACCCCTCCTCGCACCCGCCATCTTCGAAGCCACCTGCCAGCATCGATCCCCTGCCGGTCGACATGCCCGGCACGATGAACGATCCGTCGACGCTGCCGCCCGCGCAGGTGACCACTGACGGCATCCCGGCCAACGTCTCGGCGATCCTTCAGTCCCGCTGCTCGGCCTGTCACACCTACGGACAGGGCGATCTCGGCGGCTGGGGCTCGGTGCTGGATCTGTCGCGCATGATCGACGCGGAGGTCGTCGTTCCCGGCAGCCCGAACACGTCACGTATGATCGATCGCGTGGTCGTGCGCGGCGACATGCCGCCGCAAGGCGATCGTGTCCCCGCCAACGAGGTGACCACTCTCAAGACCTGGATCAGCGCCCTGCGCCGACCCGTCAACCAGCCGCGCGCCGACGAGGACATCCTCGACACCATCGGCGCCGACGTGCTCAATCTGCGCTCGCTCTCGTCGGACTTTCGGTACTTCAGCCTCGCTCACTTCGTCGACATGGGCCGCCCGGACGCCGAGGTCACCGTGGCCAAGAACGTGCTGAGCTTCCTGGTCAACTCGCTGTCGCGCCGCGGGACCATCGTCCCCATGGTTCCCATCGACGCCAAGAGCTCGATCTTCCGCGTGCGGCTGTCGGATCTGGGCTGGAGCAACGCGCTCTGGGATCAGCTGACGGGATTTTACCCCTACTGCATGGCATCGGATCTGGCCGCCCATCAGGCCCTCTACGCGCAGCTGGGCACGGAGGCGCCTTTCGTGCGCGCCGACTGGCTCTGGGACACGGCGTCCCGCGCGCCCCTCTATGACCAGCTGATCAATCTGCCGAACACGCTGAACCAGCTGGC
>DATKEU010000498.1:0-7802 GCA_035544495.1 Polyangia bacterium | reverse complement strand
AAGCGGCAACGCTTGAAGAAGCTGATCGGCAACTTCAAGACCGCGATGTTGGTGACGCGGACGGAGGATGGGCGCTTGCGGTCGCGGCCGCTGGCCATCGCCGAGGTCGGCGAGGACGGGTCGCTGTATTTCGCCACCGCTTTCGATTCGCAGAAGACGAACGATCTCCACGCCGACGCGCACGTCAACGTGTCGATGCAGAACCGGCGGCGATTCGTGTCGGTCAGCGGCATCGGCCACGTCGAGGTCGATCGCGAGCTGGTGCAGCGACTGTGGCAGGAGTCGTGGCGGGTCTGGTTCCCCAAGGGCAAGAGCGATCCGTCACTTTGCATCCTGGCCGTCGATCCCAGGGAGGCCACATACTGGGACATGACCGGCGTCGACGGCCTCCGCTATCTCTTCGAGAGCGCCCGCGCCTACGTCACCGGGACGCGCACGCTGGCGGACGCCGACGAGCGGCACGTGGCGCACCTGCGGCTTTGAATCGGCGGCGCGCCGGGGCTGGCCGGCGCGCGGAGCGCCGCCGATGCCAGGCACCGGCGGCGATCTTCGCTCGAGGCCTTCACTCGTCGATGTCCTCCTCGTCATCATACGAGCTGGCGCTGGAAGAAGACGGTTGGGTCTTGCGGGTGATCTCCTCCTTGACCTGACCCACCTTCTCGCGAACCGCTCCCTTGATCCGCTCGACGGTCCCCTCGGCCTGCGTCTCTTTGTCGCCGGTCAGGGAGCCGGCCGCCTCCTTGGCGCGGCCTTTCAGGTTCTCTGCTTTGCCTTTGATCTGGTCCTTGTTCATGGGACGCTCCTTCGTTGTCGATCCGGTGCGAAAATGGACATCGCGTGTCGTCAGTCAAGGCCGCGTTTTTCCTGGACCATCGCCGTTACCGATCTGTAACCGGCATCGTGGACGCGTAACGACCCACGCGATTCTCCGGCGGCCGCGATCCCGCTTTCTGTGGGATCCCGCGGACCCGCGGTCGCTGGCACGTCGTTTGTAGACAGAGCCAGTCATGAATCCGACGACTTGGGAATCCGGCAGCCCGCGTGAACGCTCGCCGCAGCTTGGCGCGACCCCGGCGCGCCGCCTGCTGGTCTTTCAGCTGATGGAGGGACCGATCGTGCGCGTGCCGTTGCACATCACCGTGAGCGGAGCGCGCCAGATTGGCCGACTGAAAAAGGTAGGCTGCCTGCTGGTCAGCGAGGGCCAGCGGATCCTGGGCCTGCTGTCGGCCGACGAGTGGAATCGCGCGCCCGACGGCGATCCGGTCTGGATGTGGATGCGGCGGTCGATCGGCGATATCCAGCCGGACGCCGACGCGCGAGAGGCCTTGACCGCGATGGTGCGGCAGGGGACGTCGTTCCTGGTCGTCTCCGCCGGCGCGCTGGTCCTGGGAGTGGTCACGGAGCGGCGGCTGCGGCACGCCCTCGGAAGAACGCCTCCAGCGGCGGCGGCGGCCCTGGCCTCCATCGATAACGACACCGATAACGACAACTCCGCCAGCGACCTGCCCTGGGCGGCCGCCGGCTGATCCCGACGCCTTCCGGAATTCGGACGGCGGGGGCGGCTATGGACTTGCACATCCGCCAATCGGATCCACCTTGCGGGCGACCGATTGTCCGCTATTGTGCTGGCGCGAGGTGATGAGATGAGCACGGCGAGCAAAGACGAACCGTTCCTGACCGACGTCAAAGAGCTGCGCCGGCGCGCGCGGCAACACATCGAGAAGGGCGCCGTCACCGAGGGGTACAAGGCCAATCGCGAGACGGTGATTCGGCTTCTGAACGAGGCGCTGGCGACGGAGATCGTCTGCGTCCTGCGCTACAAGCGCCACTATTACATGGCCAGCGGCATCCACGCCCAGGCGGTGGCCCAGGAATTCCTGGAACACGCCAACGAGGAGCAGGGCCACGCCGACCAGCTGGCCGAACGCATCACGCAGCTCGGTGGCGCCCCCGATCTCAGCCCCGAGGGCATGCTGTCGCGCAGCCACTCTGAGTACGTGGAGGGGGACACGCTGGTCAGCATGCTGCGCGAGGATCTGGTGGCGGAGCGGGTGGCCATCGATTCGTACGCAGAGATGATCCGCTACCTCAGCGACAAAGATCCCACCACCCGGCGCATGCTGGAGGGGATCCTGGCCGTCGAGGAAGAGCACGCCGAGGATCTGAAGACGTTGCTCGATACGCTCGGGTAGATCTGCCTTTATAGTCGCCGGGTGCGCCTGCACCTGGTTGACGGCACGTACGAGCTGTTTCGCGCCCACTACTCGCAGCGCCCGGAGCACCGGGCGCCGGGGGGCTGGGACGCCAAGGCCACCGTCGGCGTGGTGTCGTCGATGCTTTACCTGCTGTCGGAGGAGGCCGAGGCGGTCACGCACATCGCCGTCGCATTCGACAACCCCATCCGGTCGTTCCGGAACGATCTGTTCCCTTTCTACAAGAGCGACGAGGGCATGGATCCGGCCCTGCGCGCGCAGTTCGACGCCGTCGAGGAGGCGGTGGCCGCCCTCGGCGTCACCGTCTGGTCGATGGACGAGTGGGAGGCGGACGACGCGCTGGCGACAGGCGCGGCCCGCTTTCGCGCGGAGGTCGACCAGGTGCGCATCCTGACGCCCGACAAGGATCTGGGGCAGTGCCTGGTCGGCGAGCGCGTGGTCCAGATCGATCGGCGGCAGCGCAAGCTGATCGACGAGGCGGCGCTGCGCGCGCGGCGCGGTTTCGGACCGCGCAGCATCCCGGATTTTCTCGCGCTGACGGGCGACAGCGCCGACGGCATTCCCGGCCTGCCCGGCTTCGGCGAGGTCAGCGCGTCGGCGCTGCTGGGCGCGTACGAGCACATCGAAGCGATCCCCGAATTCCCATCGCAATGGTCGGTCAAGCCGCGCGGCGCCCTGGCCCTCGGCGCCACGCTGGCCCAGCGGCGCGACGACGCCCTCCTCTACCGGCGGCTGGCCACGCTGATCGAGGACGTGCCGCTGCCGCAGTCGCTGGACGAGCTCGCGTTTCGCGGCGTGCCGCGCGCCGCCTTCGAACGCTGGTGCGACGCCGTCGGCGCGACGACGTTGAAGAGCACGCCGCGCCGCTGGCGCGACGACTGATCGTCCGTCAATCGGCCCTGGGCCGGGGGATGAACGGGGCGATGGTGGCGATCACCAGGTCGTGCAGCGGTCCGTTCGACGCCACGATGCCGCGCCGATTGTACAGATCCTCGCTGTCGTAGATCAGCGCCTGTCCCTCGAGGTCGGTCATTCGCCCGCCCGCCGCCACCAGCACCGCCTCCGGCCCGCAGGTGTCCCAGATCTTGGTGCGCCCGCCCGTGTAGACATAGAGATCGCGCGTCGCCTCGGCGACGAGGCCGATCTTGAGTCCCACGCTGCCGATGTTGATCTCGTCGGTGATCCGCAGCGCCGCCCTGACGGCGTCGATGCGCGCCGTGCGGTGCGACTTCGACGCCACCAGGCGGATCCCGGGCGGCTGCGCCAGCGTCGAGGTGCGCAGCGGCGCGGGCGGCTCGTCGCCGACGGCCAGCCAGGCCCCCTGCCCCACCACGCCGGCGTAGAGCTTGCCGGTGGTCGGCTGCGCCACCACGCCCAGCAGCGGCCGGCCGTCGACCGCCAGGCCGATCATCACCGCGAACCCGCTGTCGCCCAGGATGAAGTCGCGCGTGCCGTCGATGGGATCGACCATCCAGACCCGCGATCGGCCGAGGCGCGAGCGATCGTCGGGGATCTCCTCCGACAGGATCACGTCGTCCGGGAACGCCGCCCGCAGCTCGGTGACGATCAGGTGATTGGCGGCGCGATCGGCGTCGGTGACGGGTTCGTCGCCGGCCTTGCTGTCGACGACCAGGCCGGCGGCGCGGTGGCGCAGCACCAGCGCGGCGGCCTGCCGCGCGATGGCGGTTGCCGCGTCCAGCTCGGCGCGATGGTCGTCCGTCAAGTCGCCCACTCCAGATCGCGCGCCAGCGCGCCCCGACCCACCAGCAGCACCACGCCGGCAACGGCCAGCAGCAGCCCCGCCACCAGCACGGGCCATTGCAGGCCGACGCGATCGGAGGCAATGCCGATCAGCCAGGGCGACGCCGCGTCGCCGAACAGGTGAATCGACATGGTGTACAGGGCGAACCCGCGGCCGCGCAGCTCGGCCGGCAGCACGTTCGCCATCGCCGCGTTCAAGGGTCCGGTGTTGAGGAAGAGCAGCAACAGCGTGACGAAGATGGCGGGCCAGAAGATGGCCGGCGTGGGCGAAAGGATGGCGAGCAGGGTGAAGGGAACCGTCAACAGCAACGACACGCCCGAGAACAGAAAGTATCCATCGCGGCGCCGGCGCGCCACCCGATCGCCAAGGCGCCCGCCCAGCAGCGTCCCCGCGAACCCGGCCAGGCACAGCACGGCCCCGAACGTCAAATCAGCGGTCTTGAGCGGCAGGTGGCGCTCGCGCACGAAGTAAGTCGGCATCCAGCTGGCGAGGCCACCCATGGAGAATGTGTAGATCGTCTGCGCCAGCGTGTCGTAGACGTAGCTGTGGCGGCGCCCCAGCATGCGCAGCCACTGCCAGGCCGGAGCCGCCGCCGTGGGCAGCTTCGCCGCCGGCGGATCGAAGCGCCCGCGCGGCGGCTCGCGCAGGAAGAGGAGAATCGCGGCCAGCACCGCCCCGGGCGCGCCGGCCACGAAGAAGGCCCAGCGCCAGCCCCATGCCGCTTCAATGGCGCCCCCCAGGGCATAGCCGAGCGCCGACCCGACCGGGATCGCCGCGTAGAAGATCGCCAGCACGCGCGACCGGCGGTCGGCCGGATAGAAATCCGACAGCAGCGAGGGTGTGACGACCGAGTAGCTGGCCTCGCCGACGCCGATCAGCGCGCGCGCCACCACCAGCGCCGCGAAGGTCGGGGCCAGCCCCGACCCGATGGTGGCCGCGCTCCAGATGAACACACCCACCGCCGCCAGGAGAAAGCGCCGGTAGCGATCCCCCAGCGAGCCCGCGACCGGCGAGACCAGCGCGTAGGTGACGATGAAGAGCGTCTGCACTGATCCCGCCTGGCTATCCTTGATGTGCAGCGTGGCGATGATCGCCGGCAGCACCGCCGACGGGATGTAGCGATCGATGTAGTTGAGGAGATTCAGCCCCGTCAGGACCGCGAGCGCGGCGCGCGCCGAATCCAACCGCTTCATGCCCCGAGACGAGTACCACGCCCGTCGCGAGTAGTGTAGATTCGCCCGCATGAGCACGCTCAGCGAGGTCCTGTTGGTGCCCGGCAACCGCAAGACGGTCGTCGCCGACTGCGTGAAGTTGATCGAGGAGGAGGTCGATTCGAAGGGCGGGCTGACGGGGCTGGCGGTCAAGGGCGCCTTCGCCATCGTCAAGGCCGTCAAACCCGGCTTCGTCTCCGAGGCCGTCGACCACATGCTCGACGATTTCGTCAGGCGCCTGGAACCGTTCCACGCCGCCGCCCAGAGCCGCGGCGAACCGACCGGCCCCTCGCTGAACAGCCGGGCCGGCGAGGTCGCCGACGCGCTGCTGGCGATCAGCGACGAGCGCGCCCAGCGCGCCAAGAATCAGACCCTGAAGAAGGCCTACGAGAAGCTGCGCCCCGCCGGCAAGAAGCACGTCGAAGCCGCCGTTCCGCGCATCGGACGCCTGATCACCAAGTACACCGCCAGCGCCACGACGACCGCCGCCCCGCCGCCCGCGACGCCGTAACGACGGACGCTCGCTGTCCGCGAACCCGACCGCCGACAGCGCTCCGTCGACGAAGACCGCCGAGAGACCGCGAGCACTCTGGACCTCGCCCACGAAGTGGGAGAGGTCGAACGAGCCGAAGGCTCCGAGGGTGAGGGCAAGCCTTGCGAGAGATCGCGCTTGCCGCCGGTCCGCTATCCTCCGCCGCCGGCCGGCCCGCCCAGTCCCGCCTGCACCGACAGGATCGTCGCGGGGGCGCTGCTGCGCTGGTCGGGCTGGTAGTAGAGGAACGCCTCGGCGCCGCCGTCCGACGCGCGCACCGGCATGCTGGCGCGCAGGTGATAGGCGAAAGCCTGCGAGGCCTGCGCCGGCAGCGCGGTCACGTACAGCATCAGCTGCTTGCCGGTGATCTCGTACGCCGAAAGGACGTTGTTGGTCTTGTACGCGTCCAGATCCTCGGTCGCGATGCTGAACCCGGGCGGCACGCCCACCGTCACCAGGATCATGTTCTCCGCGTTCTTCGTGTTGTTGCGAACGGTCACCGTCGCCTGCGCGGTGTCGTCGAGCAGCAGCGTCGTCTTGTCGTAACCCACGGTCACCGTCAGCGGCCCCGCCGGGGGCGGCGCCATCATCGCCCAGGGGATGTTGTGCTGGGCGACCAGGTTGTAGCTGACCTTGCCCGTCCCCACGAAGGTCAGCGTCACGGCGTGCGTCCCGGTGGTGGCCATGGTCGCCATGTCGACCGTCGTCATCACGTCGGACTGATCCGCGGTCAGCGGCACCGACGCGAACGACGTCCCGTCCACGGCGACGGCCAGCGTGCCCACCGCGCTGTCCGTCCCCTTCTTCGCCGCCAGCAACAGCGCGCGCAGCGTCCAGATCGTCGCCTGCGTCGATCCAAAGTTGCCGTTCGCGTCGCGCGATCCCGTCAGGAACGCCAGCGCGCCGTCGACCAGGTCCTTGCGGGCGCCCGACAGCAGCAGCGCCTGCGCCGCCACCGCCGTGGACGTCACCGCGCCGTCGTTGCCGTAGCCGTAGAAGTTGGTCTGCGTCCCCGCCGTGTCCCACGAGACCTTGTCGCCGTCGACCTTGGCCAGCGCCGCCAGCTGATCCAGCACCGTCTGCGCCATCGGATCGGCGGGCGACGCGGTCATGTACGCGTTGGCCACGATGCCCAGCGTGTACGCGTCGGGCGTGGCGCCGGCCAGCGCGGCCTTCACGAAGCCGAGCCCCTTCGCCAGCTCCGGCCCCTGATATCCGGTCGAGGCCAGCGCCCAGACGACGAACGCGGTGTTGCGCAGCAGGCTGGTCTGGAAGGTGAAGAACTCCGAACGATCCCCCGCCCACGATCCGTCGGACGCCTGCTGCGAGAGCATCCAGACGCGCGTTCGATCGACCATCGCCTGATCCACCGTCTGCACCTTGCTCATGTCGGCGAACTCCATCAGGCCGAACGCCGTCACCGACAGATACGGCATCGGGTCCTGGTCGCCGAACCACGAGAACCCGCCGGTCTTGTGCTCGAACGTCAGCAGGCGCTGGTACCCGGCCGACATCAGCGATTCGGCCTTGAGCTGGATCTCCGGCTTCAGCTGATTGGTCTGCTTGAGGTAGTCGGTCACCAGAACGTTGGGCCACGCCGTCGACGTGGTCTGCTCGAAGCAGCCGTTCGGCACGCGCAGCAGGCTGTCCATCCCCTGCACCACCTGCGACAGGTACGCCGGGAACACGGACAGCGACAGCTTCTGCGATCCGGCGATGGCCTCCGCCGGGAACGTCACCTGCTGGCTGACGGTGCCGGCGGCCAGCGACCCGGACAGCGCGGTGGGGATCGCCTTGCCGTCGGGGTCGACCTGCACGCTGCGCGCGACGGCGTCGGAGCGCGAGGTGCCGTAGGCTTTCACCGTCAGCGTCTGGCGGCCGACGCTATCCACGCGGACCGGGAAACGCACGCCCGTCACCTGCCCGGCGCCGAGCGGCACGTCCAGCGTGGTGGCCCCCGTGGCGGTGTACCAGTCCCCGGGCTGCAGCTCCAGGTGCACGGTCTGGGCCTCCGTCAGATAGTTGTAAACCGCGATGGGGAACTCGACGCTGTCGCCGCGGGTCAGCGCCGCCGGGAAGTCGAT
>DATKEU010000497.1:0-7498 GCA_035544495.1 Polyangia bacterium | reverse complement strand
CGCTTTGGCGGCGCGGGCGGCTCCGTCGCCGGTGGCCCGGCGCGCGTCTACGCGGCGATCCCCCTCCTCGACGTGGTCGGCGACTTCCCCTACGCCTGGGACAACGGCACGCGCAACAACCCCGCCGACGACGAGACGCGCGTGCGCCAGAACGACGAGATCCGCCAGGGCGACGCGGTCGTGCGCGCGGCGCTGGCGCTGGCCCCGACGCGCGAGCTGCAGCTCTCGCTGTCGGGCCTCGGGCGGCGGCAGGGGCTGGCCGGCTTCGGCACGCACCTCGATCCCGAGGCGCGCCTGACGACGCTGCGCGGAATCGCGTCGCTGACCTACACCGGGCGCGACGATCTCGGCCCGGCCGGGCGCCTGCAGGTGCAGGCCTATACCATCGTCAGCGAGCAGCAGTTCTGGGATCCGCCCGGCATTCTCTCGTACAAGCCGGCCGACACGGACGATCGCACGACCACCTTCGGCGCCACCGTGCGCGCCGCCCGCGCGGCCACCCCCTGGCTGAAGCTGGCCGGCATCGCCGACGGGCGCGTCGAGACGTTCCAGCCAACCGAGCGGCGCGACGGCGTGGAGATGACCGGTGCTCCGTCGTCGCGCCTGTTCGGGTCGGCCGGCGCCGAGGCCGACGCCTGGTGGGAGCGGCCGCGCCTGGGCGTCATCCCGTCGCTGCGCTGGGAGGGGGCGCGCGACGTGCACAGCGGGCGCACGTCGTTCCGCGAGCTCCTGCCCGCGGGCGAGCCGCTCTTTTATTCGGCCCTGCTGGAGCGACTGGGCCTCTTGCAGCGGGCGACGCCGGCCCTGACCTTCAAGGCGAACGTCGGGCGCTACGCGCGGCAGCCGAGCTTTCTCGAGCTTTACGGCGACAGCGGCTTCGTCGAGGGAGACCCCAATCTGCGCCCCGAGCGCGCCGTCAACGGCGACGTGGGGGCCAGCGTGCGCCTCGAGAACGCGCGCGGCGCGCTGGCCATCGACGGCGCGCTGTTCGGCGCGGCGGTGAGCGACCTCATCCAGTTTCAGCAGGACGCTTACGGCCGCTCGCACCCCGAGAACGTGGGGCGGGCGCGCATCCTGGGCGTCGAGGCGTCGGCCGACGGGCGCCTCGGCCCCCACGGGCGCCTGGTCGCGCAGGCGACGTTCACCGACGCGCGCGACACCAGCGACAACACCGGCAGCCGCGGGCGGCAGCTGCCGCTGCGGCCGCGCTTTCGCGCCTACGTGCGGCCCGAGGCGCGCGCCGTCGCTGTCGGGCCGGTGCGCGCCGGCGTCTACGCCGACGCCGACGTCACCGGCGGCAACTACATCGACGCCGCGAACTTCAATCAGCTGCCGGCCCGCCTGCTCTTCGGCGCCGGCGCCACGGTCGAATGGCCGCGCGCCGGCCTGCGCGTGACCGCCAGCCTGCAGAACATCGGCAATTCCAGCATCAGCGACGTGACCGGTCTCCCGCTTCCGGGCCGCGCGCTTTTCGTCACCTTGGCGGGAGACACCAGCCGCAGCGAAGAAAGGATCCACCCATGAACCGAATCGTCGTCACCGGCGCCGCCGCCCTGGCGCTCGCCCTCACCGCCGCCGCCTGCTCGAGCGACGGCGCCACCCCCACCGCCACCCCCACTCCGATGAAAGGCGGCGCCACCGGCGTCGCGGTCGTCAACAGCGATTTCAAGAACTCGGTCAGCGTCTCGCTGTTCGATCCGGCCACCCGCCAGGTGACGTTCGACGATTGCATCGATTCGGGCAGCGCGCCGGCGGGCCTGTCGCAGGGGCTGTCGACCGACGTCGTGCTGCCATCGGCGGCGCAGCCCGGCCACGAGCTTCTGCTCATCGATCGCTCGAACGCGGCGCTGACCTACCTCGACCCCGTGACCTGCACGGTCAAGCGGCAGTTCAGCGTGGGGACCGGCTTCGCGTCGAACCCGCACGACGTCGTGGCGCTGTCCGACACCAAGGCCTACGTCACGCGCTATGAGCCGAACCCCACGCCGACGGCCGACCCGGCGGACTTCGACGAGGGCGACGACATCCTGATCTTCAACCCCGCCGACGGCAGCGCCAGCGGGCGCATCGATCTGGCGCCGTTCGCCGGCAAGGCTGGCGACACCCCCGTGGTGGCGCGCCCGGGGGCCGCGCTGCTCGTCGACGGGAACGTCTACGTGGCGCTCGACAACCTCAGCGCCGATTTCAAGACGGCGGCCGAAGGGCGCATCTTGGTGGTCGATCCCGCCGCTGATACCGTGAGCGGGATGATCGACCTCCCCGGGCTGAAGGGGTGCGGCGGGCTGTCGGTGCTGGCCGGGACGAAGACGCTGATCGTCACCTGCGTCGGCGACTTCAACGACGCCGATCAGATCAAGCAGTCAGGGATCGTCACCGTCGATCTGACGGCCAGCCCGCCCGCCGTCGCCAACTTGATGGCGGCGATGGTGTTCGGCGCCGCGCCGCAGCCGCTGTCGGCCGACTCGAGGGGCGCCGTCAGCGCCACAGCCGGACTGGCGGTCACGCTGGGGACGGTGCAAGCGACGCCGCCCGACCGCCTGTGGTGGTACGACGCGAGCGCCGGAACCGCCACGCAGGTGATGGAGGCCAGCGGTGGCTTCGTCTACGGCGCGCTGCTGGGCGACCCCGATCGCCAGCAAGTCTTCCTTGCCGACGGCAGCAGCAGCCAGCCGCGCATCCAGGTGCTCGACGTCAGCGGCGCCGCGCCGGCGGTGAAGGCATCGTTCGAACCCAATCCGAAGAGCGGCCTGCCGCCGCGCGCCCTCGCATGGTACTGACCGGCACGGCGCCGGCGCAGTCGCGGGCGCGGGCGCGCATCTGGTCGAGGCCGCGCCCGGCGGCGGTGTACGCGGTGCTGGTCTGCCTCGGCCTGGCGCTGTTCGCGGCGGCGCTGGCGCTGGGGCGGGCCGATCTCTCCGACCCGGGGCTGCGCGCGACGCTGCTGCACCTGCGCCTGCTGCGCACCAGCGGCGCTTACCTCGCCGGAGCGGCGCTGGCGGCGGCGGGCGTGGTGGTGCAGGCGCTGTTCCGCAACCCGCTCGCCGATCCGTCGGTGCTAGGGGCCAGCGCCGCGGCCAGCCTGGGCGGGCAGGTGGTGCTGATCGTCGTCGCGCTGGCCGGCCCGGCGCCCTGGCTGGACGACGGTGTCCTGGGGCTGCCGGCGGAGATCCTCCTGCCCGTCGGTTGCGTCCTGGGCGCGCTGGCGGCGATGGCGCTGCTGATGCTGGCGGCGCGCCTGCGCGCGAGCTTTCTGGTCGTGCTGCTGGTGGGGTTCGTGCTGACGTCGCTGTTTCTCGGCATCAGCGCCCTGCTCACCAGCCTGGTGCAGGAATCGAACGAGCTCGGGCGGGCGGTGCTGGCCTTCACGCTCGGCAGCGTCAGCGGCGTCGGCGTGCCGCGCCTGCTGCTGGGCGCGCCGCTGGCGCTGGGGGGCATGGCCGCGGCGTGGGCCTGGGGACGGACGCTGGATCTGCTGCTGTCGGGCGAGGACGAAGCAGCTAGCATGGGCGTCGCCGTCACGTCGGTGCGCCTGTGGTGCGTGGTCTGGGCGGCGTTCCTGGTGGCGGCGGCGGTGGCGATCGGCGGCAATGTCGCCTTCGTCGGTCTGATCGCGCCGCACGCGCTGCGGCCGCTGGTGGGCGTGGCGACGCGCCGCCTGTTGCCGGCGGCGGCGCTGGCCGGCGGCGCGTTCGTCGTGCTGTGCGATCTGGCGGCGCGCACGCTGTCCCCGACCGGCGAGCTGCCGCTCGGCGTGGTGAGCGGCCTCATCGGCGCGCCGCTGTTCCTGATCATGTTGCGCCAGGGCGCGCGCCGGGGGCGTCTTGGCTGACGAGGCGCCGCTGGTCGACGCGCGGGCGATCGCCGTGCGGCTGGACGGCCGCGCGATCTTGGCCGACATCGATCTGCAGGCGCGCGCGCACGAGATCCTGGCGATCCTGGGGCCGAACGGGGCCGGCAAGAGCACGCTCCTGCGCGCGCTGGCCGGCCTGACCCGCGCAGAGGGCGACATCCGGATCGCCGGACGCGCGCTGGCGGGGATGACGCTGGCGGAGCGGGCGCGCCACATCGGCTATGTCCCGCAGCAGTCGGAGCTGGACGCGCCGCTGTTGGTCCGCGAGGTCGTGGGGCAAGCGCGCTATGCGCACACCGGCTGGCTGGGAACGGCCGGCGAGGCCGATCGGCACGCCGTCGACGACGCGATGGCATCCGTCGACGTCGGCCAGCTGGCGGAGGCGCTGTTCACGAAGATCTCGCACGGCGAGCGGCGCCGCGTGCTGCTGGCGCGGGCGCTGGCCACCAGCGCGAAGGTGATCCTGCTCGACGAGCCGACGGCGGGCCTGGACGTGGCGCACGTGCTGGGGCTGTTTGAGACCCTGCGCGCGGTGGCGGCGCGCGGGCGCGCCGTGGTGGTGGTGCTGCACCAGCTGGACGAGGCGCGCCGCTGGGCGGACCGCGCTCTGTTACTGGCGGCGGGGCGCTGCCTGGCATCGGGCGCGCCGCGCGAGGTGATCGCCGCCGATCCGGTGCGGCGCGCGTACGGCGTGGAGGTGATCGAGGGCGGCGGCCTCGGTTACCGGCGGAGCTCGCCGCCGTGACGGTCGGGCGCGCCGCCTGGTTCAACGCGGGCGCGGCGGCGCTGGCGCTGGCGCTGTCGATCGGCGCGGCGGCCTGGTCGGCGCGGCGCGCGGCACCGGCCGCCGCGACGCCGGCCACGCCCGCCGCCTCCGCCGCCGCCGCGGACGCGGACGCGAGCATCGCCGACGCGGGCGGCTTCCGGATCGTGGTGCGTCCGTTCCGGCGCATCGCCTCGGGCAGCACGGTGGCCGATCGCCTGCTGCTCGATCTCGCTGAACCCGAACGCATCATCGCCCTCACCGAGTTCGGGGCCCGCCACTCGACGGTTCGCCACCGCTATGGCCAGCGCTCTCTCATTCGCGACGTCGACGACGTGGAGTTCCTGCTGGGGCTCAAGGCCGATCTCATCCTGGTGAACAACTACGGCGATCGCGCGCGCGTGGCCCGCCTGCGCGACGCCGGCCTGGCGGTCTTCGATCTCGGCGAGATGCGGGGCCTGGCGACGCTGCTGCCGAACATCCGCGCCGTCGCCGCGCTGCTCGGCGATCGCGCGCGCGGCGCCGATTACGAACGCGCCCTGGTGGCGCGCCTGTCGCGCGTGGCCGCCCCGCTGGGCGCGCGGCCGCGGCGCCGGGCGCTGTACGCCAGCATCTACGGCACGCACGTTTACGGGGGCACCGTCGGCTCGAACTATCACGACGTCCTGGTCTCCGGCGGCCTCGACGACGTGGCGGCGGCGCGCTTCCGCAACTGGCCGGAGTACGGCGCCGAGGATCTGCTGGCGCTCGACCCGCCGCTGATCGTCACCAAGCCTGGCATGCGGCGGGCGTTCTGCGCCCAGCCCGGCCTCGACCACCTGCGGGCCTGCGCCAGCCCCAACGGTTTCATCGAGATCCCGGGCGCGCTGCTGGACGATCCCGGCCCGGCGATCCTCGAGGCCGCCGAGGCGGTCTTCGCCGCCGCCTATCCCCACGACGATCCGCACTGAGCGCCGATCGCGATCTCCGACGACCAGAACGCCAGAGCGAGCGCGTCCAAGCACCCCGAAGGCGCGGCTCCGCCGCGCCGGCCCCGTCGCCCTCGGGAGGAGCCCGTAAGGGGGCGAGCCCCCTCACGCTCAGTCGTTCTTCGCACCGTTCATGATCCACGAGCGGACGCGCAACTTCAGCGCGGCGCTCAGCGCGGGTTCCGCCAGCGGCATGCGTTTGGCTGGGTCTTTGCTCTCGAGCCGCGTCACCAGCGACGACGCATCCGGCTTGTTGGGCATGACCTTCCCACGCACGGTCATGTAAGCCATCATCTTGTTCGACACGTTCACCGCACCGTTGGTCTTCGGATTGTGACAGGCGGCGCCAGCGCAGGTGGACGGTGAATCCGCCGGCGAGAGGCTGAAGATCGTGTTCCAGAGCTCGGTGAACGTCGCCGGCGCGTTGGGATCGCCGCCGCCGGTGTCCGCCCCGCCGCCCTTGTCGCTGCCCGCGTCGATCACCATGGCTCCGCCGGTGCCGCTGCCGCCTGTGCCCGTCACACCGCCGGTGCCGCTGCCGCCTGTGCCCGTCGCGCTGCCCGAGTTGGTGTTTGACGAACCGCCGGTGCCGACGGCGCCGCCCCTTCCACTGGCCTGTCCGCCGTCGTCCGACATTTCATCGCTTGTGGCGCATCCCCAGGCGACGATGGTCATCCCAACCGCCGCGATCACGAACGCAGATCGGACATCTCGCATCGAATGAGCTCCTTCCATTCAGATGCCGCGACCCCCAGCCACCAGCGCCGTTGACCACCATTATGCGGCTGACCGCGAACCATCTCGGAATTGCGGGTTCGTCAGACGCCAAGCTTCAACCGGATCAAAGGCGGCTGTCAAAGACAAAAAACAAGGCTCACCGGCGGAAAGTTCGCGTTCCGAAGTGCCCGCCATCGCGTCAGGGCAGCGGAATGAATTCGCTCTCGTCGCCCGGAACCTTGGGAAATCGGCCCTCTTTCCAGTCTCGTCTGGCGCGATCGATCCGCTCCGGCTGGCTGGAGACGAAGTTCCAGTCGATGTGCCGCTGGCCGTCGAGCGGCGCGCCGCCCACCAGCACGACGCGCGCGCCGTCCGGCGCCTGCGCGCTGGCCAGCACGTCGGGCCGGTACACCGCCATCTGTCCCGCCGGCAGCGAGATCCCGTCGCTGACCACCGAGCCCTCGACCACGTACAACGCCCGGGCGGGGTGATCGTCGGGCAGCGTCACCACCGCGCCCGGCCGCAGCGACGCGTCGACGTAGAACATCGGCGACGACACGCGCACCGGCGCCGTCTGCCCGTACGCGCTGCCGGCGATCACCCGCAGCGTGACGTCGTCTCCCTCCAGCGCCGGCAGCGCGGCGGCCGGGTGGTGCTGGAACCAGGGCGCGCCGTCCTCGTCGGCGGTGGGCAGCGCCATCCACAGCTGCAGGCCGTGCATGCGCGCGCCGCGGGCGCGTTCGTCGGGACCGCTGCGCTCGCTGTGCACGATGCCGCGCCCGGCGTTCATCCAGTTCACGTCGCCGGGCGCGATCGTCTGCAGCGAACCCAGGCTGTCGCGGTGAACGATGGCCCCCTCGAACAGATAGGTCACCGTGCAAAGCCCGATGTGCGGGTGCGGGCGCACGTCCATCCCCTGCCCCGGCGGCAGCTGCAAAGGGCCGAAGTGATCGAAGAAGATCAGCGGCCCCACCATGCGGCGCGCCGCCACCGGCAACAGGCGCCGCACTTCGATGCCACCGCCCAGCGAGCGCGCGCGCCCGCTGATCGTCAACTCGATGGTATCGCCGGCGCCGCTCATTCTGCGCGCGACCCGAACAGCGCCTCGATGGCGGCGTCGTCGCCGCGCCCCATCGCCGCCTCGATGGCCAGGCTGTCCTGATCGCGGTAGATGCTGGCCACCGCGGCGATGCGCCCGCG
>DATKEU010000496.1:0-15691 GCA_035544495.1 Polyangia bacterium | reverse complement strand
TGTGACGATGAATCCCCCTGCGCACGCGTAGGGCGTACCCTGCGCGGCGGCGCCGGCCTCCTGATCCCCGACTGAGCCATCAGTCGCTGCTACCGATCGATCGCGACCCGCGTCCTCGGAGAGGTCCTGGGTCCAGCCATCGTTGATCGACCCAGCTCTATCGCGGCCGGCGTCCGATGAAACAGTGCCGGACGATCCCGAGCAGTTGCCGAAGAACGCCAGCCAGGCCACAACGGCACCACAGCGCGCCACCCCAATACCCATCGGGTAACAGCTCATGCCATCAATTGGAATTGCAAGCGCCGAACCACCGAAACGACCCAAAGGTCCCTAACGTGTCCGTCTCTCGACCGCGATCTGCGAGACAGGAATGTCGCGGTTCGGTCGCGCTCTGTCCGCCCAACTCCTATTATCCCCGAAAAATATTAGTTATTCTATCGCCGCTCAGCCTTGAGCATCCCCATGATCCCGCTGGATTGAATCGCAGCGCCGTGCGCCGATCACACGGCGGCGGCAGATAACGCGATAATTCCCCGTCGGCCGGGGACATCCGTCACGAATCCAGCGGGCTTCGGACGCCACCTGCGCCTCGGTTCAGGACATGAGTGTAGATCATGGTCGTGCTGACATCCTGGTGGCCTAGCAACTCCTGGATGGTGCGGATGTCGTAGCCTGAGTCCAGCAGATGGGTAGCGAAGGAGTGCCGGAGAGTGTGCGGGGTAGCTGTCTTGCTGATGCCGGCGGCCGCGGCGGCGGCGCGGACGGCCCGCTGAATGACGCTCTCGTGCAGGTGATGCCGGAAGATTTCGCCTGTCTCACGGTCGGCATACGTGCGAGAGGCGGGAAAGACCCATTGCCACCGCCATTCCCGAGGTGCGGACGGGTACTTCCGCATCAGAGCGTCCGGCAACGCCACGGCGCCCAGGCCCTGGCCCAGATCGTGGTCGTGCCGATTCTTCCCCTCCAACAGGTGGGCGCGCAACGGATCGACCAGGCTGCCTGGAAGGACTGTGTGTCGATCCTTTTGCCCCTTGCCCCTGCGCACGATGAGCTCCCGGCCGTCCAGGTCGACATCCTTGACGCGAAGTTGAAGCGCTTCCAGCACACGCAGCCCACTTCCATAGAGCAGCATCACGACCAGCGCAGAGGGTCCTTCGACCTTCGCCAACAGCGCGCGAGCCTCCACTCGGCTCAGCACGACCGGTACCCGCGCGGGCCGCTTGGCGTGAACTAGGTTTCCCAGCCACTCAAGTTCGCGACCAAGCACCTCCTGATAGAGGAACAACAGGGCCGCCAACGCCTGATTCTGGGTCGAGGCGCTGACGTGCTTCTCTGTCGCCAGGCTGGAAAGAAAGGCGGTGATCTCTTCAGCGCCCATCTCGGCCGGATGCCGCTTACGATGAAAGAAGATAAATCGCTTGATCCATCCAGCATAGGCCTTCTCGGTCCGGCAGCTCAGATGGCGGAGCCGGATGGCGGCACGGACCCGATCCATCAAACGCGGCTCCGCCGGTGCCGCGGACGCCGGTTGCGATGGCGCGGCCTGCGCCGCGGCCCTCGTACACTGCGGAGGCAGACGCTGCGATTCGCGCTCATCATCGCTCGCAATCAGAGACAGTCGCCTTGTCGGTGCAGCTCTTTCAGCCACTCGTCGCGCAATTGCCAGCCCTATGCCAGGAACCACCCCGCAGATTTGCGGGCAAAGGCCTGGAAACACCGTCCGCCACCAGGACACCGCGCGCCCTCCGCTCCCCTCGACCGGATGCCGGCCGCTCCGCCACTCTTCACCACCCTCTATCTCAGAATCTCCCGCGCCCCCTCCCACAGCTGCGCCACCACCTGCCCTGCCGCCGCCACCCGCGCCAGCGACGCCGACTGCCCCGCCCACGCCTGCATCCGCTGCAGGTCCCCCTCCCTCACCGCCGCCGCCCGCATCTTCGCCGTCAGCCCGCGCTGCACCGGGTACGGCGCCGGCGCCGGCGCTCCCGCGCCACCCGCCGCCTCGACATACGCGCCGGCGATGCTGCGCCCCGCCCGCCCGCTGAACGCCCGCGTGATGGCCGTCTGCTCGGGCGCGGTCCGCCCCAGGGCCTCCGCCCACGCCGCCGGGATCCCCGCCTCCGGGCAGCGAAGGAACGCCGTTCCGATCTGCACCGCGCTCGCCCCCAGCGCCAGCGCCGCCGCCACGCCGCGCGCGTCAGCGATCCCGCCCGCCGCCACCACGGGCACGCGCACGGCGTCCGCCACGCACGGCAGCAGCGAGAACAGCCCCACCAGCCGCTGCTCCGCGTCCTCCGCGCGGAAGCTCCCCCGATGCCCGCCCGCCTCTGCTCCCTGGGCGATGACCACGTCGGCGCCGGCCGCCTCCGCCTGCCGCGCCTCCGCGACGGTGGTGGCGGTCGCGAACCAGTCGATGCCGCGCGCCTTCAACCGCGCCACGTACGCCGCCTCGAACATTCCCATGATCGACGACACCGCGCGCGGCCCCACCGCCAGCATCGCCTCGCACTGCGCCTCGAAATCCGGCGGCTGCCCATCGCCGTCTTCGGGCGCCACCGCCGGCCCCCAGCCGGCCAGGAACGCCCGCACCCGGTCCTCGTGCGCGCGCTCTCGTCGCGCCGCCGGCCCCGGAATCCAGGCGTTCATCTGGAACGGCCCGCCCGTCCCGGCGCGCACGTCGCGCGCCCACGCCACGATCTCCTGGGCCGACATCAACAGCACCCCCGCGGCGCCCATCCCTCCCGCGTTGGCCACGGCGATCGACAGCGCCGGCGGACAGGCGCCCGCCATCGGGGCCAGCAGGACCGGCACGCGCAAACCGAATCGCCGGCAGAAAAATTCCGCGCGGCTCACAGAATTCGTTTCCATGCGACCCCCCACATTCAGCTCCATGCTCACGCGCCCCGCCCCTCGCAACGCCCACCCCCGCTGGGACCCCCTTGTATGCTAACTTTGCGGTGCTAAAGGCGTCCGGCCCGGGAGCATGCTGCCCCGCCCGCCGCCCCGGCTGAAGGGCACGGTTAAAAATGGCCGCATTCGGAACATTGACCCTCCTCATTGCCCTGGTGGTGGCCACGTACGCGGGCGTGGCGTCGCTGATCGGCGTGCGCCGCGGCAACCGCCGCCTCATCGAATCGGCGCGCGCCGGCGTCTATGCGCTGGCCGGCGTGCTGGGGCTCTCCTCGGTGGCGCTGGTCTACGCGTTCGTGTCGCACGACTTCTCGATCAAGTACGTGCATCGCTATTCGGACGCGGCGTCGCCGCTCTTCTATCAAATCACCGCGTACTGGGGCGGCCTGGACGGCTCGATCCTGTGGTGGGTGTTCCTGCTCTCGGTCTTCTCGGCCATCGCCGTCTTCACGAACCGCAACCGCCACCGAGAGCTTCTGCCCTACGTCGTCACGGTGCTCATGGCCATCGCGGACTTCTTCCTCTACGTCATCGTCTTTCACAAGAATCCGTTCGACACTTACCTCACCGACATCCCGACGGCCGGCCGCGGCCTGAACCCGCTGCTGCAAAACGCGTACATGGTGACGCACCCGCCGTCGCTGTACACGGGCTTCGTCGGCATGAGCATCCCCTTCGCCTTCGGCCTGGCGGCGCTGATCTCCGGCCAGCTGGACGACGCCTGGATCGCGTCGGTGCGCAAGTGGACGCTGGGCGCCTGGTTCTTTCTGTCGATGGGGCTGACGCTGGGGATGCTGTGGGCGTACGAAGAGCTCGGCTGGGGCGGCTTTTGGGCCTGGGACCCGGTCGAGAACGCCGGCTTTCTCCCCTGGCTGACGGCGACGGCGTTCCTGCACTCGATCATGATTCAGGAACGGCGCGGGATGATGAAGATATGGAACGTCACGCTGATCATCCTGACGTTCTTCCTGACCATCTTCGGCACGTTCATGACCCGCTCGGGGATCGTGCAGTCGGTGCACGCCTTCGGTCAGGACACGACGCTGGCCTGGATCTTCACCATCTTCATGGTGATCACGCTGATTGTCAGCTTCGGCTTCGTCATCAAACGGCTGCCCGATCTGCGCGCCCGCGCCAGCTTCGATTCGTGGCTGTCGCGCGAGGCGGCCTTCACGGTCAACAACTGGATCCTCCTCTTCTCGGCGTTCTTCGTGATGTTCGCGACCATGTTCCCGACGGTGTCGGAGGCGCTGCTGGGCCAGCGCATCACGGTCGGGCCGCCGGTGTTCAACAAGTGGATGGTGCCGCTGGGCCTGACTCTGCTCTTCCTCACCGGCGTGGGGCCGCTGATCGCCTGGCGCAAGGCCACGCTGTCGCACCTGCGCTTCCAGTTCGCGTATCCGCTGTCGGCGGCGGCGCTGACGGTGGTGATCTGCCTCGCCGTCGGGCTGCAGTCGTCGTGGGCCGCGGTGATCTGCTTCGGCTTCTGCGCCTTCGTCGCCACCACCATCACGCAAGAGTTCGCGCGCGGCGTGGCCATCCGGCGCCGCAACACCGGGTCGGACGTCATCTCGGCGATGCTGGGCATGGTCCTGCGCGGCAAGCGGCGCTATGGCGGGTACATCGTGCACGTCGGCATTGTCCTCATGTTCCTGGGCTTCGCCGGCACCGCCTATCAGAAGGAGAGCGAGGTCCGCCTGAACCCGGGCGGCGAGACGCGCGTCGGGCGCTACACGGTCCGTTTCGATCGCCTGGCGCACGAGGAGGATCGCCAGAAGGAGATGGTCACCGGCGAGGTGACGGCGCTGATCAACGGCAAGGTCATCGATCGCATGCGCCCGGCCAAGTGGTTCTTCCGCAACCACGAGAGCGAGCCGACGACGGAGGTCGCCATCCGCCGCTCGCCGGCGGAGGACCTTTACATCACGCTCGGCAACTACGACCTGGCCGAGGGCAACGTGACGCTGAAGATCGTCATCAACCCCGTGGTCGACTGGATCTGGTTCGGCTTCATGCTGCTGGCCATCGGCACCGGCATCGCGCTGATGCCCGACTCGGTGCTGGAACGCCTGACGGCGCGGGCCGGGGCGCGGGCCGGAGTCTCCGACTCGGCCGCGGGCGCGGCGGGCGTGCTGTTGCTGGTGGCGGCGGGCCTGGCGGCGGGCGCGGGGACGCTGGCCTGGTCTGCCCCCGCGCAGGCCGCGCCGGACATGGCGGCAGCCGTGGGCGAGCCACCTTCGCCCCAGGGCCCGGAGGAGAACTGGCTGGTGCGCAACATCATGTGCCAGTGCGGTTCCTGCCGGCACAACCTGATCGAGTGCGCGTCGGAAGGATGCGGTCACGCCGCGCAGGATCGCATCCTCATCCACAACCTTCTCGGCGAGGGAAAGAACCGCGACGACATCATCCAGTTCTTCATCACCAAGTACGGCAGCCAGATCGCCCTCGCCTCGCCCATCGACAAGGGCTTCAACCGGCTCATCTGGCTGCTGCCTTACAGCCTGGGCGTGGTGGCGGCGGGCGGGCTGGGCTACATGGCGTATCGACTGGCGCAGCGAGCGCGCCCGGCGGTCGCGGGCGGGACGCCGGCGGCCGTCGCCTCCAACCCCGATCTGGAAGACAAGCTGGAAGACGAGCTGCGAAACCTGGATTAGGCTGCCCGGATTGAGTAGGGTCGCCCCCGTCGTGCCCGCCGCCCCCACCACCAAATCGAAAGCCGCCGCCGCCAGCGATGACCTGGCGGCGCCCGCGTCCGGCGGCTCGGCGCCGGCGCGCCGGCGCGCGCGCGTGCCGGGCTGGGTGCTGGCGGCCATCGGCGTCGCGCTGGCGATGGCATACGGCGTGGGCTTCGAACGGATGCGTTTCGGTCCGCCGCTGGTGATGCTGGGCCTGGGCGGCATGACGCTGGTCCTGGCGGGGCTCGCGCTATGGCGGGTGATCGATCCGCTGACGCGCCCCGAGCAACCGCCGGCCGCGCTGCCGGCGCAGGCGCCGCAGCGCCTGCGCGAGCTGGAGCGCGAAAAGCAGATCGTGTTGAAGGCCATCAAGGAGATCGAGCTCGACTACCAGATGCGCAAGATCGCGGAGGCCGACTATCGGGACATGATCGGGCGCTACCGGGCGCGGGCCATGCGCCTCATCAGCGAGCTGGAGGCGGGCGACAACTATCGCCAGCTGATCGAGCGCGAGCTGAAGGATCGCCTGCACGCGCTGGCCGAGGCGGCGGCGCAAGCGCCCGCCAAGCCAGAGGCGGCCCCGCGCGCCGCGCCCGCCGTGCCGGCCAAGGCGCCCAGCTCGTCGGAGCCCGACCCGCGATCGACCTGCGCGGTGTGCAACACCGTCAACGACAGCGACGCGCACTTCTGCAAGCTATGCGGCGTGAGACTGGCTTCGTCCTCCTCCTGATCGCCGCCACCCTGGCCGTCGCGCCGGGCGGGCCCGCGCGCGCGCAGGCGCCGATGGCGGCGGGCGGGGGCGGCATGCCGAACCTGCGTGCCATCTCGGGCAAACCGCTGCCCGATCGCGGGATGCCGGCCGGTACGGTCACGGTGCGCGTGGCGCGCAAGGCGCCGTCCAACGCCGTCGCTGATCTGGAGGTCACGGCGATCATCCGCAACGCTGGCGGCGACCTGCGCAAGCGCACCGCCCGCACCGACAGCAGCGGCCGCGCCCTGTTCGAAGGCATCACCGCCGATCAGCAGGTCACGGCGGAGGCGGTCGTCGACGGCGAGCGCCTGCAGACAGAGACCTTCACCATGCCCGCCGAGGGCGGCGTGCGCACGATGCTGATCGCGGGGCTGGGCGCGCCCGGCGCGGGCGAATCGGCGCCGCCTGCGGGCGCCAGCGGCGCCGGCGACGGAAACTTCACCCTCGGCGTCACCGCCGGCGCCGCGCGCCCTGATCCGGCGCTGCCGGCGAAGACGTTGATCGTCCAGCTGTCCGACGAGAACGGCCGCCCCCTGGCCAACCAGCCGGTGGTGCTGGGCGCCGTCGACAAGGAAAGCCAGATCAAGATCCACCGCGCCACCTCCGACGCTGCGGGCGAGGTGAAGTTCACCGACCTGCCGGCCGGGCCGGGGTTCGGCTACGCCGCCGTCATCGATCACGCCGGCCTGCGCCTGTCGACCGAACCGTTCGCCATGCCCGCCGACAGCGGGGCCCGCGCCACCATCCGCGCGCTGGGGCGCACCGCCGACCCGTCGGTGATCACCATCGGCCAGGGCGCGCGCGTGGTGGTGCAGCTGCGCGACGACAACCTCGGCTTCCTCGAGTTCCTTCCGCTGGAAAACACCTCCGATCGGATCTTCGACCCCGGCCCCGGCGCGGTGGAGATCCCGCTGCCCAAGGGCTTCGTCGCGGCCGAGGTGGCGCCGTCCGAGCGCAAGACGGAGGTGCGCAAGGAACACGGCATCGCCGTCTACGGCCCCATCACGCCGCGCGCGGCGCTGGGCCAGACCGACGCCAAGGCGGCGGGCAACGAGATCACGCTGGGGTTCGTGCTGCCGTACGCGGGCGACTCGCGCCAGTTCGCGCAGCTGATGCCGAACGGCATCGGCGCCTTCACGCTGATCACCGAGCAGGTCGGCGGCCTCGCCGCCAGCGGCCCCGGCATCGGCGCGCGCGAATCGCGCGACTTCAACGGCCGCAAGTACTGGGTCATGGCGGTGAACGCCATCGGCGCCGGGCAGACGCTGACCTTCACCGTCACCGGCTTGCCGTCGGTGGACCACACGGGACGGACGGTGTCGGGGCTGCTGGCGCTGCTGCTGGTGGCGGCGGCGGTGGTGCTGGCGCGCCGGCCCACCGACGTCGTCAAGAAGACCACCGATGACCGCGCGCGCCTGACCGCCCGCCGCGAGGCGCTGTTCTCCGAGCTTGTGGCGCTGGAACAGGGCCGCCGCAAGGTCGACGGCGGGGCGACCACCGAACGCCGCAACCAGCTGGTGTCGAAGCTGGAGACCGTCTACCAGGATCTGGCCGCGCTGGACGAGCAACGCGCGCTATGACCGCCGCCGGGTTGATCCTGGAGGGCGTCGGAAAAACCTATGACGGCCGGCGCGCGCTGGTCGACGTGTCGACGACGTTCGCGCCCGGCCAGGTCAGCGCCGTGCTGGGACCGAACGGCGCCGGCAAGTCGACGCTGCTGGGGATCGTCTCGACGCTGGTGACACCCACGGCCGGGCGGCTGCGCTGGGACGGCGTCCCGCTGGCGCGCGGATCGGCGGCGCGCGCGCGCATCGGCTACGTCGGGCACGAGCCCGGCCTGTACGGCGATCTCGACGCGCGCGAGAACCTGATCCTGTTCGCGCGCCTGTACGGCGTGGCCGACCCCGCGGGGCGCGCCCACGCCATGCTAGCGCGCGTGGGGCTGGCGGACGTGGCGCCTGAAAAACCGGCGCGCGCGTTCTCGCGCGGCATGCAGCAGCGGCTGGCGCTGGCGCGGGCCCTGTTGCACGAACCGGCGCTGCTGCTGTTCGACGAGCCGGCGTCGGCCCTGGATCCGTCCGGCGCCGCCTGGCTGGCCGGCGAGCTGCGCGCCGAACGCGCGGCCGGCCGCATCGTCGTCCTGGTGACGCACGATCTGGAAGCCGCGGGACCCATCGCCGATCGCGTCCTCATCCTGCGGCGCGGGCGCGTGGTCTTCGACGACGCGCGCCCGGGCGGCTTCGACGCCGCCACGGTGCGCGACCTTTACCGCGAGCGCACCGGTGGCTGACGGCGCGCCGCCCGCCACGCCGGGATTCGCCGCGCAGGTGCTGCGCATCGCCGCCAAGGACCTGCGCATCGAGCTTCGCAGCCGCGAGATCCTGCTGACGATGACGTTTCTGGCGGTGGTCATCGTCCTCATCTTCAGCTTCGCCTTCGTGGTGGGCGACGCCCGCCCTTCGCCGTCGGTCACCGCCGGCATCCTCTGGATCGCCGTGATCGTATCGGGCACGGTCGGCCTCGGGCGCACGTACGATCGCGAGCGCGAAGGCGAGGCGATCCGCTCGCTGCTGCTGTCGCCGGTCCCGCGCGGCGCCATCTACCTCGGCAAGCTGGTGGCCACGGCGGCGCTGATGGTGATCGTCGAGGGCGTGCTGACCGCGCTCGCCGGGTTCCTGTTCGCGGGCGGCGTCCTGGCCCACGTCGCCTGGATCGCGCTCTTGCTGGCGCTGGGCACCGTCGGCTTCGCCGCCGCCGGCTGCGTCTTCTCGGCGGCGCTGCTGCGCTCGCGCAGCCGCGACGTGCTGCTGTCGACGCTGCTCTACCCCATCATCGTCCCCATCGTCATCGCCGGCGCCCGCGGCACCAGCCAGCTGCTCGACCCACTGGCCCCCGATCTCGAGGGCGCACGATTCTGGACCCAGTTCCTCGTCGCCCTGGACGTCATCTTCGTCACCGTCGGCCTCTGGGCCTTCGAACCGGTCGCCGCCGGCGACTGAGCGCGAGCAGTCAGTCGGCTCGCGCGCGCTCACGCCTCGCGGATCATCTGTTCCAGGCGAACCAGCGCCGTCTCCAGCGACGCCATCGCCGGCCCGAACGAGAACCGCACGTGCGAGCGGAAGCGCGACCCTCGCTGGTGGCGGCGCTTGCCGGGGTTGACGTCGAAGAACTCGCCCGGGACGGTGATGATCCGCCGCTCCAGCGCGGCGCGGAAGAATCCCATGCCGTCGGAGAGCGGCGGCGGCAGCCCGTCGACGCGCCCCCAGATATAGAACGTCCCGTCGGGCGCGCGATCGCAGCGGATCCCCAGGCGCTCCAGCCCCGACAGCAGGCGGTCGCGCTTCTCGCGGAAAGCCGCCTGGATGGCGTTCGTCTCCGCGATCACGTGCGCGTCGGTCAGAAGCGGGATCGCCGCCCGCTGCAGCGGCTTCGACCCGCCGCCGTCCAGGAACGACCCGGCGCTGGCCACCGCCTCGATGACGTGTCGCGGGGCCACCGTCCAGGTGACGCGCCAGCCGGGATAGCGCCAGTTCTTGGTCAGCCCGTCGAAGATGACGATCGGATCGGCGTTGACGTCCTCGACATAGCGGGCCGCGCTCTCGACCGGCAGCCGGCCGGGCCGCGCGCTCCAGATATAATGCGAGTAGAACTCGTCGAACAGCAGCGCGCAGTCCTCCGCGCGTCCGAGCTCGACCCAGCGGCGAAGCTCGTCCCCCTGCACCAGCTTGCCGGTGGGGTTGCACGGGTTCGACAGCAGCAGCGCCGACAGGCCGCGCCCGTGCACCTCGCGCCGCAGATCGTCGACGGTGAACGCGTACCCGCGCTCCTGCTCCAGCAAGATCGGAATGGCCGTGAACGCCTTGAAGATGTCCAGCAGCTCCTCGTAGGCGGTGTAATCGGGCAGGAAGTGGCCCAGGTTCACGTGCCCGAGGCTCGCCGCCGCGCGCGTCAGCGACGCCCGCCCGCCCCCCGACACGCTGACGTTCTCCGCGCTGTACTGCGACGGCATCCCGCGCCGGTAGAGGCGGTTGTAGAGATCGGCGATCGCCTCGCGCAGCTCCCAGATGCCAGGGATGGGTGCGTACTCCTGATCGTCCACGTCGATGCTGACGGCGTGGACGCGCGCCGGCGCGCCCGGGAGCGGCCCCGTCTCCGGCTGGCCTTGCCCGAGGTTGCACCAGGCCGGATCGCCGGAGTGAAACCCATGCTTGGCCGCCTCGGTGGTCACATAGATGACCCCCGTGCGCGGCACGGCGCGAAACGCGGAGAAATGGCCTTCGTCGCTCACGATCTTTCTTCTGCCCCCTGCCCGGAAGATATCGTTCTTTCGGGTAGTATAGGGCGATCCATGCGTTCCCTCGGGCTGGCGATGACCGTGACGGCCGCGCTGGCCATGCTCGGCTTTCTGCTGGTGCCGGGCCTCATCCTGTCGGCCCCCATCGAGCCGGTGATGGGCGTGGTTCAGAAGATCTTCTACTTCCACGTCCCCTGCGCGATCATGCTGTTTCTGTCGACGTTCACCTGCGCGGGCGGCAGCGTGGCCTATCTGTTTCGCGGCTCCGCGCGCGGCGATCGCGTCGCCGCCGCCGCCGGCGAGCTGTCGGTGCTGTTCGGCGCCTGCGTGCTGGTCAGCGGCCCGCTCTGGGGTCGCAAGGCCTGGGGCGTCTACTGGCAATGGGACGCGCGGCTCACCAGCTCGCTGCTGCTGTTCCTGATCATGATCGGCTACATGCTGGCGCGCCGCTACGGCGGCCCCGGCGGCAAGAAGCTGTCGGCCGCGCTGGCCCTGTTCGCCGCGGTCGACGTGCCGCTGGTCTACAAGAGCGTCGATATCTGGCGCACCGTCCACCCGCAGACGACCGTGGTCCCGACGCTGGACCCGCGCATGCGCCCGGCCTTCTGGGCGTCCTTCGCGCTCATCACCGTGGTGTGGGGGCTGCTCCTGGCCGTGCGCGTGCGCCTGGAGCGGGCGCGCGCGGCGCTGGACGAGCTGCGCCTGGAAATCGGCGACTTGCTGGAGGCAAACGAACAACGATGATGCACACGACACCTGCGAGCTGGATGACCCGGACGTCCCGACAATTGCGCGCCACCATCACCGTCTTCGCCGCCGCGCTGCTGGCGCTGGCCGCGCCGGCGATCGCGCTCGGGCAAGATTTCCAGAAGGTCGAGGGGCGCATCGCCGACGAGATCCCGGCCGTGCCGTTCGTCGGGTACGCCTACGGCTTCATCTGGATCGCGGTGCTGGGCTATGTCGTCTACGTCGCGCGCGGGCTCGGCCGCGTGCAGAGCGAGATGGACGAGCTGCGCCGCAAGCTGGACGGGGCCGCGCGCCGGTGATACTGGCGCTTGCCATCGGCGTCCCGACGTCGGCGCACTTCATCTACATCCCGATCGTGCTGATCCTGGGGATCGTCCTCGGCTTCATCATGGGATCGAAGGCGACGCGCGACGCGTTCGCCGTGGAACAGCGCAAGGCCGAGGAGCGCGCCGCCCGCAAGGCCGCTCGCGCCGCCGCCGCCGGTCAGCCCGGCGCCGCCGACACCGGAAAGCCGCCCGCCTCGTCGTCGGCGCCCTGACCGCCCGCGCGCGGCGCCAGCGTATACTGCGGCGGGAAGGAGCGCCGCCATGCCCAGCTTCGACTTCACCGACGAGCAGCAGCAGCTGATCGACACCGCCCGGGAGTTCACGCGCAAGGAGATCATCCCGGTCGCCGCCCAGCTGGACGAGGAGGGGACCTTCCCGCGCGCCATCTGCGACAAGGCGTTCGAGACCGGCCTCATGAACTGCGAGATCCCCGAGAAGTACGGGGGCCTGGGCCTCTCGTGCCTGTCGCACGTGCTGGTGCTGGAGGAGATCTCCTACGGATGCACCGGCGTCAACACCACGCTGGCCGGCAACATGCTGGGCGTCATGCCGATCATCCTGGCCGGGACCGAGGACCAGCGAAGAACCTATTTCGCGCGCCTGCTGAAAAAGGCGATCTTCGCCGCCTACTGCTGCTCGGAGCCAGACGCCGGGTCCGACGTGGCCGGGATGAAGACGCGCTTCCGCAAGGTCGGCGACGATTACGTCATCACGGGCCAGAAGCGCTGGATCACCAACGGCGGCGTGGCCGATTTCTACACGGTGTTCGCGCGCGAAGAGGGGACGCAGCGCCACAAAGGGATCACCTGCTTCGTCGTCGACCGCGCCACGCCCGGCGTGTCGGTCGGCAAGAAGGAAAACAAGATGGGCCAGCGCACGTCGAACACCACCGACGTCATCTTCGAGGAGGTCAAGGTCGGCAAGGCCAGCGTCGTCGGCGCCGAGGGCGACGGCTTCAAGCTGGCCATGCGCACCTTCGATCGCACGCGCCCCTGGATCGCCGCCGGCGCCGCCGGCATCATCCGCCGCTCCCTGGACGAATCGCGCGGCTACGCCCTCGAGCGCAAGACCTTCGGCGTCCCCATCGCTCAGCACCAGGCCGTGCAGTTCATGCTGGCCGATATGGCCATCGCCTACGAATCGACGCGCCTGCTCTGTCACAAGGCCGCCTGGGCCATCGACAGCGGCAAGCTGGACAGCATCGTCTCCAGCTACGCCAAGGCCTACGGCGCCGACGCCGCCATGCGCGTCGCCACCGACGCCGTCCAGATCTTCGGCGGCTACGGCTACACCAAGGATTACCCCGTCGAGAAGCTCATGCGCGACGCCAAGCTGCTGCAGATCTACGAGGGCACGAGCCAGATCCAGCGCATGGTGATCGCGCGCAACGTGCTCGGGCCCGGCTGATCAGCACTACGGCGCCAGCGACGTGATCCAGTCGCGGATCAATTGCAGCCCGTCCGGGTCGACGAGCTCGGTCGCCAGCGGGGGCATCTGGATCTTCGCCGTTCGCGAGGACATGCGTTCGATGATGGCGCTGGTGTCGGGCTGGCCGGGGGCGACGCGCAGGGTGATGGCGCCGCCGCGGAAGTACTGCAGCATCTGGCCGACGATTGACTTCCAGAGCTCGGAGCTCTGCGGGTCGCGCTCGACGACCTCGAGGCGCAGGACCATCTGCGTGTCCGGCCACGATGTCCCGTTGATGTTGTGGCAGTGGCCGCAGTTGGCGTGAAAGTAGCCGAGGGCGCGCGCGGTCAGGTCATCGCCCGGCACGGGAAAATCGACGCCAGCGGCGGGCGGGTTCGACAGCGTGCCGGCGGCGGCCAGGCTCGCCAGCGTGGGCGGGTTGTCGAGGCGCGAGAGTTGGATCGCCGAGAACCCCAGCACCCGGCCGGGATCACCGCGGTGACAGGCCCCGCAGTTCTTCTGCGAGGGAGCGTCGTGATTGGTGCCGTTGATGTTGTCCTGGCCGTCCATCACGAACACGGCGTCGGTCTGATCGGCGCTCCAGACGAAGGCGCCGAACCAGTAGTCCTCTGGGCCAGTGCCATACCGTTCCACCAGCCGCGTCTCCAGGAGGACGCCGCCCAGCGAGAACTCCTTGAAGAACTTCGTTCCCACCGGAAAGACCCAGTGGTCCATGTCGCTGGTGTCGATCTGCGTTCCGGGCGGCAGCTTCATCCAGCGGCGTTTGTCAGCGCCGTCCGACCACAGCTTGTGCGTCGGCTCGAAAGGCACCAACCCGTCGGCGAAGGTCTTGCTCGGGAAGTCGGCGTAAAGGCCGGTCTCCGAAAGGTGCGCGTACGCCGGGCGATCGTACGGTTGGGGTGGCGGCGGCAACTCGACGGGCGCATCGGCGGCCCCGGCGTCGTCCGCCTGCTCCGCCGAGTCGTCCGCGACGGCCGCGTCGTCGCCCGCCGCTGGCTCGCCGGCGTCGGCGGCGGTGGCGGTGGCGGCAGCGCCCGGCGACGAACCACACGCGGCCGAGGCGATCGCGCCCAAAACAAAAAGCGCAGGTCCGAAGATCGGCGTGATGACGCTCCGACCCGTCGAACCCGCGCTTCGCATTCCCCCAATAATACGAACGGGAGCGCTTATTGGTTCTTTTGTTTCGCTAGCCGCCCGTCTCGTCGCCCGCGTCAGCGGCGACCTCGTCGCCCGCGTCGGGCGCCGTCTCCGGCGCGCCGCCGTCGGCGGCGCCGTCCGAGCCGGCATCGGGCGGAATCGGGAAGACACACATGTCGGGGACGTCGTGAACGATCGCCGGCAACGACTTGATGTAGTTGGCGATGTCCATCTGGTCCTGAGGGGCCATCATCATGTAGACCGCCAGCGGCATCGGCGGGCAGATGCCCGTGCCGTCCTTCGACTTGCCCTTGGCCAGACAATTCTGGACGTCCATCGCCGTCCACTTGCCCAGGCCGGTCGTGTCGTCACCGGTCAGGTTCTTCGAGACCGGGTGGATCATCAACGTGGTCGCGAAGAACGCCGAGAAGTCCTCGCCCCCCGCGAACAGGTTCGCCTCGTCGAGGACGGTGGCGGCACCGGGGTCGTTATGCTTCGTATGGCACTCGACGCACAGACCGACCTGCGACGCCAGGTACTTGCCGCGCAAGGCGCTCTGCTGAGTGGCGGCGTCGGCGTACTTCGGCGACTTGACCGCGTTCAGGTCCAATGCCGGCGCTGGCCCGGGCACTTCGAACGAAGGGCCGCGCTGGGGAATGGTGTTCATGACCGCCGGCACCGTGCGCAGGTAGGCAACGATGGCGTCGGCGTCGTCGCTGGTCATGTTGTGGAAGATGTAATACGGCATGATCGGGTTCAGCGCCTGGCTGGTTCCCGCGTCCGCTCCTCCCACCGCCGCCGGCCGCATGCCGTTCAGGAACATGTTCTTGATCTCGTCATCGGACCGGTTCTTGAGCCCGGTCGCGTCGTTGGTCAGGTTGCGCGACCCCAGCTTGTCACCGTTCGGCAGCACGACGAAGTTCTTGTTGCCCGCCAGGAACATCGTCAGGTCGGGCATCCCGTTGGCGCCCGGCGGCGTGTGGCAGTCGCTGCAGCCCACGACGGAGTTGACGAGATACTTGCCGCGCATCGCGGCCGCCGAAAGCGTCGGAGCGTCCGCGCTGTCCCCGGCCGGCACGTCCTTGGGGACGTCACTGCCCGCCATGTCACTGGGAACGTCGGTCTTGCCGTCGGTCTTGCCAGTGTCGGTGCTCGCGTCGCTCGATGACGAGCTGCTCGAGCATCCGAATCCCAAAGCCGCCAGGGTCAGGGTAACCGCAACATTCCGGAAATGAGGGCGTATGATCATCACTGTCTCCACAAAAATTTTGTCGCCTTTGTATCACGACTTTGCCAGCGGCGAAACACTGGATTTCGTCCGACGCCCTTCGGACGTGATTACAGGATCCTTACAGTGGCCTTACAGTCGGCCCAGCGACCCGCCCCAGATGGCCGCGACGCCCAGCTCTTCCTCGATGCGCAG
>DATKEU010000495.1:0-5121 GCA_035544495.1 Polyangia bacterium | reverse complement strand
CACCTCGCCTGATCGGCCGCGCAGCAGGGCGGCGTCGATGGCCTCGCAGTGATCCTCGACGTGGATCCAGTCGCGCACCTGCATGCCGTCGCCGTAAACCGGCAGCGGCCGCCCCTCGCAGGCGTTCAGGATCATGAGCGGGATCAGCTTCTCCGGGAACTGATAGGGCCCGTAGTTATTGGAGCAGCGGGTGATCACCACGTCCTGTCCGTGGGTGTGGTGAAAGGCCATCACCAGGTGATCGGCGGCGGCCTTGCTGGCGGAGTAGGGGCTGCGCGGCGCGATGGGGGTCGTCTCCTCGAACGCCCCGGTGGGGCCCAGCGAGCCATAGACCTCGTCGGTCGAAACCTGAACGAAGCGGCGCACGCCGGCCCGGCGGGCCGCTTCCAGCAGGCGCAGCGTGCCGGTGACGTTGGTGTCGATGAACGGCTCGGCGGAGAGGATGCTGCGATCGACGTGGCTCTCGGCGGCGAAGTTGATGACGGCGTCGATCTGGTGGCGGGTCATGATCTCCGCCATCGCCTGGCCGTCGCGGATGTCGGCCTTGATGAAGACGTGGCCGGGATCGGACTCCAGCGCGGCCAGGTTCTCCAGGTTGCCGGCGTAGGTCAGGGCGTCGACGTTGACCAGCAGGCCGTCGGGCCGCGCCCGGCGCAGAAGGCGCGCGTAACAAGATCCGATGAAGCCCGCCCCGCCCGTGATGAGAACCTTGCGGGGCGTGAAGCCGGCCGCGCCGGTGATGCCCTCTTCCATTCTCTCCGCAGAATACCCGTTTACGGGGACAGGTTCCTAGGGCTCGGCGGCGTCGGTGGCGGGAGGGCGCGCCACGGTCACGCTGACCAGGCCAGGGGAGAGATCGAGGACGGGATCCTTGCCGTAAGGGCCGCGAAAGATGAAGCGCAGGTGCGCGCCGCCGTCACGCAGCGGCTGGATCCAGATCTCGCGGAACGCGCGCGAGTCCGCCCGATAGCGGCCGAAGGGCGGAACTGGTCGGGCGCCCGGCAAGTTCACCGCCATGCCAGCGGGGGATGTCAGCGCATAGTGGCGCTCGTTGGCCAGCGAGCCGCGCAGGAAGACGACCGCCTGCGCGCCCTTTGCGGTCATGTGGAACTGCGGTTTGTCGCCGGCCGGGTCGGGAGTGACCGGAACGATCTCGGGTCCGGTCGCCGGCGCCCGGGCGGGCAGGGCCGAGGGCGCCGCCGCAACACTCTCCAGCGCGGCCGTTGTCGCGACGGGTGCCGGCTCGATGGCGGCCGGCGTGGGCGTGACCGTCGGCGCCGCCGCCGACGACAGCGACCGCCAGCTGCGCTCGCGAAGGCCGGGCGCGTATTTGAAAACCAGACCGGCGGCCGTCCCCAGCAACAGCGCCGCCACCAGCGTCAGCGCTCGTCGCGCCCGTCGATCGGTGGCGGCAGCGGCCGCCGTGCGCCGCGGGCCGGTCACCTCCGTGTGGTCGGGGCCGATCTCCTCGGCGATCAAGACCTGCGGCGGCGGGGTGTCGGGATGGCTGTCGAACTCGACCTCGGCGGCCACGGGCGTCGCCGCCTCCGGCGTAGGTTCGTCACTGGCGCCGCCGCCCGCCAGGCGAACGCCGATGCGCAAGCGCGGGATGCCGTCGGGGCCCGCCGGCAAGAGCGCGACGTCGCGCACCAGCGCGCGCGTGATCACCGGCGCGCTGGGAGACGACGCCAGGTCAATGGGGGCGTCGGCGGCGAGGAACGGGAGCGGCAACGTCACGTGGTAACCGTCGTCTTCCAGCTCCGCGCGCCCGCGCAGCAGCCAGTTGCTGCCGTTGACCCGCACCGCCAGCTCATCGGGATCGTGGTTCTCCCCGTGCACCAGCGTGCGCAGCGCCGACAGATCGGACGGCGAGAGATCGACGAAGCCGATGGCCAACCCCGTGCTGCTCGGCGACAGCGGCTGCACGCGCACGATGCGTCCTCGCAGCGCCTTGCTGCCGCCAGGCAACGTGATGTCGCAGCTGATCTGCGTCCCCACCGGATACGGCTGCGGCGCATCCACCAGCATCCCCAGCGGCGACAAGTTCAGCGACTGCCCGAGGACATGCCGCGATTCACCGGCGGGCATCACCCGGACGGGCGCCCGATAGTCGACCCGCGGCTCCAATCGTTGTTCAGACCACCCGCCCATACCTGGCGCCAGTCTAATAACCTGAATTGCGCGCGCAAGTTACAACGTTGTTTCCCTGACGCGCGAGGTGATGGGACGGTCAAACCACGGTGGGGGCGTGATCGGAAACGGCGCCCTCGCCGGGGTGCGGCCGCAAGTGGTCGATCGGAAGCACGACGGTGACGGTGGTGCCGCGACCCTTCTCGCTGGCCAGCGCCACCGAGCCGCCGTGCGCGCGCACCAGCTGCTCCACGATCCACAGGCCCACGCCGAAGCCGCCGTAATTCTCCTTGGGCACCGCGCGGGCGAACCTTCGGAACAGATCGGTGCGCTCCTCGGCGGTCATGCCAATTCCCTGATCGCGAACGGTCAGCGTCGCGGCGTCGCCCACGCGCTGCACGGAGATGGTGATCGGTTTGCCCGGGCCGAACTTGATGGCGTTGAGCAGGACGTTGGTGATGACGGTGTCCAGGCGTACCGGATCCCACCAGCCGGTCACCTCGTCCACCGCCTCGAGGTTCACCGTGCTGCCGACGTCTTCCAGCAGATCGCGCGAGCGTTCGACCACGCCGCTGACAGCCGCGCCCAGCTCCAGGCGGGCGGGGACCAGGCGCAGCGGCTCCGACGACAGCTTGGTCACGTCGAGAAGGCGATCGACCATCGACGTCACCCGATCCAGCTGGTTGTCGAGGCGCCCGATCTTGCGCGCGTCGGCGGTGCCGCTGCCGGCGCCTGCGCGCGCGGCCGCCTGCGCCTGCGCGCGCGCCAGGCTGTCCAGCTGCAGGCGCATGGCCGTCAGGGGTGTGCGCAGCTCGTGCGAGGCGATGATCAAGAATTCGTCGCGCACCGCCAGCGCCACGCGCAGCTCGGCCAGCAGGCGCTCGCGCTCGGCCTCGGCGGCGCGGCGGGCCCGCCGCGTCTCGGCGTCGACCAGCTCGCGCTCGACGGCGGCGCCCAGGCGGGTCAGCTTGTTCTTCGAGAAGAAATCCTGCGCGCCCGCCTTCATGGCCACCACGGCCGCTTCCTCGCCGAGGATGCCGGAGACGATGATCACCGGCGTGTCGGGATCGACGCCGCGAATGATGGCCAGCGCCTCGGGCGCGCCGAACCCGGGCATGTGATAGTCGCAGAGGATCAGCTGCCACGGCTCGGTGAGGGCGGCGCGCAAATCGTCGGCGCTGGCGACCTGCTTCCAGGTGGCGTCGAACCCGGCGCTGCGCAGGCGCAGCAGCACGAGATCGCGATCGTCCTCCGAGTCCTCGATGATCAAGACCCGCAGGGGCCTGCTGCCGCCCGTTGGCCTTCCGTTCGCTGTCAGCGATTCCGATGACATGACTTCGCGCGAGCCAGCCTTGATGGTCAGTCAAAGAAGGGGTGCGCGCAAGCGAAAGAGACCAGCGCTCGCGTCCGCCGCAGCGTCGGATCTGTGACGGTGGCGCATGCGCTAGCGCGAACGCGCGGGACGCCGCAGAATCGGCGCGTGCCAGGCCTTCCTGCTTCGTTGATGTACGCACGCGCCCAGATGGGCGTTTCGCTGGCATTCCACATCGTCTTCGCGGCCGCCGGAGTGGCGCTGCCGGCGCTGATGGTCATCGCCGACCTGCTGCACGCCCGCACCCGCGACGACACTTACCTTCAGCTGGCCAAAGGGCTGGCCAAGGGGACCAGCATCCTTTTCGCGGTGGGAGCGGTGTCGGGGACCGTGCTGTCGTTCGAGCTCGGCCTTCTGTGGCCGCGATTCATGGGGACGTTCGGCGAGGCGATAGGCCTGCCGTTCGCGCTGGAGGGCTTCGCCTTCTTCACGGAGGCGATCTTCCTCGGCATCTATCTTTACGGGCGCGGCAAGGTTTCGCCGCGCCTGCACCTTCTGTCGGGGGTGATGGTCGCCCTCAGCGGCGCGGCGTCGGCGTTCTTCGTCACGCTGGTCAACGCGTTCATGAACAACCCCGCCGGCGTCACGACGGCGGACAGCGGGCGGCTGATGTTCGATCCGCTCCGCGCGATGCAAAGCCCTTCGTGGCCGTATCAGGTGGTGCACGTTCTCATCTCGTCGTATCAGGCGACGGCCTGGGCGATGGTCGGGATCCACGCGTTCTTCCTGTTGCGCGACGGGCGGCGGGATCTGCATCGCAAGGCGCTGGGGATCGCGCTGCCGGTGGCTTGCCTGACGGCGCTGGCGCAGCCGCTGTCGGGCGATCGCTCGGCCAAGCACATCGCGACGGCGCAGCCGTTGAAGCTGGCGGCGGCCGAGGCGCTGCTGCACACCGAACGGCGCGCGCCGCTGCACGTGGGCGGCTGGCCCGATCTGCGGACGGGCGCGTTCCACGGCGCGCTGGCCATCCCGAGCGCGCTGTCGCTTCTCGCCTTCGGTGACAGCGCCGCGCCGGTGAAAGGCCTCGCGGAGTTTCCGCGCGACGAGTGGCCGCCGGTGCTGGCGGTGCGGACGTCGTTTCAGATCATGGTGGGCGCGGGCACGGCGCTGGCGCTGCTGTCGCTGGCGGTGGCGGTGAGGCTGGCGCGCCGGCGTCGCTGGCCCGACGGGCGCGCGTGGCTTTGGGCGCTGGCGCTGGCCGGCCCGCTGGGGTTCGTCGCGCTCGAATCCGGCTGGCTGGTGACGGAGTGGGGACGCCAGCCGTGGATCGTGCGCGGCCTGATGCGCACGCCCCAGGCGGTCACCGACTTCCCGTACGTCGCGGTGCCGTTCTGGCTGTTCACGATCGTCTATGTGCTGCTGGGCGCGGCGGTCGTGTACTTGCTGGCGCGGCAGATCGTGCTTTTCCATCGCGCGCCGGGGCGGGCGTGACGGCGGCGTTCTGGCTGGCCGGCGCCGCGTTCGTGGCGCTGTGCCTTTACTTCCTGCTGGGCGGGGCCGATTTCGGCGGCGGCGTGTGGGATCTCCTGGCGCGCGGCCCGCGGGCGGCGGCGCAGCGGCGGGCCATCGAGACCGCCATCGGGCCGATCTGGGAGGCCAACCACGTCTGGCTGATCCTG
>DATKEU010000494.1:0-11727 GCA_035544495.1 Polyangia bacterium | reverse complement strand
CCCAAACTCCCGACAGCCTCGGTCTCCGACACGCCGTCGCTGATGTCAGTACCCGACCTGCGCTTGCCTCGGCTTGCCGGACTTGTCGGGGAATGCTGTCGGGGACGGGCGGTCGCCGGCGACGGAGAGGGTCAGGTTGCGCACGCCGTCCGGGCCGACGGCCAGGCGCTGGCGCGTCTCCTTCGTCGAACCTTCGTGCCAGACCTGGACCTCGTACTCGCCTGGCGGCACGTTGCGGATCGTGAAGGCGCCGCTCGCGTCAGCCTGGCCGTAGTAGGGCGAATCGACGACGTAGATGTAACCGACCATCGTCGAATGGATGTTGCACAGAAGCTGCACCGCGCCCGGCTTCTTGAAGACCTGCGCGTACGACCCTCCCTGTTTGTAGAGACCGGTGTCGAAATCGTTCGGCTTCGACAGCGAGAACACGTTGTGAAAAATCGTGTCCTCGTTGCGAAAGTCGACCTTGGTCCCCACCGGCACCGCCAGCACGCGCGGCACGAAGGTCTTGTTTCGCTGGCTGACCACCTTGCCCTTGGCGGGCGCCGGCCGCGGCGTCTCGCCAACGGCTCGCCTCAGCCAGACCACCGCTCCGCCCGGGCCGACGGCGCCCCCGCCGCTGATCGTGCCGCTGACGGAGACCGCGGGCGCCACCCGTGTCTCGGGCGCGCGCGCTGCCGCTTCGCCCGCCTCGGCGACCGGCGCGGCGGCCGCCCCACTCGGCGGTGGCGGTGGCGCCGCCACCGGCCCCGCGCCGCCCGCGCGCGACCGCGCGTCGCGCGCCAGCGGCCGGATCACCTTGTCGATCTCCGGATCCAGCCGCTGCAGGTGAAGCAGCGTCTCCCACTTCGTCGCTGCCATCGCGAAATCGCCCGCGTCCCAGGCCGCCTTGCCCCCCGCCAGCAGGTTGAAGATCAGGTACTGGCGCTCCGCCACCTGCTTGACCGCCAGATCTTGCGGCGTCTTCACGGTCAGCGGCAGCGGCAGCTCTTCCCCCTGCCAGGGCGCCGCCGGCGGGGCCGCGCGCGCGGCGGCGGGCGCCAGCACCAGCCCGGCGGCCACGATCGATGCCGCCAGGATCGACGCCCCCCTGCCCTTCACCGCGCCGGCAATGTTCGACGTCATCGCTTCTCCGTCTCCTTCCTCACCACGAGAAAACCGCCGACGCGGTCCAGACGTTGTTGTTGACAGTGGGCGCCCCGGCGCGCTCGCGGTTCACCAGGTACTCGCCCTTGACGATCACCGACTCCCACAGCTCGACGCGCAGGCCACCGGTGATGCGGTCGACGGTGATCGGCTCGAACCCGACGAACCAGGCGTGGCGCCAGTCGTAGCGCCCGTACACGGTCAGCTTGTGGCAGAGCCCGACCTCGACCGGCACGCTGAACGCCGCCTGCGCATAGAACGCCCGCGCCTCGAACCCCGACGAGATCGGCAGCATCCCCATGCCCGTCGTCTTCGGCCCGCCCTCGCCCTCGTGGACATGCAAGAGCTCGCCGCTGACATAGAGCATCCGGTAGAGCGCGAGGCGCGCGTCCAGCCCCCACAGTCGCTGGCGGGCGTCGCGCATGTTCTGATCGTTGCGCGGTCCATCGCTGCCGCTGCCGCCCAGCTTGACCTGCACGGCGGGCAGGTTCAGCTCGTACCCGAGCCGTCCCGTGAACACGGGCCGGCCGGTCAGCGACGCGTCGGGCGGCTGCAGCGCCTCGACGAAGGTGCCGCTGTTGGTGGCGGCGACGTTGAGGCTCAGCGCCGACCACGCGACCGGGAACTGCCGCCGGTAGAAAACCTTGGCGCCGATCGACGTCCCGGTCGTGTACCGGGCGCTCAGCGACGGCGTGATGCCCGTGCGGATGTTCGCCTGGTTGTCCAGGTATTCGATGCCGAACACCGAGTCGAACTTGCCGACGCTGATGGCCAGCTCCTGCGAATCCAGCGGAACCAGGCGCCCGAAGGCCTGCTCGACCAGGGCCTGCGTCTGGTCGCCGCTCGACGAGAGGCGGGGCAAGAACTGCACCCGGCTGAAGATCAGGATCGGCGCTCCCGGCGCCGCGTACTTGAAGTCGACGTCGACGGTGTTGATGAGAAAAGACGGGCGCCCGCCGATCCCCACCGACCGCGGCAGGAACCCGTTGGTCAGCCGCCCGCCCGCGTCCGTCGACGCCACGTCGCCGCGCGAGTTGACCGCGGTGGCGAAGGTGTCGACGGCGTAGTCGACGGGCAGGCGCTGATCGCCGGGCGCGAAGCTGGTCCCGTCGCCCTGCGCCTTGGCGAAGCCGACGTCGACGTAGCCGTTCACCTGCAGCGGCGACGTCGAGCCGTGCGGTGGCGAGTAGCCGGTGTCGGCGGGCGAGGCAGCGTCACCGGCGCTGCCGGCGCCGTCATCGGCCGGTCCCTGCGCGCGCGCCGGACGGCCCGCGGTCACCGCCATCACCGCCAGCCCGAGCGCCAGCGACCGCGGACGGCACCGCGATCTGCGACGGCACGAGGCGCCCAGTCGGGCCACCGCGACACCATAGACGGCCCCCGCGCCGCTGTGAAGAGCCACCGCGACATTCGCCGCGCGCGGCGCCGGCGTCGTCTGTTTTCCGGCTATTTTCCGGGCTTGCCCAGCGTCTTGGTGCCGGGCTTCCACTCGACCGGGCAGCGCTCGCCGGTCTGCAGCGCCTGCACCAGGCGCAGCGTCTCGGCGACCGAACGGCCGAGGAGGTCGGCGTTGTAGGACGCGTGCTGGACGACGCCGGCCGGGTCGATGATGAACGTGGCGCGGTTGGCAACGCCGCTCGGCTCGAGGCACTCGTAGGCGCGGGCGATGTCCTTGTTGAAATCGGCCAGCAGCGGGTGGTTCAGCGGCCCGAGGCCGTTCTTGATCCACGCCTTGTGCGAGTGCTTGGAGTCGGTCGACGCCCCCAGGATCACGCAGTTGGCGGCGCGGAACTCCTCGTGGCGCCGCGAGAACTCCTGGATCTCCGTCGGGCAGATGAAGGTGAAGTCGGCTGGATAGAAGAACAGGACCACGTACTGGCCCTTGTAATCCGACAGTGCAATCTCCTTGAAGTCTCCCTCCCCGACGACCGCTTCCACTTTGAACTCAGGCGCTTTCTTGTTGACCAGACTCATGGCGATGGCCTCCCGACCGGTTTGTGTGACAACGGCGCGGAGACTAGCACAGGAGGCCCACCTCGCCGCCGCCGGTCACCGGCCGGCCGATGAAATTCCGCGGGTGGCCCGGAGAGCCAGGTCCAAGTATGGTGCGCCCCGGAGCGTCGTCTGGCCGCCACGCTGATCGTCTGCGCCTGGGAACCCGAGATCGCGCCGCTGCGCCGCTGGCTGCGCGCGGGCGCCGGCCGGCGCGTCGCGCGCGCCGTTGACCTGCAGCCGGTGGGCGTCGGCGCCGTCGACGCGGGGATCGCCACCGCGCGCCTGCTCGCCCGCGCCCGCCCGCGCCCCCGCCGCCTGCTGTTCGTCGGCACCGCGGGCGCGTACGGCGCGACGCCGGCGATCGACAGCGCCGTGGTCGTGGCGCGCGCCTGCCTGGTCTCGACGGCGGCGGTGCGCGGCGACGGCTATCTGCCCGCGCCCGTCGCCACCGAGCTGCACGCCGACGCCGCCCTCGCCCGCGGGCTCGCGCTGCTGGCCCCTGGTGGCGCCACCGCCGCCTGTCCGCTGGCCATCACGCGCGGCGCCGCCCTCGCCCGCCGGATCGCCGCCGCCAACGGCGCCGCCGTCGAGAATCTGGAGCTGTTCGCCGTCGGCCGCGCCGCCGCCGCGGCCGGCGTCCCCTTCGCCGCCGTCGTCGGCGTCGCCAACCGCGTGGGCCCGCGCGCCCACGCCGAGTGGAAACGCCACCACGAGAGCGCCTCCGCCGCCGCCTGCGCCGTGATCGCCGCGTGGCTGGCGGGATAGCCGCCGACCCGACACCCACTACGGCGCGAAGTCGACCACGACGTCCTGGGCGAGCAGTCCAGCGGCGCGCGCGCGCTGGAAGAGGACGGCGGTGGCGTGGCGGGCGTCGGCCGCCATGGCGGCGGTGTCATCGTTCGCGTAAAGCTTTAAGTAATCGTCGATGAGGGCCGGATTGGCCAGCGCCTTGTCACCGCGATCCTCAGCGGCGATCGACGCGATCAATTGCTGCCGGTGGCCGAGCGCGTACCCGATGCTCGCGCGCAGCACCGCCGACGCGCGCGCGACGACGTCGGGGCCCAGCGCGCGCCGGATGACGTTCACGCCCAGCGGCAGCGGCAGGCCGGTCGCCGCCGCCCACCACTCGCCCAGGTCGACGACCTTCTGCAGGCCGCGCGCCGGATACAGCATTCGCCCTTCATGGATCAGCAGCGCGGCGTCGATGTCGCCGCGCTCCAGCGCGTCGAAGATGCCGGCGAAGGGCGCGATGGGGATCTCGACCGGCACGGCCGCCGGCTGGATCAGGCGCAGCACCAGCCAGGCAGTCGTCGTCAGGCCCGGAATGCCGACGGTCCGGCCGGCCAGATCGTCCGGCGTCATAGGCGCGCGCGCGACGACCACCGGCCCGAAGCCCCGCCCCACCGACGCCCCGTGCGGCAGCAGTTGATAGCGCGCCGCCACCGACGGGTAGGCGCCGGCCGAGATGGCGATGACGTCGGCGCCGCCAGCCAGCGCCAGGCGATTGAGCGCCGCCGTGTCCAGGCGCTGGTGGGTAAAGGTCAGGCCGCCGCCGTCGACCAGCCCCTCACGGATCGCGTGGAACATGAAGGCGTCGTCCGCGTCGACCGAGTACGCCAGCGACAGCGGCGATGGCGACGGCGGTCGACCCTGGGGCGGCGGCGCGATCATCGAGCGCGCGATCATTCGCGACCGCATCGCCGCCGTCAACCCGTGCCCGAAGATCCACGCGCGCGGCGCTTGACCCGGTCGCGCCAGAGGAGCGATCCTCGACGGCGTTGCTGGCCCTCCCCGGTTTGGCTTTGTTGCTTGCCTTGGTCAGCGATCCGTTGGTGCTGGCTGCGCGCGGAGGTCCCCTCGCCCGCGCGAGCATCGACGATGTCGAGCGTGCGCTGGCGCACGATCCCTCGTACAAGGTGCGCGTCGACGCCGCGCTGGTGCTGGGTCGGCTGCAGGAGGACCGATCGGTGGCGCCGTTGCTGGCGGCGCTGCGCGACGGCCACCCGGCCGTGCGCGCCACCGCCGCGCGGTCGCTGGGGCTGATCGGCGACGAGACGGCACGCCCGGCGCTGTCGCGGCTGCAGCTGCGCGACGGCAGCGCGATGGTGCGCCGGATGGCGCGCGAGGCCCTGCGCGGGATCGACGCCCGCGAACAGCGCGACCGCGAGGAGGCGCGCCGCCGCGCCCAGCGTCCCGCCTTCACCATCAAATCGATGGGCGATCGCACGCGCAGGGCCACGCCGGCGCTGCGCAACCACATGCGCGACGTGGTGTCGAATCAGCTGCGCGCCGTCGGTGACGTGGCCGGCGACGACCAGCTGGCCGGCTTCGTCGTCGACGGCTCCATCAAGGAGCTCTCGACGGCGACGCGCGCCGATCAGGTCGAGGTCAGCTGCGCCGTCCAGCTGGTGGTCAGCAAGAATCCCACCGGCGGCGTCTTCCTGCTGACGACCGGCGAGGCGGTGGTGCAGCGCCCGCGCCGGATGTGGACGCCTCAGCAGCTGGCGCGCATGGAAATGGAAGCGCTGGAGAGCGCGGTGCGAGGCGCCAGCGAGGATCTGGTCCAGAGCTTGGCGCGGCAACAATGACCGCCGGCGCCCCCCCGCCCGCCGCCACCGCGGAAGCACAAGCACGCGGCCCGGCGCCCGCGCCGACGACGGGCGCGCGCCCCGACGCCCGCCTGGACGCCATCGACTGGCTGCGCGGCCTGGCGGTGGTGCTGATGATCCAGACGCACCTTTACGATTCGTGGCTGGGGCCGTCGGCGCGCGCCACCGACGCCTTCTGGTGGACGCGGTTCCTGGGCGGCATTCCGGCGCGGCTGTTTCTTTTCCTGGTCGGCGTGTCGATGGCCATCCGCTTCGAGGGGCAGCTGCGCAAGGGGATCGATCGCGCGACCATGTGCCGCGGGGTCGTCCGGCGCGGGACGGAGATCCTGGGCCTGGCGTACCTGTTTCGCCTGCAAGAGTTCGCGCTGGGCGGCTTCGGCGGCAACTGGCGCGACCTGTTTCGCATCGACATCCTGAACTGCATCGGCGCCTCGATGATCGTCACGCCGGCGCTGGCAGCGCCGCGCGGCGGGCGGCCGCGATACCTCGCCTGTCTCCTCGGGGCGGCGTTTTTCCTGGGGCTGGGGCCGCTCGTCGGGCCGGCGCACTTTCCCGACTGGCTGCCGCGCCCGCTGACGTCGTACCTGGGCGGCGAGCGGCCGATGGCCTGGTTTCCGCTGTTCCCGTGGGCGGCGTGGTCGCTGGTCGGCGTGGCGGTCGGGCACTGGTGGGTGCGCGCCAGCGCCGACCCACGGCGGCAGCGGCGCGCGTACCTGCTGTCGGCGATCGGCGGCGCGGCGATGACCGGCGCGGTGATCCTGATCCGGCGCATCGACCCGTACGTCATTCGCTACCCGTCGGAGCTGGTGCAGCAGATGGGGCCGGGCAGCTTCTTCTATCGGCTGGGCTTGCTGGGGCCGCTGGCGCTGCTGGGGTATGGCGTGACACGGGTCCTGCGCGGGCGGTTCTCGGTGATGCGCCAGTTCGGGCGCACGTCGTTGCTGGTCTACTGGATTCACGTCGATCTCTGCTACGGCCTTGTTTCGAAGCCGCTTCACCATCGGCTGACCTTCGGCTGGGCGACGCTGGGGCTGGTGGCGATGGTGGTGCTGATGCTGGCGATCTCGCTGCTGAAGACGCGCTACTGGAAAGGGTGGCGGGGGCAGCGCCAGCGACGGCCGGCGATGGCCGGTTGACGTCGCCGCGGGCGGCGGCGGGCGCCAAACTTGCCCTTCGTGCGCCGTCGCCTATAAGGTCTATTGGGTGTTGACGCGATTTTCTCGCTCCCTGCTCGCCATCGTCCTCGGCTCGGGCGCGCTGCTCTGGAACCCGCCGAAGCTTGGCACCGGCGCGGCCCTGGCGGCGGCGAAGAAGCCGGCCGCCAGGCACGCTGTCACGGGCAAGCGCGCCGCCCGGACGCGCGGCAAGAAGGCGATCGTGCGCGAGCGCCCTGTCGTCGCCGTCAAGGGCGGACTGCCCAACGTGCAGGCCCGCTGCGCGATGGTGGTCGACGCCGACAACGGCCGCGAGCTCTTCAGCCGCGCCCCCGACAAGGAGCGCCCCATCGCCTCCATCTCGAAGCTGGCGGCGACGCTGGTGGTGATGGACAAGGGGCTCGATCTCGAGGGACTGACGACGATCTCCAAGACCGACATCGACGTCGCCCGCGGCGGGGCGAAGTCGCGCCTGCTCGACGGGACGACGGTGTCGAACCGCGATCTGCTGCACGCGGCGCTGATGGGCTCCGACAACCGCGCCGTGCCGGCGCTGGGGCGCGCGGTCAAGCTGTCGCCGTCGGATCTGACGGCGGCCATGAACGCCAAGGCGAGCGAGCTCGGCTGCCGGCACACGCGCTTTCGCGATCCGACCGGGCTGTCGACGGATAACGTCTCCACGCCGCGCGAGACGATCATCATGCTGCGCGCGGTGATGACCCACCCGGTGCTGGGGCCGATCACGCGCCGCCTGGAATACGACGCCCATCCGGTGGGCCGCCCGCCCATCAAATACGTGAACACGTACAAGCCCGCGGTGCGTAGCAACGTGCAGGTGCTGGGCGGAAAGACCGGCTACAACGACGATGCTCGTTACTGTCTGGTGATCGCCACCAAGATCGACGGGCACTCCTATTTCATGTCGTTCCTTGGCGACGAGGGAAAGCTGACCCGCTTCGGCGACGTCGCGCGCGTCGCCGACTGGGTGATCGCCCGCAAGCCGAAGGGGAGCGCGCCGCCCGTGCCCGCGCCCGCCCTGGCGACCGATCCGCTGCCCGTCGGCGTGGCCGCGCCGCCCGAGGATCCGGCGGCGGTGTCGGCAGCGCCAGCGGATCCCGCGCCGCCCGCCAGCGGCGCGGGCACCACCGCCGCCGCCGTCACGCCCCCGCCCAGCGCGCCTCCGCCCGCCGCCAGCGAGAGCGAGAGCGGCACCGGCACGGCGCGCGGCGTACAATGAACGCGCGGCGCGGGGACGCCGCGCGGAACACCCGATGCTGACCCTCGGCGACGCCAAGCTGACCATGCTGAACGGCGGAAACTTTCGCCTGGACGGCGGGGCCATGCACGGCGTGGTGCCGAAGACGCTGTGGTCGAAGCTGGTCTCGTGCGACAGCCAGAACCGCTGCGAGTACACCACGCGCTGCCTGCTGGTCGAGACCGGCGGCAAGCGCGTGCTGGTCGAGACCGGCAACGGCGACAAGTTCTCGCCCAAGCTGAAGGAGATCTACGGCATCGACCACGACCGCTCGATCGGGGACGCCCTGCGCGAAGTGGGCGTCGAGTCAGAGTCGATCGACGTCGTCATCATGACCCACCTGCACTTCGATCACAGCGGCGGCACCACGCGCCGCACGCCGGCGGGGCGCCTGGAGCCGGTGTTTCCGCGCGCGCGCCACGTCGTGCAGGCGCGCGAGTGGCGCGACGCCACCCACCCGCACGAGCGCAACCGCGCCAGCTACCTGCAAGACAGCGTCGCCCCGCTGGGCGATTCCGGATTGTTACAAATCGTTGACGGCGAGGCCGAGGTGGCGCCCGACGTCCGCGTCGTGCCGACGCCCGGCCATACCGACGGCCACCAATCGGTGCTGGTGGGCGCGCCCGACGGCCCGAAGGCGCTGTTCCTGGGCGACGTCGTCCCGACGGCCGTGCACACGCGGCTGCCCTGGGTGATGGCTTACGATCTGGAACCGGCGCGCACGCTGGAAACCAAGCGAAACCTCTTCGCGCGCGCCATCGCTGAGGACTGGCTGCTGCTGTGGGGGCACGATCGCGACCATCACGGAGGCCGCATCACGCCGGACAAAGATGGCAACCCGGTGGTGAAGGAATTCGTCGCCGTCTGACCGGACCGCGATGCCTACCGCGCCCGGCTCTCCTCTTGGGCCTGGAATTCGTTACACTCTAAGCCTGGTGGCTGGAACCCGACATCAAGGCGTCAAGAACGTCTTCGGCAAGCGGCTGGCCCAGCTGCGCAAGGCGCGCGGCCTGACGCAGACTCAGCTCGGCGAGAAGGTCGGCATCTCGTTCCGCATGGTGGCCTATTACGAAGGGCAGACGAATTACCTGCCCACGCACATCCTGCCGCAGCTGGCGCGGGCCCTGGGCGTCTCCGTCGAGGAGCTGACCGACACGTCGACGGCGTGGGTGGTCCCGGTCGACGTCGACGGCCTGGTCTGGCGGCGCTTCCTGCGCCTGCAGGAGCTGCCGGCGCGCGCCCGCGCGGCGGCGCTGCAGCAGATCGACGCTATCTTGGACCGATACCACCGGTCGCGGCGCTGACGGCGCCCGGCCGCGGCCGCCGGCTCGGTCGATCAGTCGTCGATGACCGGGATGCGGGGCGACAGCAGCCCGCGGGCGCGGGTGGCGGCGTCGGGGAACGCCTCAAGGTGAAAGTGGTCGGCGTGGTCGCTGTTGTCGTCGGGCGTGATCACCTCGCGCAGCGTGCTGCCGGCGCGCAGCCGGCAGGCCAGCGTGCGCAGCACGCGCCCCGCCGGCGTGCCGGGATGGCCGACGCAGTCGGGGAGCTCGGCGACCGTGGTCCAGACGCCAGCCCCCGGCTCGAAGTCGCGGCGAACGTCGTACAGCGTGCCGTCGCGCGCGACGAACGCGTGCACGTCGATGGCCAGGCCGTGGGCGTGCTCGGACAGCTTGGTGCCGCCCCGCCGGGCGCGGTAGGCGTACGCGCCCGAGTAGATCAGCGTGCGGATGCCGGCGGCGTCGAAGATCGGCGCCACGTCCAGCAGCGCGCGGGCGAGGCCGCAGTCCATCAAGGGCGCTTCACCGGGGCGGCCGTCGCGCGCGCGCAGCGTGATGGAGCCAAGCGCGCCGCGCACCAGGATGGGCGTGCGGACGCCCTTCGTCGGCGGCGCGTCGTCGAAGGCGACCTTCGCGGCGCCGAGCGCGTCCAGGCAGGCGCGGTCGGCGTCGTCGGCGCGCGCGGTCGACGACGGGCCGGCGCAGCCGAGCGCGACCAGGCAGGCGATGCGGAGGCGCCGAGCCCGCATCGCCCGGCCGGCTCCTATCCCTCCGCCGGCTTGGCGTCGACCTGCGGCACCGCCGCCGCGAACCGCGCCTCGAACTCGGCGGCCGTCTTCGCCTGCGACAGGTCCAGCTCGAAATCGGGGCGCGACGCCGGCTGCAGCTTGGCGACGAGCTCGTCGATCTCGCGCGCCGCCAGGCCGCGTTCCAGCAGGGCCGCGCGCGACAGCGCCGCCGCGCCGGGGCGGGGCGCGATCTCGGCGGCGCCGCCCGCCACCAGCGATCGCAGGGCGTCCAGCTCCAGCCGTGACAGGTGCGCGCCGCAGACGTCGTAGTCGATCCACGCCTCGTACGACAGCGGTGCCACGCGCTTGAGCATCCCCGCCATCACCCGCCCGTACTCCTGGATCTCCCACTGCGCGTGGGCGTCGACGCGCAGGCTGAGAAAGTGGAGCAGGTTGTGCAAGTCGATCTTCCAGTACCACTGCGTGTACGTCGACAGCGGCAGGTCGATGCGCGCCAGCTCGCGCGCGATCTCGTTCGCCGTCATCCACTCATAGGTCTCGCGGCTCTCGGTTCGCACGCGGTTCCAGCGCGCGACCGCCTCGGCCTGCAACGCGGCGTCGATCGCCTGCCCGCTGCGCCCCTGGTTGTTGGCCCGGCTCTGCGTTTGAAGATCGCCCGCCGCCGGCGTGTAGAACAGCATCGGCATCAGGCTGTAGCGGCCGGAGTACTCGTTCACCGACGCCGTCCGGTGGCGGATCCACTGGCGGGCGATGAACATCGGCATGCAGCAGTGGAACTTCAGCTCGACCATCTCGCTGGGCGTGGTGTGCTTGTGCCGGCGCAGATAGCGCAGAAGGCCGCGCGTCAGGCTGCGCTTGCGCGTGCCGTGGCCATAGCTGACCCGCGCCGCCCGCTCGATGCACTCGTCGGTGCCCATGTAATCGACCAGGGCGACGAAGCCGTGGTCCAGTACCGGGAAGTACAGGCCCAGGATCTCCTCGGCGGCGGGGCTGGTCGGTCGCTTGGTCTCGAACGCCACCGCCGAACGTTATCACGAAAACTTGCGTCGGCCCGGCCGCTGGCTATGGTTCCACGTTGATGAGCGAGCGTTTTGCCAGCGTGTTGCTGCTGCCGTTGCGTCTGCTCGCCGGCGTCATGCTGGCCATGAGCGGCTACAAGAAGTTCACCGACGGCTGGCTGCACGGCGACGCCCTGCTGAAAACGCTGAACGGCTGGCTCGACGCCGGCAAGACCTATCACTTCTTCCTGCCCGTGATCGAAACCGCCCGGGTCCATCCGAAGATCTTCGGCACGCTGGTCACGACCGGCGAGCTGGTGATCGGCGTGGCGCTGGTGCTGGGCCTTCTCACCCGGCTGCTTTCCTTCCTCGGCGCCGTGATGCTGTTCTCGTTCGCCCTCGGCGCCGGCCAGGGACTGTCCCCACCCGGCGACGCGATCCTGCTGGGCTCGATCCTGGCGACGTTCGTGCTGGCGCCGCCCGGCCGCGCCCTGGGCGTCGACCAGACGATGCGCGGGCGGCTGCCGAGCTGGATGATCTA
>DATKEU010000493.1:0-7672 GCA_035544495.1 Polyangia bacterium | reverse complement strand
GATCTTCGGGCAGGCCTTGGCCAGCGCGACCACCTGGGCCTTGGGGTTCGTCTCTGCCGGCGGAGTGGTGGTGCGACTGAGACGGCTGATGATGTCCAGGGTCATGCCGCGCTTCTGCACCTCGCCCAGGTTGGTCATTTGCACCGGATCGGCCAGGTTGATCGTGCCGTTCCACAGGTAGACGCGCAGGCCGGAGATCATGGCGGCGCGATCGATCATGTCCGCGGTCATGCCCTTCGTGTTGAGGTCGAGGTTCCTGATGAAGTCCTGGGAGGTGATGTCCAGCTCCGCGGCGTAGTTGAAGAACAGGTCGTTGCCCTTGATCTGGCCCAGTACCCAGTCGGTGTCGTAGTTACCGGTGGCGTCGTTGTTGCGCGGGCTGGCCTCGACGACGTTCGCGGCCAGGATGCCCTGGCCCACGGTCTCATCCGCGTACGTCGGCCCGCACGAGGCCTTCATGCTGAGCGCCGTGCAGGTCTTCGGCAGGTAGTCCTTGTAAAGCGTCGCGTTGGTTGTCGCCGGCCACACGACACCGGAGCGGGACGGCTGGAACTCGTGGATGTGCGTGTCGAGGATCGGCGGCTTGGCGGCGCCCGCCGTCTTGAGAGCGAGGAGCGGTGCCGCGCCGGGCGTCGTGCCCGTCGGGATCCGGCGATAGAAATTGGCTGCGTTGTCGAACATGATCTTGTCGCGCACCGCGACCAGCGCCGGCGTCGACGCCAGGTAGTCTTCGGCGATCTTGATCTCGTCGATGATGCTCTGACCGAGGGGCATTCCCGCCGGCTCGCCGAGCTCGGAGACCGGGTAGTTCGAGCCCCAGATGATGCGGTCGGTGCCGAAGGCGGCGAACAGCGCATCGAAGATGGTCTTGTAGCTCATCATGTCCTTGGGCGCCGTCCACGGCTTGCTCTCGTCGCCCGAGGGATTGGCGGCGTCGAAGAACGCCGACCACTTGACGTACACGTTGGTCAGTGGCTTCAGTGTCGCGATGTCGGCGACCCAGTTCGGCGCCGCGGTGGGATCGATCTTCGCTCCCGCCATGTGGTCGATGATGATGCGAATACCGGGATACTTGGTGGCCAGGGCCACGACCTGCGCTTTGGGATTGGTCTCCGTGGCGCCCGTGCCGCGGCTGATGATGTCCAGCGTGAGCCCCTGCTTCTGCACCTCGGCCAGGTTGGCGTTCTGAGTGGCGTTGGTGAGATCGATCGTGCCGCTCCACAGGTAGACGCGGAGGCCGACGATCTTGTCGGCGTTGGGGTTCGTCATCGGATCGACCTTCAGGTACGCCGTCAGGTTCGTGATGAAGTCAGCCGACGTGATGTCCAGCTGCGCGACGTAGAAGGGGAAGAACGCCTGCGTCTCCGGCTTGGCAGCCACCTGCGCCAGCAGCCACTGCGTGTCGTCGTTCCAGGGGCTCGCCTCGACGATTCCGCTGCCCAGGATGCCGAGCGGGCTGGCGATGGCCATGTACGCGGGCGGCAGGAAGTCCTTGTAGATGGTCGTGTTCGCGGGGTCGGGCCATGCCACGCCCGAGCGCGACGGCTGGAAAAGGTGCAGGTGTGTGTCGGCGATCGGCTTCGTCTGGCCGTTGGCGCGATTGAGGAGGCCCATGGTGTGCGCGTCCAGCGTCATCATCATGCCTCCACCGCCGGTGCCGCCGGAGCCGCCCGACGACGGAGTTGCGCTGCTGCTGCAGGCGAGCGCGCCTGCACACGCCGCCAGAAACGGCAACAGGCGAGAGCAAGAACTATTGCGGGCAATATTCATGAGTCTGTCCTTTCGAACGTTTGGGAAACCGCTCGGCGTCTCTCGACAGCGGAGGCAACGGAGCGTGGGCCTCAGCTCGCGCGGCGGTATGCGCGCGAGCCCCTTTTAACGTGGTTCTTGTACCGCTAATTCACGGCAATAGACCACACATTCTCGACCGGCGTTTAATTGGTCAGGCCGGCCGGCCCAGCACAACGAGTGGGCGCGTGGCTTTAGCCGAATTTCGCTAACAGAGCGTTCGCCGCCGCCGGGTTCTCTTTGCACTCGAGCAACGCCCGCAGAATGATCGGCGCGACGATCGTCGCGTCCGATTCGATGACGAACATCGGCGTCTCGGCGGTCAGCTTGTCCCAGGTGATCTTCTCGTTGGGCGTGGCGCCCGAGTACGATCCGTACGACGTCGTCGAGTCGGAGATCTGGCAGAAGTACGCCCAGGGCCGCACGGGCTGCTCCAGGTCGTATTTGATCGACGGGACCACGCAGATCGGAAAGTCGCCGGCGATGCCGCCGCCGATCTGGAAGAAGCCGACGCCGGCGCCCGCCGACAGCTCGCGGTACTGGTCGTAGAAGGCCGCCATGTATTCGATCCCCGACTTGGCGATGGTCGCCTCGCAGTCGCCGTGCTTGACGTGTGACGCGAAGATGTTGCCGAACGTCGAGTCCTCGTACCCGGGCACGACGATCGGCAGCCGGGCCTTGGCCGCCGCCAGCAGCCAGCACTGGTCGGGGTCGCCCTGGTGGAGATCGGGGCCGATGGTCTGGATCAGCTCGTAGAAGTACTCGTGCCAGAAGCGGCGCTGGCGCTGCTGCGAGGCCTGCTTCCACATCGGGACGATGAACTTCTCGACGGCGCGGAAGGCCTCGTCCTCGGGGATGCTGGTGTCGGTGACCCGCCGCATGCGGTCCTCGAGGATGCGCGTGTCGTCCTGCTTGGTGAAGTAACGATAGTCGGGGAAGTCCTTGTAGTGCTGGTTGGCCACCAGGCGAAACAGCGACTCTTCCAGATTGGCGCCGGTGACCGAGAGGCCGTGAATCAGCCCGGCGCGGATGGCCGGCGCGATCGTGATCCCGAGCTGCGCCGACGACATCGCGCCCGCCACCGCCCAGAACATGCGCCCGCCGCGTTCGATGTGGCGCCAGTAGGCGACCAGGGCGTCGCGCGTGGCGCGGGCGTTGAAGTTCTTGTAGTTGGCGAGGACCAGATCCAGAACCGGCAGCGAGGGCGTCATCGTGCCTCCTCATTAGCACACGCGCGCCGGCGCCGGCGCAGACCATCTTTTTTTTCGTCGTTCAGGCCGGCCAGACGAGGCGCTTCGCCGCCGGACGGCGCACGGCGTACGACGCGCAGGCGGACAGAAACAGCAGGGCTGCAGCGAGCACGCCGCCCGCCAGGCTGCGACCCGGAAACGTCACGTAGATTCCCGCCACGCCCAGCGCCGCCGCCCCGGCGGCGCCTGCCGCGATGGCGATCGCGCTGCGCCGCAACCCGCCCAGTCGCGCCGGGGCCGCCAATCGCAGCCGCTCCCACAGGAGCTGCTCGTAGCGATAGGCGGTGACGACGACGGGGATGATCTCCAGCGTCAGGAAGGCCGAGGTCAGGAGCCCGCCCACCATCGGCGCGGCGATCCGCTTCATGACGTCGGCGCCCGAGCTTTGCGCCCACAACAACGGAACCAGGCCGACCAGCATCGTCGCCACCGTCATCAGCTTGGGGCGCACGCGCTGCACGGTCCCCTCCATGTGCGCGGCGATGATGTCCTCCAGCGAGTTGATGCGCCCCTCGGCCTTGCGGCGGGCGAAGGCCTGGTTGACGTAGACGATCATCACGATGCCGGTCTGCGCCGCCAGGCCGGCGAGCGCGATGATCCCGACCCAGACCGCCGTCGACAAACGATAGTCCAGCAGCCACAGCAGCCAGGCGCTGCCCACCAGCGCGAACGGGATCGAAAGCAGGATGATCAGCACCTCGCCGACGTCGCGAAACTGCGCGTACAGCAAGAGCGTGATGATCAGCAACGTCAGCGGGACAACCAGCTTCATGCGCGCCGTCATCAGCGCCAGCTGCTCGTACTGCCCGGTCCACTTCAGGTACGTGCCGCTGCCCAGCTTCAATGTTCCGTCGGACAGAGCGCGCGCCACCGCCGCTTTGGCGTCGTCGACGTAGCCGCCGACGTCGCGGCTCTGCTGATCGATGTCGATGTAGACGTAACCGGTGAGCTGGCCGGCCTCGTCGCGCACCATGGGCGGGCCGGCGGTGATCCGGATGTCGGCGACCTGCGCGAGCGATACGAACGCCGTCTGCCCGGCGGCGCCGCCGGGGATCGGCACCAGCGCCCGCCCGAGCGCCTCCTGGTCGCCGCGCATGTCCTGCGGATAGCGCACGTTGACGGTGAAGCGGTTGCGTCCCTCGACGGTCTCGGTCACGGGCGCGCCGCCGATGGCCGTCTCGATCACGTGCTGCACGTCGCCCCCGCGCAATCCGAAGCGGGCGAGATCCGCCGCGCGCGGAACGATGTCCAGGTACAGCCCGCCCAGGTTGCGCTCGTAGATCACGCTGCGTGTTCCCGGCACGGCGGCCATGATCTGTTCCAGCGCGGTGCCGACGCGCTCGACCTCGCCGAGGTCGCCGGCGAACACCTTGATGCCGACCGGCGTGCGGACGCCCGTCGACAGCATGTCGATGCGGGTCTTGATCGGCATGGTCCAGGCGTTCGTCCAGCCGGGGAACTGCATCTTGGCGTTCATCTCGGCGCCGAGCTCGTCCCAGGTCAGGGGGCGTCGTTCGGGCCACAGCCGGCGCAGCGCCGCGCGCAGCCAGCCCGGCGCCCAGCCCGAGTACCAGCGCTTTTCGGCGACGGTGCGCCAGGCGGCGGGCGGCTTCAGGCGCACGGTGGTCTCCACCATCGTGATGGGCGCCGGATCGGTGGCGGTCTCGGCCCGCCCGACCTTGCCGAACACCGACTCGACCTCCGGGAACGAGCGCAGCACGCGATCCTGCAGGGCAACCTGGCGCTTGGCCTCCTCGATGGAGATGTTCGGAAGGGTGATCGGCATGTACAGGAGATCGCCCTCGTTGAGCGGCGGCATGAACTCGTGCCCGAGGCGCATGCCGAGCGGCACCGCCGAGGCGATGGCGAGGAGCCCGATGGCCACCGTCGACCTGGGCCGGCGCAGGGCGACGTAGACGAACGGCTCGTAGAGGCGAATGATGAAGCGCGAGATCGGGTGGTCCTTCTCGGGGCGGATGCGCCCGCGGATGAGCGCGTCCCGCAGCGCCGGCGCGAAGGTGATCGACAGCAGCGCGGAGATCAGCATGACGAACGTCTTCGTGTAGGCGAGCGGCTGAAACAGACGCCCGGCCTGCCCGGTCAGCGTGAACACCGGCAGGAAGGCCACGGCGATGATCAGCAGCGAGAAGAAGATGGCCGGCGTGACCTCCTTGGCGGCCTCGGCGAGCAGGCGGTGGCGGTCGGCGCCGGGCGGCGCCTGCTCGAGCTTCTTGTGCGCCGCCTCGATCATGACGATCTCCGCGTCGACGGTGGCGCCGATGGCGATGGCGATCCCGCCCAGGCTCATGATCGTGGACGGGATGCCGAGCAGGACCATGGGGATGAAGGCCAGCGCCACGCTGATGGGCAGCGAGAGGATGGGCAGGAGCGCGCTCCGGAAATGCAGGAGAAAGATCACGATCACCGCGCTGACGGTGATCGCCTCCTCGATCAGCGCGCGCTCGAGCGTGGCGATGGCGCGCTGGATCAAACCGCCGCGATCGTAGGCGACATTCATCTCCACGCCGGCGGGCATGCTGGGGCCGAGCTCGGCGAACTTCTTCTTCACGCGCTCGATCACCTCCAGCGCGTTCTCGCCGTGGCGCATGACCACGATGCCGCCGACCGCTTCGCCCTCGCCGTTCCACTCCAGCAAGCCGCGCCGGATGTCGGGACCGAACCGCACGCTGCCGATGTCCTTGATCAGGAGGGGCGTGCCGCCCGGCCCGCTGGCGCGCACGGCGATCGATTCCAGCGCCGCGAGGTCGCGGATGTAGCCGCGCCCGCGGACGTAGTACTCGCGCCCCGACGCCTCCAGGATGCGCCCGCCGACGTCGCTGTTCGACTGGCGGATGGCCTCGACCACCTCGTTCAGCGACACGCCGTAGGCGCGCAGGCGCGCCGGGTCGACGGTCACCTGGTACTGCTTCTGGTAACCGCCCACGCTGGCCACCTCGGCGACGCCGGGGACGCTGCCCAGGGCATAGCGCAGCGTGAAATCCTGGAACGTGCGCAGGTCGGCCAGATCGTGCTGCCCGCTGCGATCGGTGAGCGTGTACTGGAACACCCAGCCGATCCCGGTGGCGTCGGGCCCGAGGCGCGGCGTCACGCCGTCGGGCAGCGACGCGCGCAGCGTGCCCATCGCCTCCAGCACGCGGCTGCGGGCCCAGTAGATGTCGGTCCCTTCCTCGAAGACGACGTAGACGAACGACATCCCGAACATCGAGAAGCCGCGCACGTCGCTGACGTGCGGCGCGCCGATCAGCTTGGTGACGATGGGGTAGGTGACCTGATCCTCGATCAGCGTCGGGCTGCGCCCGGTCCACTCGGTGAAGACGACGACCTGCGGGTCGGAGAGATCGGGGATGGCGTCCAGCTTGACGCGCTTGATGGCCACGGTGGCGCCGGCCAGCGCCACCGCGACGACGAACAGCACCAGGAGCCGCCGGCGCGCGCAGAAATCGATGATCGATTCGACCATGACCGCCCTCAGCGCGCGCCCGCGCCCGCGGTCTGCCCGCCGCCTTGACCTTCGATGGCGGCGCGCAGCCGGCTCTCGGAATCGAGGAGGAAGTTCCCCGTCGTCACCACCGTCTCGCCGTCGCGGAGCCCGCTCTTGATCTCGACGCGATCGGCGCGGCGCGCGCCCACGGTCACCGCCCGCGGCTCGAACCGGCCGCCTGGCCGCGCCACGAAGACGTACTGCGCCTGGCCGGTGTCCACCAGCGCCTCGGCGGGGACGGCGAGGCCGCTGGCGGCGGGCCCGTCGATCGTGACGGCGCCGTACATGCCGGGGCGCAGGCGCGGGCCGCTCCCGTCGAAGCGGTTCTTGAACACCAGGCGGACGCGCAGCGTGCGGCTCTGCGTGTCGACGACGGGCGCGATGAACTGGACGCTGCCGAGCTGCGCCTCGCCCGGGAAGGCCGCCAGCTCCAGCCGCGCTTTCTGGCCCACGCGCACGCGTCCGATGTCGAGCTCGCTCACCTCCGCCGTGACCCAGACCTGCGAGAGATCGGCGACGTCGAACAGCACGCTGCCCGGCTGGACGGCCATCCCCGCCACCGCCGTCCGATTGATGACGTATCCGTCGACGGGCGAGCGCACGCCGATGGTGTCGCGGGCCTTGCCGGCGCGCAGGACCTCGTCGATCTCGGCGCCCGAGATCCCCAGCAGCTCCAGCCGGCGGCGGGCGCTGGCGCCCAGGTCGGCCGCACCGGAGGCGTCGGGCGTCGCCGGCAGGTCGTCGCGCGCGCGGGCCGGCTGCGGGCCGGCGCCGCTCCAGCTTCGTGACAGCAGCAGCTCCTCCTCGGCGCGCGTGACGTCGGGGCTGTCGATGGTCGCCAGCACCTGGCCGCGGCGCACGCGCGCGCCGGTCTCGGCCACCGGCAGGCTCCGGATCCAGCCGGCGAAGCGGACGTTGATCTGGGCCAGCCCGCGCTCGCTCGGCGCCACCACGCCGGTGGCGCGCAAGGTCCCCCCCAGCGCCTCGCGCGTGACCGTCGCGGTGCGGATGCCCCCGAGCTGGATCCGCTCGGCGCCGAGATCGATCGGCGCCAGGCCGGGCACGCCCGGTTGCGCCGCCGCCGCCGGCGCGGCCGCCGCCGGCCCGGCGCCGTCGCGCGCGTGCGGCGCCG
>DATKEU010000492.1:0-32507 GCA_035544495.1 Polyangia bacterium | reverse complement strand
CCGCCGGCGCGCCGGCCGAGGAGGCGGCGCGCGTCGGCGATCTGGAGGACGTCATCGCCGCGCACGACGGTTACACGCTGGAGGCGCGCGCCAGCGAGGTGCTGGAGGGCCTCGGGATCCCGGCGCGCCTGCACCGGGCGCCGCTGGCCACGCTGTCGGGCGGGTTCCAGCTCCGCGTGCTGCTGGCCCAGGTGCTGGTGGGGGGCGTCGACGTGCTGCTGCTGGACGAGCCGACCAACCACCTGGACATCCTGACCATCCGCTGGCTGGAGAAGTTCCTGGCCGGGTACGCGGGGACGGCGGTGATCATCTCGCACGACCAGCGCTTCCTGGACAACGTCAGCAGCCACACGCTGGACATCGACTACGGGACCATCACGGCGTACGCGGGCAACTACTCGACCGCCATGGCGGAGAAGGGGGCGGCCCGGGCCCAGAAAGAGGTGCGCATCGCCCGCGCCGAGGAGGAGATCGCGCGCAAGCGGGCGTTCGTCGAGCGGTTCGGCGCCAAGGCCACCAAGGCGACGCAGGCACAGAGCCGGCTCAAGCAGATCGAACGCATCACTGTCGAGGAGCTGGCGGAGTCATCGCGGCGCCCGCCGCAGCTGGCGTTCGTTCCGGCGCGCCCGAGCGGGCGCGAGGTCCTGGATCTCACGGGGATCGGCAAGTCGTTCGGCGCGCAGCGCGTGCTGGCCGATCTGTCGCTGGTGGTGCGGCGGGGCGAGCGGGTGGCGATCATCGGCGCCAACGGCCTCGGCAAGTCGACGCTGCTGAAGATCGCCGTCGGGCGTCTCCCGGCCGACGCCGGCACGATCAAATGGGGGCACGAGACGCACGTCGGTTACTTTCCTCAGGATCACAGCGAGGTGCTTGGCGATCCCGACTCCACCCCGCGGGAGTTGATCGAAGCGCTGTGCCCGGCGCAAAGCCCGACGTACGTGCGCGGGCAGCTCGGGCGCGTGCTGTTCTCGGGAGACGACGTCGACAAGCGCGTCGGGTTGCTCTCCGGCGGCGAGGCGGCGCGGCTGGTCTTCGCGATGCTGGCGGTGCAGACGCCGAACGTTCTGGTCCTGGACGAGCCGACCAACCATCTGGACATGGAGGCGATCCACGCTCTTTGCGACGCGCTTCGGGGCTATGCCGGCACGGTGCTGTTCGTGTCGCACGATCGCTGGTTCGTGTCGGCGCTGGCCACGCGCATCGTCGAGATCACGCACGGCGGCCTGCGCGATTTCCCCGGCACGTACACGGAGTACCTCGAGCGTTGCGGCGACGACCACCTGGACGGCGAGGCCGTGGTGCTGCGCGTGCAGCGCGAGCGCAAGGAGGCGGCCGCGCGCGCGGCGGCCGGGGCGGCGGCCAGCAGCGGCAGCGCCAGCGGCGAGAGCTGGGAAGAGCAGAAGCGCCGGCGCAACCGGCAGTCGCAGCTGCCCAAGCTGCGCGACAAGGCGCTCGCCGACGTCGAGGCGGCCGAGGCGCGCAAGCGCGAGCTCCAGGCGCGGCTCGGCGATCCGGCGCTGTACCAGCGCGGGAGGGAGGACGAGAGCGCGGCGCTGCAGGCCGAGGATGCGGCGCTGGACCAGCGCATCCTGGCGCTGATGACGACGTGGGAAGCACTGGAAGCCGAGCTGGCGACGCTGTCGTCGGCGGGCGACGTGTAAACGGTCGTTCGGCGCGGCCCTCCGCGCGCGCTCTTACTTTCCTTTCGTGCCGTCGAGGCCCACCGGCGCCTGCATCCAGTGCATGACCTCGCCGTAGGGGACGATGCGCACCGACGGATCATAGGCCAGCGCCCAGTCGATGAACTCGCTGATGGCGGCCCGGCGCTCGAGAAACGGCGTCGCCGCGACGTTGTTCGCGTCGGCGTTGACGGCCGAATAGAGATCGGTGTGCCCGCCGATCAGCAGCGGTGCGCGGTTGGGCGCGGCGTCGGGCATCATGCCGCCCTGCATGCGCAGGATCAGGTTCACCTTCAGGATGTCCAGCACCTGCTGCTTGCTCATCTTGGCGACGATCCACAGGTTGTAGTCGAAGCCGGTGATCGCCTGGTAACCGGTGGCCGCCTCCGACAGCTGATTGACCGGCATCTCCCACAGGCCGGGGTACTTGCCCGCGGGCGGCGTCATGTACGTGTGCTTGGGGTCGCGGCCGTTGTCCAGCGTGTACGGCCAGACGAACCCGCTGCCGTCGTTGTAGTGCTCGACGCTGCAGTCGAACTTGAAGTTCTCCTCGACGATGGCCTGGTACGTCGCCTCCGACTGTTGCAGGAACGGCGTGCGGAACCCGACGATGCGCGCGCGCGGCACGCCCAGGCCGACCAGGTAGTCGTTGCAGGTGGTCATCTCTTTCGTCCACACCGCCTTGTCCGGGTTCTGCATCAGGGTGTCCGCGTGCGAGTCGGTGTGGTTGGCGGGCTCGTGGCCGTCGGTGTAGACGCGGGCGTGCAGCGCTTTGAGCGCGTCGGTGGTGATGCCGACGTGCGAGTTGATGAAGAACGTCACGCGCGCCGGCGTGCCGTCGAACGTGCAGGGGTTGCCGCTGCCGGCGGGGTTGCGCTTCGACTGCAGCAGATCCAGCGCCCACTGCATGCCGTCCTCGAAGGCGTTGTCGTCGAAGCCGATGCTGACGAACTGGGGGACGTTGGTCACCGCCAGCCCGCCCGGCGGGGTCAGGGACGAATCGAGCTTGGTGAAGACCGGCGCGCCCCAGTTGCAATCGTAGGGTGACGCGCCGATCGGCACGCCGCCGCTGCCGCCCCCGGTGGTGCCGCCGCTGCCCCCGGCGGCGATTCCGCCGCCGCCCGAGATACCGCCCGCGCCGTCGCCCGCGCTTCCACCCGCGCCACCACCCGATCGACCCCCGCTGCCGACCGCGGTGCCGCCCGCGCCCACGTCCTGGCCGCCGCCGGAGGCGCCGCCGCCGATGCTGGCCGGCGCGCCACAACCCGCCAGTGCCGCCAGCACGGCGAGGACGCCCAACGTCCGCCGCCGCCCGTTCATCGTCGCTCCAGGCGGGACATGATCTCCGCGTACATGGTGTCGACCTTCTCGTGCATGTGCGCGATCTCCAGCTCGGCCTTCAAGTTGACCTCGTACTCGATGTCGTTGCGCACGCGCTCGCGCGCGACCTGGCGGTTCTGGCTGAGCAGCACGAACACCGACAGGATGATCGCCTCCAGCGAGACCACCATGGTGAGCAGCCCGAACGGGAACGGGTCCCAGCCGCCGATGCGCGCCTCCGACAGCGGATGCACGTTCAGGCCGATCCAGACCGCGAACAGCGCCACGTGCAGGAACAGAAACGGCAAGCTGCCGCTGAACTCCGAGATCCAGTCGGCGACGCGCATCACCGCCGTGCGGCTGTCCGCCGTCTCGACGTTGGGATTTCGCGAGGCCGTCCGCCGCAGCAACATCACCGTGTGCCGCATGCGCTCGCCGGTGGCGGCCAGGATGTGCATCGCGGCCTGCGGGCTGGTGGCGATCAGCGCCTCCAGATCGCCGCGGTCGACCTCCAGCGCCTCCAGCGCCTGGGTCACCAGCGCCGACGACGTCCGCGACCCGCCGTCGAGCAGCGAGATGTCGCCGAAGAATTTCCCGGGACCGACGGTCTCCAGGGTGATGCGCTCGCCGGTGTCGTTCTTGAAGTAAAGCTCGACCTCGCCCGACTTCACGACGTAAAGAGCGCTGCCGGGATCGCCGTGCTGGAACATCGTCGTCCCCGCGGGCAACGACACCAGATCCAGGCGCGCCGCCAGCGTCGCGCGCTCCGTGTCGGACAGCTGCGCGAACAGCGGGACCTCGGCCAGCATGTCTGCGTTCGTGGGCACGTCGTCACCGCCGCGAAAGACATCCGCATCATAGCCCAGGGCGCCGCGTCCGACGGTGCCGGCGCAATAAGCGCCATGCGGCCGGGCGAAAACGTTGATGCCGGCACCCCAAAAAACGCTAGCCTTGTCTGACGCACGGAGGTGTTCGATGCGCTTTGCCCCCCGGAGAATCGGAAGGCACCCCTCGCTTGCCCTGGCCGTGGCCGCGTTCGCGCTCGGCGCCTGCAGCGCGTCCAGCGACGTCGGCGGTCCCGGCGGTCCCGGCGCCGGCGGCAGCAGCAACGGCAACGCGGGCGGCGGCGGCAATCCCGCCGTGCCCGGCAGCGGCGGCCGCAACGTGGGCGCCGGCGGCAGCGACAACCCCACGGGCGCCGGCGGCGCCAACCCCGGCATGGGCGGCAGCGCGGCCGGCGGCATGGGCATGATCGTCGACCCGCCGTGCAGCGAAGGACCCGACAACCTGGCGCCCTCGATCAACCCGCCCGGCGGCCTCACCGCCGACAAGGTCCCGATGTTCGTGGTGCTCGGCTTCGACGACAACGCGTACGCCGACGGCATCAACTGGGTCCTCGACATCCTGCGCTCGCGCCAGAATCCCGACGGCACGGCGGTGCGCGCGACCTTTTTCATCTCGGCCGGGTTCGCCAGCGAGTTCTTCAACCCGGGCGGCGGGCAGACCGAGGACGACGTGCTCGGCGCCTGGAAGAAGATCAAAGCCGACGGCCACGAGATCGCCAACCACACCTGGAGCCACGCCGACACGCTGATGGGCGCCACCCTTGCCACCTGGCAATCGGAGATCGCGAAGGCCAACGATCTGTTCACGAAGACGCTGGGCATCGAGCAGTGCAAGGTCAGCGGGTTTCGCACGCCGTTCCTCGGCTTCACCCAGTCGACGTTCGACGCCATCAAGAGCGCGGGGTTCATTCACTACGACGCCAGCGTCGAGTTCGGATACGACTGGTGGCAGCCCCCCGGCAGCGACAATGGCTGGGGTCCCGGCACCAGCGAGAGCGGCCGGCACTATTACTGGCCGTACACCATGAACCAGGCGTTCCCGACCGGGTTCGCCAGCAAGGGCGTCACGCCCATCGCCGGCGTCTGGGAGATCCCGGTCTACACCTTCAACAAGATCGCCGGCGACATGGCGTCGACGGTGACCGGGTTCGATTACAACCTGTGGAACAAGTGCCAGACGGACTCGACGTTCAACTTCACCGACGTGCTGAAGAACAGCCTGGACCAGCGCCTGGGCGGCAACCGCTCGCCGTTCGCCATCGGCGCGCACACCGACAACTACTCGCAGTGGAACGAGTCGGCGAACACCACCTGGACCACGTTCAACTATCAGCAGCGGCGCAAGGCGCTGTCTGACTTCATCGACTACGCGCAGTCGAAGCCGGAGGTCCGCCTGGTGACGTTCCGCCAGCTCATCGCCTGGCTGCGCCACCCGACGCCGTTATAGGGCAGGCTCACGGCATCGGCGCCGTCGGCATCCTGCCCGCGCCCTGAGCTCGCGGCTGCGGTTCCAGCTTGGCGCGGGCCACCGTCGGCAGGCCGCCGCCGGTGATGAGGCGGGCGCCGCGCTGGAACGTCAGGTACTGCCACAGCCACTGCAGCATCACCAGCACGCGGTTGCGAAAACCGATGAGGAACATGATGTGCACCAGGCCCCAGGCCAGCCAGGCGAAAAAGCCCGACAGGCGCACGCGCCCGAAGTCGGCCACCGCCGACGCGCGGCCGATGGTGGCCATCGATCCCTTGTCGACGTAGTGAAACGGGCCGCGGTCTGAAATGCCGCGCGCGCGGTCGGCGATCGCGCGCGCCGCGTACTCGCCGCCCTGGATGGCCGCGCCCGCCACGCCGGGAACAGAACGCCCCTGGTCGGCGGCGGCGGCCAGATCGCCGACGACCCAGACGTTGTCGAATCCGGGCGGTCTCAGGTGATCGTCGACGACGACGCGCCCGGCGCGGTCCAGCGGCACGCCGAGCGAGCGCGCCAGCGGCGACGCGGCCACGCCCGCCGCCCAGATCACGGTGCGCGACGCGATCCGCTCGCCTTCGATGACCACGCCGCCGCGATCGACGGCCTCCACGCGCGCGCCGGTGCGCACCTCGACGCCCAGCTTGACCAGCTGGCGGGCGGCGCTGGCGGACAGCGTCTCCGGATACGGCGGCAGCACGCGCGGCTGGCCCTCGACCAGCAACACGCGCGCCTGCGTCGGATCGATGGTGCGAAAATCGCTGGCCAGGGCGTGGCGGGCGATCTCCGCCAGGGCTCCCGCCAGCTCGACGCCGGTCGGGCCGCCTCCCACGATCACGAACGTCAGCAAGGCGCGGCGCTCGTCCGGGTCGGTGCTGCGCTCGGCCGCTTCATAGGCGAGCAGGACGCGGCGGCGGATCTCGATCGCGTCCTCCAGGGTCTTGAGCCCGGGCGCGTACGGCGCCCAGTCCTCGTGGCCGAAATACGAGTGCGTCGCGCCGGTGGCGACGATGACGTAGTCGAACGGCAAGAGCTCGCCGTCGGACAGGCGAATCAGCTTCCCCGTCAGGTCGATGCCGGCGACCTCGGCCAGAAGGACGCGCGCGTTCGATTGCCGGCGCAGGACCGCGCGGATCGGCGCGGCGATGTCGCTGGGATTCAGCGCCGCCGTCGCCACCTGATACAGCAGCGGCTGAAACACGTGATGGTTGCGCCGGTCGACCAGCGTCACCCTGACCGGCGCCTCCACCAGCGCGCGGGCGGCGTAGAGTCCCCCGAAGCCGCCGCCGATGATGACGACGTGCGGGAGCGCCGGCGATTCTGGCTGGACCTCGGACACGACGAAACATGACATAGCATCTTCGGGGCACGGCGGCGTGTTGCGGCGCAATAACCCTGCCTGGTACCGCGAGGGTGACCGTCTACCTTTCAGACGGCGCCCACCCATCCATCCCAGGACATCCCCATGCGAACACCCTCTCGCGTTCGGAAGCTTCTCGCGACGGCGACGGTCACGTTGCTGCTCGGCTGCGCGAGCAGCGACAGCGGATCAATCGGTGGCGGCAGCGGCGGCAAGGGCAGCGGGGGCAAGGACAGCGGGGGAACGACGGGCGGTGGCGGCGGCAGCAACGGCGGTAACGGCGGGAGCGGAGGCAGCGTCGGATCGTCGACAGGGACGGGTGGCTCGGAGACGGGCAGCGGGGGAACGGCGGCCACCGGCGGCGCCGCGGGCAGCGGCGTCGACGGAGCGACCATCAGCGACGGCGGCGGCGCCGAGGTCGGGCCCGGCGGTTTCGTGAAGGCCGCGCCGACGCCCAGCGCCGGCTGCGGCATGGCGGCCACCCAGGCCCTGGCGATGTACGTCCGCCACAACATCACCGTGAAGGGGACGGGGCGCATCTACGATCTGTATCTGCCGACGGGCTACGACCCGATGCGCGCCTATCCGCTGATCTTCACCGCGCACGGCTGCGACGGCAGCATCCCCTTCCACATCGAGACCGTCACCAAGACCAACGCCGTCATCGTGGCGCCGCGCTCGCTCAGCTCGCAGAAGTCGGGCGCAATGTACGGCGGCGGTTGCTTCGACACCGGTCCGGGGTCGGCCAGCCTGACCGAGGTCGATTACTTCGACGTCATGCTCGCCGACGTCGAGGCGAAGACCTGCGTCGACAAGCAGCGCGTCTTCATGCAGGGCCACAGCAGCGGTTCGTGGCTTTCGCACCTGCTCGGCTGCACGCGCGGCGGCGTCAACGTCGGCCCGTCGGGCGGGCTGCGCGGCCAGGGCAACACCGCCGGCGGCACGCCCGTGATCCCGATGTGCACGGGCCCCATCGCCGCCATCCTGGCCCACGACATGACGGACAATCAGAACGCCTTCCCCCTGGGCGTGGCGGCGCGCGATCGCCTCCTGATGACGAACGGCTGCAGCCAGACCACGCAGCCCTGGGACTACGACGACAATCCGGCCACGCCCTCGCCCTGTGTCGCGTATCAGGGCTGCAAGCCGGGCTTTCCGGTGGTGTGGTGCCCGACCAACGGCAAGGGCCACTCCGATCAGGTTGGCCCGCCCTTCCCGAACCTCAGCACCATCGGATTCTGGAAGTTCTGGTCGCAGTTCTGACCGCGCCCTTGACGTAAAGACGCGGCGTCTTTACGATCCCGGTCATGCGCCTGCTCAACGTCCGACTGGATGACGACGTCGCGCAGCTGGTGCGGCGGCTGCGTGATCGGGGAGTGTCGATCTCGACGATCGTGCGGGACGCCATCCGCGCAGAGGCGAGGAGTCAGGTCGCGAAGCCCTTCGAGCCGGACGCCATGCTGGCCGAGATGCGGGCCCGCTTTCCCCGGCCGTCCGGCAGCCCCTCGTCACGCAAGACCGATACCGCCGATCGACGTCAGGCTGGCCGGCTGATCAGGGGCAAGCTGCGGAGATCGGCCTGATCCTCGTCGACACCAACGTCATCGTTGGTCTCGTCGACGACCAGGACGATCTCGGCCCGCGCGCGGCGCGTGACCTCAAACGACTGCGCGGCGGCCCCTTCGGTTCCACCGCCGCCGTGCTCAGCGAGTGCTGCTTCCTGCTGCCGCGCGGATTCCTGCGCCAGCGCATGCGCTTTCTGTTTCAGTGTCTCGGCGTCGCCGTCCTGGACATGCCGGCGACCTGGTGGGACGACACGTTCGACTGGATGGAAAGCTTTCGCGAGCACGAGCCCGACCTGGCGGACGCGCAGCTGGCGATCCTCTGTTCGAAGAAACCAGAGTTTCGCCTCTGGACCTATGACGAGGGATTCCGGACCACCTGGCGGCGCGCGGACGGCTCGCGCATCCCGCTGGCCACGCGAACCGGAACCGCGCGCGCCGGTTCGTGAGGCGGCGCCCGTCGTGAGGCACCAGGCGCGCCACTACTCGGGCGGGTGGTGCCTGGCGACGTGCTCTTCCAGGTCGGCGGCTTGCTCGCGCAGGTGCCAGGGGATGTCGCCGTAGACGTCCTCGAACATGCTGTGCAGCGGGGGCTTGGGCGGTCGGCTCTCGGCGTAGGCCAGGGCGTCGGAGATGTCGGCGTTGATCTCGTTCCGCATCTGGGTCTCGGTGGCGGCGTCGATCTCCTGGCGCGCGGTCATGTACTTGCGCAGGCGATCGAAGGGATCGCGGCGCTCCCACTCCTTGGGCTCGCCGGGGTCGCGATAGACCGACGGATCGTCCGACGAGCTGTGCGCGCCGCGCCGGTAGGTGCGCGCCTCGACCAGCGTCGCCCCCTCGCCACGCCGGCCGCGCGCCGCCGCTTCGCTGATGACGTGAATCATCGCCAGGATGTCGTTGCCGTCGACCAGCACGCCGGGGATGCCGTACGCCACCGCCTTCTGCGCGAAGGTCGGCGTCACCGTCTGCACCGATCGCGGCACCGAGATGGCCCAGCCGTTGTTGCGGCAGACCAAGATCGACGGCGTCTTGAACACGCCGGCGAAGTTCAGCGCCGTGTGGAAGATCGGCGTCGACGTGCCGCCCTCGCCGAAGAAGGCCACCGCCACGTCGTCTTTCTTCTGCAGCTTGGCCGCCCACGCCGTGCCGACGGCGTGCGGGATCTGCGTCGCCACTGGCGAGCTGATCGACACGAAGTTCAGCTTGCGGATCGAGTGGTGCACCGGCATCTGCCGCCCGCGCACGGGGTCGTCGGCGTTGCCGAACAGCTGGCACATGAACGTGCGCAGCGCGTACCCGCGGTACAGCGCCGCCCCGACCTCGCGGTAGGCGGGGTAGAACCAGTCGGTGGGGCGCAGCGCGTACGCGGCGCCGATGTGTGTCGCCTCCTCGCCCGTCGACGCCAGGTAGAACCCTAGGCGTCCCTGGCGCTGCAGGCGCAGCATGCGCTCGTCCAGCAAGCGCACGAGCAGGATGGTGCGGTAGAGCTTGCGCAGGTCGTCGCCGGAGAGGGCGGGCTCGCGCTCGGGATGAATGACGCGACCGTCGTCGTCCATCACCCTGATGACTTCCAGCTTCACCGTTTCCTCCTGGCGCCAACCTGTGCTAGCGACGCGGACGGCGAACCGTATAATCGTTCATTCGCCGCAGTGTCAAGTTGGCGAGGCGCCGATCCGGCAGAGCGTGAGGACAGGAGACCCATGAAGATTCAGGTTCGCGACGTCGTCAGTTACCTGGGCCAAGATTACATCGTCGAGGGGGTGGCCACATGGATGTTGGGCGGCAAGGCCCATCCGCTGGCGCGCGCGGTCGACGGCGAGGCGGTCCTGTGGATCGAACCAGCTCTCGATGACGCCGACGATCGCCTGCTGGTCTTGCGCGAGGTCAAGGACCTGGTGATGGCGGTCCCGCCGCCGCATTCGATCAGCTACCAGAACCTGACGTACGTGCAGCGCTGGGGTGGACCGGCGGCGCTGCAGATCGCGGGCAGCGTCCCCCAGCGCACGCCGGGCGCGCACCAGGTGTGGCGGTACCGCGCGGCCGGCGATCGGATCTTGCAGATCGAGGAGGAGGGCGGCCGCGTCCACGCGCTGGCCGGCGAGTCGGTGCACCAGGGGATGATCGACATCCTGCCGGGTCGGTAGGGAAAGGAAGACCGGACCGCGATGGGAGGCAGCACCTTCGGCACCCTCTTTCGCGTCACCACCTGGGGCGAATCGCACGGCCCGGCGGTGGGCGTGGTCATCGACGGCTGCCCGCCCCGCCTGCCGATCGCCATCGAGGAGATCCAGCGCGAGCTCGATCGCCGGCGACCCGGGCAGAGCGCCATCACCACCCAGCGGCGCGAGACGGACGAGGTGGAGATCCTGTCGGGCCTGCACGAGGGGCTAACGCAGGGGACGCCCATCGCGATGATGGTGCGCAATCAGGACGCGCGCGGCGGCGACTATGAAGAGATGCGCGACAAGTTTCGCCCGTCGCACGCCGACTTCACGTACCAGGCGAAGTACGGCATCCGCGCCTGGCAGGGGGGCGGGCGGGCCAGCGCGCGCGAGACCATCGGCCGCGTCGCCGCCGGCGTGGTCGCGCGCAAGGTGCTGGCGGCGGTGGGCGGCGCGGGCGTCCCTTTCGACATCGTCGCCTACGTCAAGCGCGTGCAGAACCTGGAGGCCGACGTCGATCCCGCCAGCGTCACCACCGCCGCCGTCGACAGCAACATCGTGCGCTGCCCCGACGCCGCGGTCGCCGCGCGGATGATCGATCTCATCGGTGAGGCGCGCAAAGCCGGCGATTCGCTGGGCGGGGTGGTCGAGGCGGTGGCGCGCGGCGTTCCCGTCGGCCTGGGCGAGCCGGTGTTCGACAAGCTGGACGCCGATCTGGCCAAGGCCATGCTGTCGCTGCCGGCGGCCAAGGGGTTCGAGATCGGCAGCGGCTTTGCCGGCACGTTCCTGACCGGCAGCCAGCACAACGATCCCTTCTACAACGCCGGGGGCGGGCACGTGCGCACGCGCACCAACCGCTCGGGCGGCGTGCAGGGCGGCATCTCGAACGGCGAGGACGTCGTGCTCCGCGTGGCGTTCAAGCCGACGGCCACGATCTTGCGCGAGCAGCAGACCGTCGACGTGAACGGCCAGGACACGACGATCAAGGCGCGCGGCCGCCACGACCCCTGCGTCCTGCCGCGCGCCGTGCCGATGGTCGAGGCGATGATGGCGCTGGTGCTGGCCGATCATCTGCTGCGCCAGCGCGGACAGTGCGGGTGATCGCGGGCGCTGGCTGCGCTCGCTGCGCTCGCTGCGCTGGCTGCGCGGAAGGGGGCTGGTGCCCCCTCCCGCGGGCCCTCCCCGATTGCTTGGTAAGGTGAGCCGGCCGGGCAGAGCCCGGCCTCCTGCCGGCTGGGAGTGGCTCGGGATTGGGGTGTGTTGCGCGATCGGCTTGCAGTCGCCGGTACGCGGGGCGGAGGTGGATGAGATCCACTGGACGGTTGTGGGGGCGGAAGCGGTGACGTTGGATTGGCGGGGCGGCGAGGGGATCGTGCGCTGGCGGGCGGCGGGCGGCGAGGAGAAGACCGTGCGTGGGGAGAGGCCGAAGCCGGTGCCGGTGTCGTCGGCGGGGCCGTTCTGGGAGACGACGATCGGCGGGCTGACGCCGGGCGAACGCCATGAATACCGGATCGGCGACGGGCCTTGGCATCGGTTCCGCGCATCGCCGGCGGCGGGCGCGGAGTTCACCGTCGTCGCCCAGGGGGACATCGGCGCCACCTCTGTCTGGCCCGATGTGGGGCGCGTGCAGCGGATGGTCGCGGAGGCGCGGCCGGATCTGGTGCTGGTGCTCGGCGATCTGACGTATGGCGATCTTCGCCCGAGCGCGGTCGATCAGCATTTCAACGACGTGATGGTCTGGTCGCAGGACGCGGCGTACATGCCGGCGTGGGGCAACCACGAATGGGAGAATCCGCCCCACGACGATCTGCGCAACTACAAGGGGCGCTTCGCGCTGCCGCACGCGCACGCCGCGCGCGGGGCGCCGCGCGCCGGCTGCTGTGGTGAGGACTGGTACTGGTTCGACTACGGCCACACCCGCTTCATCGCCTACCCGGAGCCCTACGCGCGCGCCACCTGGCGCACCTGGAGCGCCGACGTCGAGCCGATCTTCGCGGGCGCCCAGCACGACCCCGCGATCACGTTCATCGTCACCTTCGGCCATCACCCGGCGTACTCGACGGGGCAGCACCAAGGCGTGCCGGCGTTGCAAGCCATCATGGGCGACTGGGGCCGGCGCTATTCCAAGTACGTGCTGAACCTGAACGGGCACAGCCACAACTACGAGCGCAGCGCCCCTCAGGAGGGCGTCGTCCACCTCACGGCCGGCATCGGCGGCGGCGCGCTCGAGCGCGCGCGCACACCGTGCGGCTTCGCCGTCTGCCCGGCACCCGCCTGGTCCGCGCGCCGGGCGATCCGTCACGGCGTGCTGCGCCTGCGCTTCGCCGCCGAAGCCATCGAAGGCACGATGGTGTGCGGCCCGCCCTCGCCGGGCCGCGACGACATCGACTGCCGCGAGGGCGCCGCCGTCGACAGCTTCGTGATCCAGAAGCGCTAGGGCCGCGCGGCGCGACGACATCACGGGGTCAGCGAGGTTGCCCGTGCCGTCGCTTGACCACCGGACACCGCTATGGCCAACTCGAAGGCTCGGTCGGCATGAAGCGGTCAGCGCGCTCGCGTGGCCAGGGAATTTTCTTCGGCGCCGGCCTGCTGGCGCTGTTCGCGGCGGCCTGCCAGGCCAACCCCGGATCGACGCCCGGCGGAACCGGAGGGACGGTGTCGCCGCCATCCGGGTCGGGCGGAGCGACGGGCAGCGGCGGCGCGGCGAGCGGCGGCGCCAGCGGAGGTCCCGGCAGCGGCGGCAGCACCAGCGGCGGCGGCGATGACGCCGCGCCGGCGGACGGCAACAGCGGCGCGCTCGACGCGACCCAGCCCGGTGACGCGGGTTCGTTCGAGGTTCCGCCCGGATTTCCCACCGACGGCGATTACAGCGATCCGGCGCCCTATACCGGGGCCGAGATGTACACCGACGAGCAGATGGTCCATGCGGGCGTCCCCGCGGGAACGATCACCGCCGGCACCTTCACCAGCACCGTCAACTATCCAGGCGCGACCTGCAACTACACGATCTACGTTCCCAAGCAGTACGACGCTAGCAAGCCCGCCGCGCTGATGGTGTTCCAGGACGGCCCCCTTTACGGCGATCGCAACGGCGTCTATCGCACGCCCACCGTGCTGGACAACCTGATCAACAAGGGTGTCGTGCCGGTCATGATCGCCGTCTTCGTCACGCCGATCGGCAACCGCGCGGCCGCCTACGACACGCCCAGCGACAAGTACGCCAAGTTCCTGATCGACGAGCTGCTGCCGGCGGTGGTCGAATCGAAGTACAAGATCACCGCCGATCCGGAAGGGCGCGGCATCGGCGGGCAGAGCTCGGGCGGCGTGGCCTCCTTCTCGGCCGGCTGGTGGCGACCCGACAAGTTCCGGCGCCTGCTGACCGACAACAGCAGCTTCCCGAACAACGACAAGTACATGGCGATGAAGCGCTTCTACATCAACGCGGTGATGACCGAGCCGGTCAAGCCCTTGCGCGTCTCGCTGTACAGCTCGACCAACGACATCGGCGGCCTGGGTGCGGAGGCCTGGCTGGCCCAGAACACGGCGATGGCCGCCGCGATGAAGGCCCGCGGCTACCACTATCGCTTCATCAGCGGTCACGGCGCGCACTACCCGCCCCTTGGACCGGCGCACCACCACGCCGAGATCCTGACCTGGCTGTGGGAAGGGTACGTGCCCGCCCCGTGAACGACTCGGCGATCGTCTCGGCGCTCGCCTAGCTCGGCAGGCTGCCCGAGGGGGCGATCTCGCGGCGGATGGAATCGAGGTCGCGCTCGCTGAAGTCGTAACGCTCGCGGCAGAAGTTGCAGATCACCTCGGCCTTGCCGTCCTCGACGATCATCGCCGCCAGCTCGGCCCCGCCGAGCAGGGCCAGCGAGCCAGCGGCGCGCTCGCGCGAGCAGGGGCATTCGAAACGCACCGGGCGAACGTCCAGCAGCTGCAGCGCCGCCCCGCCCGCCGCCGGCTCCACCTCGGCCAGCACGGCGCGCGCCAGCGCCTCCGCCGACGGCGCGGCTTGCGCGGCCAGCGCGCGGGCCAGGGCGCCGCTGCGCAGGCAGGCGCGCGCCCGTTCGATGAAGGCGCTGCCCGCGCTGCCCGGCAGCGCCTGCACCAGGATGCCGCCCGACGCGACGATGGCCGTCGACGTGGCCACGAACAGCGCATCGCAACCGAGCGCGCTGTCGATCTGCTCGCTGGTGTTCAAGTAATGCTCGACGTCGGTGTCCAGCTCGCCCGCCACCAGCGGCGTCTGACCGCGCACGTTCTCCTTGAGCCCGAGATCGCGGATGACGCTGACCACGCCGCCCGTGCCCAGCGCCTCCGCCAGCGACGCGCGCTCGCCCGAGCGCACCGCCAGCACGCCCTTGCTCAGGTTCTTCACGTAGGCGCGCACGCCGCCCGACGAACGCGCGTCGACGGTGATGCCGGCCAGCGGACCGTCGCCCAGCACCTGCAGCGTGACGCGCTCGTCGTCCTTGGTCAGCGTCGCCAGCAGCAGCCCCGCCGTCGCGCCGCGCGCCAGCGCCAGCGCGGCGTGATCGCTGGCCCCGTGGCGGCGCACGGCCTCGCGCGCGGTGGCAGTGGTGATCGCGGCGACGACGCGCGCGGCGCCGCCGTCCCAGACCGCGCGCAAAATATGGTCGCCGACGTCTCGGTGAGCGCCCGGAGAGCCGCTCTTGATCCCGGTGCTGCCTGTCATCACGATAATGTTACCCTCCGATATCCGGTTTCGCTGGCAGCCGTCACGCCCCGCCCGCCTTCGCCGAACCCATGGCACCCCTGGACCAGCAACGGGGCGGCAACCCCGCCCTCGCCCGCGCGCGCGCGCCCGACGCGCGGCGATGGTTGACCGCGCCCAACCTGCTGAGCCTGGCGCGCCTGCCGCTGGGCGCGCTGTTCTGGCTGGTGATCGACGACGATCCCGCCGACTTCGTCGGACCATTCGCCGTGCTGGCGGCGGCTGCCGCCACGGACGTGCTGGACGGACACCTGGCCCGGCGCAGCGGCGTCACCAGCGGCATCGGGTCGTGGCTGGATCCAATTTGCGACAAGCTGTTCGTGGCCGCCGTGCTGGGCGCCATCGCGCTGCACCGCCGCCCGCCGCTCGAGCTTCTGGCGCTGATCATCGGGCGTGAGCTCTGCCAGCTGCCGCTGACGCTGACCTATCGGCTGGTGCCGCGCCTGCACCACTGGCTGCACTATGACTTCTCGGCCAGCCCGCTCGGCAAGGCGGCCACGGTGATGCAGTTCGTGGCCGTGGCGGCGCTGCTGATCGATCACCCGCTGCGCTGGGAAGCGGCCTGGCTGGCGTTCGGCGTCGGCATGGCGGCGCTGGCTGACTATCTGCGCCGGGCCATCGGCTCGCCGCGGGGTTGACGTCATCGGGCGGCGCCGTTCGCGCGTAAAGTCGGCGGAGCCGGCCGGCGTCACATCGCCGCGGACGTGATCTCGGCGATCTCGTTGTCGGTGAGCGCGATCGGATTCGCCTTCATGCTGCTGGCCGCCTTCGCCTTGGCCACCAGCGCCGGAATGTCGGCGGCGGCCAGGCCATAAAGCGCGAGACGCGGGATCCGCAGCGCGGCGCTGAGCTCGTGCACCCAGGCGACGCCGTCGGCGGCCGTCGCCTCCGGGCGGCCGGTCAGCAACACGGCGATCTCGTCGAAGCGATGGCGCACCGGGTTTTCGGGATCGCGCTCTCCGAGCGCGCGCAGGTTCACGGCCAAGACCTGCGGCAACAGCGCGGCGCAGAGCGCGCCGTGGGGCGCGTCGAACATGCCGCCCAGGGGCGCCGCCAGCCCGTGCACGGCGCCGAGGCCCGCGTTGGCCAGGCACAGGCCGCCGAGCAGGCTGGCGCAGGCGAGATCGGCGCGCAGGGCCGCGGTCGCGGCGTCGCCGCCCGACAACCCGCCGGCGAACGCCGCCCGCAGCGCGCGCGCCGAACGGCGTATCCCCTCGCGCGCCCAGCCGTCGGTGACGGGGTTGGCGCGGCTGGAGAGAAACGGCTCGCAGAGCTGAGAAAGCGCATCGAGGCCGCCGCTCGCGATCACCCGCGGCGGCAGGTCGCGCAGGAGATCGGGATCGACCACCGCCAGCCGCGGCAGCATCAGCGGGCTGCGCAGGCTGGCCTTCACCCGGTGCTCGGGCGAGGCGAGCACGGCGTTGCGCGTGACCTCCGACCCGGTGCCGGCGGTGGTCGGGATGGCCACCAGCGGCAGCGACGGTCGCTCGAGCGGCTGGCCGCGCCCGACCACTTCGAGGTAGTCGAGCGGATCGCCGTTGTTTCCCAGCAGCGCGGCGATCGCCTTGGCGGCGTCCAGCGCGCCGCCGCCGCCTATGGCGACAACGACGTCGCAGCCGGCGGCGCGCCCGGCGGCGACGCCGGCGCGCGCGCTGTCGACGGTGGGCTCGCCGGCCACTGGCAGCGGCCAGACGGTGGGGACCACGCCCTGCGCTTGCAGCGCCGGTGACAGCGGCGCCGCGCGCACCGGCGAGCGCCCGGTGACGACCAGCGCGCGCGTCCCGAGCGCGCGCACGGCGGCCGGGACCTACGCCAGCACGCCGGCTCCGAAGAGGATGCGCGCCGGGACGTTGATCTCGAAACGGGCGCTCACGCCGCCGCTCCCCTGCATGCCATCACCAGCTCCTCACCAGCCCGTCATCACCATCTGCTCGTCACCAACCCGCCGTCACCAGCCCATCACCACCCGTCGTCCGCGGGGAACACGTTCGCGTACCTGGTGGGCGTGCGCGGCTCCGCCATCATCGGCGCCACGGTGTCGCGCCAGCGCTGATAGTGCGCGGTCTCGCGGTGCGCGGCTTGCCCGCCCGCCCCGCGGTAGACCTCGACCAGCAGGAAGCGCGTCGGATCGTCGGCGGATTGAAGCACGTCGAAGCGGGCCACCGCCGGCTCCTCGACGCTGGCGCGGGCGTTGACCAGCGTGGCGGCGCGGAAGGCGTCGACGGCGTCGGGCTTGACGTGCACCGCCACGTGCAAGATCAGCAGCGGCGGGCGCTCGGCCTGGTTGTTGTCGCTCACGTGATCTCCTCTCGCTCTCTCTCGATCGCCTCTCGTCGCTCAGCCGGTTCGCGCCAGCGCGCGCGCCAGCCGGCGCGGCAGCGCGGCGGCTTCGATCTCCTCCAGCGTCTGCGGCAGCGCCAGCGACCAGTTGGGCCAGGTGGTGGTGGTGCCCGGCATGTTGGGGCGCTCGGCGACCGCGATGGCGTCGTCCAGCGTCGCCAGCAGGATGCGTGACGGGGCGGCCGCCAGCGCGCGATACGCCCCCTCGACGGCGTCCGCGGCCGGCGCGGTGATGGCTACGCCGGCCAGCGCCGCCAGCCTCTCGCGCAGGGCGCGCATCCCCGGCTCGTTCGGCTCCAGGCCGGCGGCCAGGCTGTCGGTGACGTCGCGCCCCGACCACAGACCCGCGACCGTCGCCAGATCGTGGGTCGTCACGCTGGAGAGCGCCATCTCCGGCAGCTCGGCCGGCGCGCCCGGCTCGAAGTACAGGAGGCGGTACGACAGCATGCGATGCGCGGCCAGCGCCTCGCGCACGCCGGCCTCGACGGTGCCCAGGTCCTCGCCGATGATGAACGCGCCCGCCCGCTGGCTCTCGATGTCGACGATGGCCAGGAGCTCGTCGGCGCGCGTGCGCACGTACGTACCGGCGGCCGGCGTCGACCCGTGCGGGATCCAGAACAGCCGAAACAGGCCCATGACGTGATCGATGCGCAGCCCGCCCGCGTGGCGCAACATGGCCCGGATGGTCTCGATGAACGGGCGGTAACCGGCGGCGCGCAGGCGGTGCGGGATGAAGGGCGAAAGCCCCCAGTCCTGGCCGCGCACGTTGAACTCGTCGGGCGGCGCACCGACGGAGACGCCGCCGGCCAGGAGATCCTGCCAGCACCAGGCATCGGCGCCCGCGACGTCGAGGCCGATCGGCAGATCGTGCACGACGGCGATCTCGCGCGACGCCGCCGCCAGCTGCTGATCGAGGCGCCACTGCACGAAGGCGTGAAAGCGCACGCGGCGCGCCTGCTCGGTGACGAAGCGGGTGACGGCGGCGCCCCCGGGACGGCGCAGCTCTTCCGGCCAGCGGCGCCAGTCGCGCCCGTGACGCTCCGCCAGCGCGCCGTAAGTCGCGAACTGCGTCAGCGCCTCGCCCTCGCCGTTCCAGTAGCGATCGAACGCCTCGTCGCCCTGGAATCGATCGAAGAGCGCTTCCAGAAGCGGCGTCTTGAGCGCGAAGACGGCGTCGCGATCGATGCGCCGCCGGGCATTGAGCGCGCGCCCGGCGCTGGCCGCCGCCGCCAGCGCCGGACCGAGATCCCCGGCGCCCGGGATCTCCTCGATGCGCAGGTAGAGCGGGTTGCGGTAGCGGCGGCTGCTGGGATAGTAGGGCGAGGGCTCGATCGGCGTCAGCGGCACGGGCGCGCACAGCGGGTTGACCATCACGACGCCGGCGCCCAGCGCCTGCCGCGACCACCGGCCAAGGTCTCTGAGATCGGCGAGATCGCCGATGCCCCAGCTGCCCTGCGAGCGGGCCGCGTACAGCTGCGCCGCCCAGCCCCAGGTCCGCAGCTCCGCCGGCCAGAAACATCGCCCCGGCGTCACCAGCAGCAGGGTCTCCGCGCCCTCGGCGTCGGCGTCGACGTGCAGCCGGTGATAGCCGAACGGCAGATCGGGCGGCAGCTCGGCGCCCGCGGCGACGCGAAGGCGCGTCCCGTCCTCCAGGGTCAGCGTGGCGCCGCCGTCGACGGTGCGCGCGTCGCCCGGCCCCACCACGCGCACGGGCGGCGGCGCGGGCGCGATCGGCACCGCCGGCTCGGCCCGCGAGACGCCCATCGCCGCCAGGATGGCCGCGCGCGTGGCGGGCGGCGTGGCGTGCAGCGTGCCGCGCGCGTCGTGATAGCTCTCGGCGATTCCGAAGAGGTCGGTGCCCGCACCCGTCGCCGCCCGTGCCGTCGTCATGTCGGGTGTCGCTACCGACTTCCCCAGATGTCGCGCACCGCCTGCGGGCGACCGCCGCCGCTGGTCAGCGCCCGGAAGAGCAGGCCGCGGAAGATCATCGCCCAGTGCAGGAAAACCAGCAGCAGCGGGGCGAACACCAGCGACCCCAGGATCGTCTTCAGCAGCCCGGCGATCGAGAACAGCTCCGTCAATCTCAGCACGCGCTCGCCCATCGGCACGCCGGCGCCGAGGACGCCGGTCGGGAGCAGCAGCACCACGCCGAGGATCAAGTTCGGGAACAGCCACTCGAGCCCGCGCGCCGAGATGAAGCGCGCCGCCTCGATGAGCAGCGCGAAGGAGCGCGTCGCGCTCTGGTACAAGAGCTCCGGCACCGGGTTGAAGAACACCGCCATCGCGAGGCCAATCAGCACCGCGATGATCGGACCTTTGGGGGCGGTGCTGACCAGCGCGCCGACCAGCAGGTTGATGATCCAGAACGCAAACATCACGCTGACCACGTCCCAGATGCGAGCGCCGAAGCTCTCTTTGATGTCGCTGCCGCCGATGCGCCGGTCCGACACCGCCAGCGCCAGAAGGTGCAAGTAGCTGGACCCGATCGCCGCCATCCCGAATCCGGCGGCGATGCCGCCCACCACGCCCAGCGATGACGTCAGCAGCAGCACGGCGATCAGCAACCCCCCGTACGCGGGAAGGGCCAGCGCCAGTGGCCAGGCTCGCACGGCCAGGCGCGCCGCCTCCGCGGCGGTCCGCGCGTACATGCGAAACACGTTCATCACGCCTTCAATCTACCTTGCGCGCTTGAACTCGGCACGCGGCGTTCGCGATGGTACCTTAAACAACTTCGAAGCATGGCCGTTCACGGACGCTACACGATCGTCGGCAAGCTGGCGGACGGCGGGATGGCGGAGATATTCCTCGGCACCCAGCACGGGGCCGAGGGGTTCGAGAAGCCGGTGGTGCTCAAACGCATCCACACCGCGTTCTCCGCCGATCCGCAGTTCCGCAACATGTTCATCGACGAGGCGCACATCTCGATGAGCCTGAACCACGGCAACGTGGTGCAGGTGCTGGATCTGGGCGTGTCGGGCGGCCGTTATTTTCTGGTGCTGGAGCTGGTCGACGGCTGGGACCTGCACCAGGTGCTCAAGCGCGCGCGCGCGGCGCAGGTGGCGTGGCCGCCCGCGCTGGCGCTGTACGTGGCGGCCGGGCTGTGCCGGGCGCTCTCCTTCGCGCACGGGAAGACGCAAAAGGGGCATCCGCTGGGGATCGTTCACCGCGACGTCAGCCCCAACAACGTGCTGCTGAGCGAGCAAGGCGAGGTGAAGCTGGCCGATTTCGGCATCGCCAAGGCCCAGCGCAAGCGCGAGCAGACCGCCGCCGGCGTCATCAAGGGGAAGGTGGCGTTCATGTCGCCCGAGCAGGCGAACGGCGCCGTCATCGACCGGCGGTCGGATCTGTTCTCCGTCGGCAGCGTGCTGTACCTGATGACGACCGACAAGCAACCGTTCGAGGGAACGAACGATCTGGAGACGCTGTCGCGCGTGCAGCGGGCCGAGTTCGTCCCGCCCGACAAGGTCAAGCCGTCGCTGTCGCCGGTGCTGGTGCGGGTGATGAACCGCGCCATGCGCAGCGTCCCGGCCGAGCGCTATCAGACCGCCGACGAGATGCTGGCCGACATCGAGCGCGCCCTGCGCGGCGAGTATCAGTCGGCCGGGCAGACGGAGCTGAAGCAGTGGCTGGCGCAGCTGCAACGCCGCGACGGCGCGCCCACCATCAGCAAGCGCCTGGGCATGCCGCCGCTGGCGTCCGGGTCGGGGAACGGGGGAACGGACCTGAACGCCGGCACGTCGTTCGAGCTCGGCGACCTGGACCTGGCCGCCGCCATGACCGAGGTGGCGCCGCCGACGCCGCCGCCGCTGCCGACGCCGGCGCGCGCCGCCGCGACGCCGCCGCGCGAGGCGACGCCGCCGCTGACGCCCACGACGGTCGACGCTGAAAACGCGGCCGCCAGGCCTGCGAACGCCAAGAAAGATCGGCCGCGCCACTTTCGCGGTTTCTGGCTGGGCGCGATCATGGCGCTGGGCGCGGTGATCGGCCTGCGCTATTTCGCCGAGTGGGCCGCCCAGAAGGGCTGGGTTCAGGAGACGCCGATGAACCGCCCATCAGCGACGGCGCCTGAACCGGCGGCGCCCGAGCCGGCGGCGCGCGACAAGACGGCATCCGCGCCGGCCAAGGTCCCCGCCGCGCCGGCGCCGGCGAGCCCGGCGGCGAGCCCGGCGGCGCCCGCCACGCCCGCGGCGGCGGCAGCAACGGCGCCCGCGACGACGGCAGCGACGACACCGGCGCCCGCCGCCAGCGCCGCCGCCGCCGACGCGGGGCGAGCGGCGCCGGGCCCGGCCGTGAAACCCGCGGCTCAGGCGCCCGCCGCGGCCGAACCGGCGGTGGTGGCCAGCGCCCCGGCCGCCGACGGGGGCATGGCCGCCGGTCATCCGCCCGAGGACGACAGCGACGACGATGACACCGACGAGGAGACGCTGCTGCGCAAGGCCGACCCCAACGCCGCCACGACCGTGATCGGCGAGGAGGAAGCCGCGCCGCCGCCCCCGCCACGCAAGACGGTCGCCGCCAAGAAGCCGGCGCCGCCGCCGCCCGCGAAACCGCCGGGCGCGACGCCGGCAAAGCCGGAGGTCACGAAGGCGACCGCCGGTACCAGCGGCGAGAAGAGACCCGCCGCCAGTCCGGCGAAACCCAGCCCGCCGCCGTCCAGCCCGCCCGCGCTGCCCGCCAGCGCCGCCCGGCTCCCTGGCTCGGGAAAGCCATCGACGATGGGGGCGGCGCCGCCCCCGCCCGCGCAGCCCAAACCGGCTGCCGCGCCGTACATCACCATCTCGCTGCACATCACCAGCGAGCCGGTGGGCGCCGTGGTGCGCATCAAGCGGCGCGTGCTGGGGCGAACGCCGATCAACCTGCGCTTCAAGACCGACAACACGTACGAGCTGACCTTCGTCAAGGACGGCTACACGCCGGCGAAGAAGCAGGTCACCGTGCGCGGCACCCACGACGGCAAGCTGGCCGTCAGCTTGAAGAAGAAACCGGCGGCGACCGGGCTGCGCTCGCTGTTTCACCCGCACCGATGAAGCGACGGCGCCCGCCGCGCCCCGTCCTTCTCGGAGCCGCGCTGGCCGCCGCCGCCGGTTTCGCCGCCCGCGCCGACGCGCCGCCGGCAGCGGCGCCGACGGGATTCGTGCTGCGCACCTTCGGCACTCCCTCGCCGACCGACCCGGCCGAGCACGCCGCCGCGCTGCTGGTGCCGCGCGCCTACACGCCCGAACGCCCGTGGCCACTGCTGGTGGCGGTGCACGGCGCGTTCTCCACCCACGTCGAGAACCTGCGCCGCGCGCTCGGCATGCGCGGCGACGACGGCGCGTGGCCCGATCCGCCCATGCTGGTGCTCTCGCCCCTGGGCGGCGGCGAGCTGATGGCGTACGACGGCCTGGGCGAGGACGACGTCCTGCGCGCGATCGACGACGTCCGGCGCGCGTACAACGTCGATCGCGATCGCATCTATCTGACCGGCCTGTCGATGGGGGGCGGCGGCACCTGGTCGATCGGGCTTTCCCACCCCGATCTGTTCGCGGCGCTGGTCCCGGTGTGCGGCGTCGTCGATCCGCGCCAGTGGATCGACGACCGCGATCGCGCGCTTTACGACCTGGACGCGCTGGAGCTGGGAATGCCGCCCGGCCTGGCCGAGAACGCCCTCAACCAGCGTGTCTTCTTCTTTCACGGCGACGCCGACCGCGTCGTCCCCGTCGGCGATTCGCGCCGCATGCGCGATCGATTCAAGGCCCTCGGCTGGCTGGGCAAGAGCGTGCGCTACGTCGAGCTGCCCGGCGTCGGCCACAACGCCTGGGACGACGCCTACCGCGACGGCAACGTCTTTCGCTTGCTGGAGGGGATCCGCCGCCCGGCGTTCCCGGCGCGCGTATGGTTCAAGGCGGCGTCGCTGCGCCACGCGCGGGCGTATTGGACGCGCATCGATCGCATCGACCGCGCGCCGGCCGAGATCGACGCTCGCCAGCGGGACGGCGCCTTCAAGGTGCGCGTGGCCGGCGCCAGCGGGTTCTCGCTGCTGTTCGATCGGGCGTTCGTCGCGCCCGCCCGGACGATCACGGTGCGCGTGGAAGACGGCCCCGCCGGCGCAAGCGCGCACGCGAGCGCGATCCCGAGCGCGATCTACAACGGCCCGGCGGGCGACGCGCTCAGCTTCGCGCGCGACGGCGGGCGCTGGCACCCCGTCGCCGCGCCGGTCAGCGGCGAGCCGCCCCCCGTCGCCGTCGTCGGCCTGGCCAGCCGCAGCCTGCCGCGCCAGGGCCCGCACGCCTATGTCTACGGGACCGACGGACCGGCCGCCACGGTGGCGGCGGCGCGCCGCCTGGCCGAAGCGCTGGCCGACTGGGGCCCAGGCGTGCGCGCGCGCTTCCCCGTCCTCGCCGATCGCGACCTGACCGACGAGCTGACCGCGCGCCTGCACCTGATCCTGATCGGCGACGGCGCCACGAACCGCGTCGTCCGCCGTCTGGCCGCGCGCGCGCCGCTGCCCATCGCCGCCGGCGCCAGCGACGGCGATCGCTCGTATCGCCTGCTGGTGCGCGACGCATTCTTGCCCGGACGCCACGTCCTGATCTTCGGCGCGCGCAGCCCGGCCGCGTTCACCCACCTGCAACGGCGCTTCGCCCGCCCCAACAGCGAATCGTGGGCGCCCGAGCCGAATCTCGCGTACATCCAGCTCGACGCGGCCGGCGAAGCGGAGAAAATCAGGCGCAGCGATTAGCCGCTACGGCACTGTCTCCGGTCCCAGCAAGAGCGTGAGCGCCGCGATCAGCCGGGCGTTCTCCTCCGGTTTGCCAACGGTGATGCGCAGGCGCGTCGACAGCTCGGGCGTGTCCCACCAGCGGACCAGCACGCCCTCGCGCTTGAGCGCGCGATACACCGCCTCCGCCTCGTCGCCCACCTCGCACAGCAGGAAATTCGCGCGCGATTCGGGCCAGCGCAGGCCCAGCGCCCCCAGCGCCGCCTCCAGGCGCGCCCGCTCCGCCAGCGTCTTGCGCACCACCTCCTCGTGGTACGCGCGGTCTTCCAGCGCCACGGCGCCCAGCGCCTGCGTCAGCACGTTGACGTTGTAGCTGTCCTTGACCTTCGTCAGCTGCGCGATCAGCGCCGGCGCCGCGAACAAGAGACCCAGGCGCGCCCCGGCCAGGCTGAAGCTCTTCGAGAACGTGCGCAGCACGACCAGGTTCGGGTGCTCGCCCAGCCACGGCAGGATGCTGGCCCCGTCGCCCGCGAAGTCGACGTAGGCCTCGTCGACGACCAGCAGCCCGCTCGACTGATCGGCCAGGCGGCGCAGCTCCTCGACGGGGATCAGCGTGGCCGACGGGTTGTTGGGGTTGGCGATCAGGATCATCTTGGCCGGATCCGGCCCCAGCGGCGGCGGCAACAGCCAGCGCTTGCCGTCGCCCGTGATCACGAACGGCGTGGTGGTCATGGCCGCGCCCTGCAGCGTGGCCAGCGTGTCGTAGAGCCCGTACGTCGGCCAGGGGCAGATCACGCGATCGCCCGGCGCCAGGAACGCCCGGTAGAGGATGGTCAGGCAATCGTCGGAGCCGTTGCCGGCCAGCACCTGGTCCGGCGAGACGCCATAGCGCGCCGCCGCCGCCTCGCGCAGTTTACGGCTGACCGGATCGGGATAAAGCCGCAGCGAATTGTCGGCGATGCGCCCCAGCGTCTCCATCACCCGCGGCGACGGCGGATAGGCGGACTCGTTGGTGTTCAGCTTGATGGCGCCGGGCACTTGCTCGCCAGGCGTATAGCCGGGCATGGCGCGGATCTCGCGGCGCACGAGCGACAGTGCGTGATCGGCGAGGCGGGCCAGGCGGTCGTCGGGAGGATCGCTCATCGGGACAGCGGGAAAGCCGATAGGCTATCCTGAACCTTTCCCATGGCGCGTATTTTAATCGTCGACGACAACGAAACCATGCGCGAAGGCCTGGCCGCCACGGTGCGCCGCATGGGGCACGAAGCGCTGGTGGCCCCGTCGGGCGCCGACGGGCTGGCGCTGTTCCGGCGCCGCGGCGCTGATTTCGTCATCACCGATCTCAAGATGGAGGGGACGGGCGGCATCGAGGTCGTGCGCGGCGTGCGCGAGCAGAACCCCGCCTGCCCGGTGATGGTGGTGACCGCCTTCGGCACCGTCGAGACCGCCGTCGAGGCGATGCGCATCGGCGCCTTCGATTTCCTGCAGAAGCCGTTCGCGCCCGAGGTGGTGCGCCTGAAGGTCGAACGCGCGCTGGAGCTGGTCAAGGAGCGCCAGGCCCGCGAGCGCGCCGAGGCCGAATCGGCCGCCCTGCGCGCCGACGCCGCCGCCCGCTATGGCTTCACCGAGATCGTCGGCGAGACGCCGGCCATCCGCGCCGTCTTCCAGATCATCGAGAAAGTCGCGCCCACCGACGCTTCGGTCTACATCCACGGCGAATCAGGCACCGGCAAGGAGCTGGTGGCGCGCGCCATCCACGCGCGCTCGCGCCGCGCCGACGGCCCGTTCGTCAAGGTCAACTGCGGCGCGCTGACCGAGACGCTGCTGGAGTCGGAGCTGTTCGGCCACGAGAAGGGCGCCTTCACCGGCGCCATCAAGCGCAAGCTGGGGCGGTTCGAGCTGGCCGACAAGGGGACGCTGTTCCTCGACGAGATCGGCGATGTCACGGCCGGCCTGCAGCTGAAGCTGCTGCGCGTGCTGCAGGAGCGCGAGTTCGAGCGCGTGGGCGGCGAGGAGACCATCCGCGTCGACGTGCGCGTCATCTCCGCCACCCACCGCGACATCAGGGCCGAGGTCGAAGCCGGCCGCTTTCGCGAGGACCTGTTCTATCGCCTGCACGTCGTCCCCTGTTACGTGCCGCCGCTGCGCGAGCGCAAGGAGGACATCCCGCGCCTGGTGACCCACTTCATCGAGAAGCTGGGCCGGCGCACGAACCCCGCCATCAAGGGCATCGACGACGCGGCGCTGGCGCGCCTGTGCCTTTACAGCTGGCCCGGCAACGTGCGCGAGCTGGAGAACGTGATCGAGCAGGCGCTGGTCTTCGCCGAGGGCGACCTGATCGGAACCGGCGCCCTGCCCGAACAGCTCCGGGGCGGCGGCGGCGGCGACGGAACGCTGGCCGTCCCCAGCGGCCAGATGACGCTGCCGGAGATCCTGGAGGATCTGGAACGCCAGCTGATCCAGAAGGCGTACGACAAGTCCGGCGGCGTGAAGACCGAGACCGCGCGCCTGCTGGGCATCAAGACCAGCGCGCTCTATTACAAGCTGGAGAAGTACGGCATCGGCGTCATCGAGAGCCGCGCCGATCGCCAGGCCGCCGCGCGCGGCGACGGCGACCCCACGCTGCTGGACGACGGCCCGTCGACGAACCCGGGTGGCCGCTCTGGCGACAACGGTGACGACGATCCGCCGCCCGCGGCATAGGATCGCCGCCGCCGCGCTGGCCGCGCTGATCGCCGCCGCGCTGCCCGGCTGCGCCACCGGCCGCGATGCCATCCAGACCGGCAAGGCAAGCTACTACGCGCGCTCCTTCGCCGGCCGCCGGACCGCTTCGGGCGAACGATACGACCCGCGCGCCTTCACCGCCGCCCACGCCGACCTGCCGCTCGGGACCTGGGTGCGCGTCACGCGGCCGAGCGGCGGCGCCTCGGTCGACGTGCGCATCAACGATCGCTGCGCCTGCAACAGCCACATCATCGACCTGTCGGAGGCGGCGGCCCGCCAGCTGGGCATGCTGCGCGCCGGGTCGGTCGCCGTGCAGCTGAAGGTGCTGCGCCGGCCGAAACACTAGGATCGGTGCCGGGGGCGCGTTACGCGCGCTTCCCCGACTTCACCTTCAGCGTCGGGCCCGCCATCGTGAACGACAGCGCGGCGCGATCGACCGCGCCCTCGATCTCGACCCGCGCCCCCTCGACGTCGATGCCCGCGAGCGCGCCCTCCAGCGTGTACGTGGTGCCATCGTCCGCGACCAGCTGCCAGAAGCCGCCCTCTAGATCGTTCTTGCGAATGGTGCCGCGAAACTTGGCCATACCGTCGAATATAGCAGCTGTCGCTGGCGCCAGCGCAGGCGTCCCGGGTCCAAACCGCGGCGTCTTCCCTTCGCATCGTGGCAGTATCTCCGGCCATGGCGAACTCGCAGGGCAGAAAGCAGCTACGCAGCCGCGCCTGGTTCGGCGGTGAAGACCAGAAGGGGGTGATTCACCGCTCGTGGCTGAAGAACCAGGGCCACCCGGATGACCAGTTCGACGGCCGTCCCGTGATCGGCATCTGCAACACCTGGTCGGAGGTCACGCCGTGCAACGGGCACTTCCGGGACCTGGCCGAGCGGGTCAAGCGCGGCGTGCGCGACGCCGGCGGGTTTCCGCTCGAGTTTCCGGTGACGTCACTGGGCGAGTCGATCATGCGCCCGACCGCGATGCTGTTTCGCAACCTGGCGGCCATGGATGTCGAGGAGAGCATCCGCGCCAACCCGTTCGACGGGGTCGTGCTGCTCACCGGCTGTGACAAGACCACGCCGGCGCTGGTGATGGGCGCGGCCTCCTGTGACCTGCCGGCGCTGGTGGTCTCGGGCGGTCCGATGCTGAACGGTCGCTTTCGCGGCCAGACCGTGGGCTCCGGCACGCAGATCTGGAAGCTGACCGAGCTGATGAAGACCCAGCGGATCGAGAGCAGCGACTTGCGCGAGCTGGAAAGCTGCATGGCGCGCTCGGCCGGTCACTGCATGACCATGGGCACGGCCTCCACGATGGCGTCGATGGTGGAGGCGCTGGGCCTGGCGCTGCCCGGCAACGCCGCCATCCCGGCCGTGGACTCGCGGCGCTCTCTCCTCGCGCACCTGGCGGGCCGCCGCATCGTCGAGATGGTGCACGAGGATCTCAAGATGTCGATGGTCCTCACCAAGCACGCGTTCGAGAACGCCATCACGGTCAACGGCGCGATCGGCGGCTCGACCAATGCGGTGGTGCACCTGATCGCGATCGCCCGCCGCATCGGCGTGGACCTGTCGCTGGACGATTGGGATCGGCTGGGCCGCCGCGTGCCCTGCATCTTGAACCTGATGCCGTCGGGGCAATACCTGATGGAGGATTTCTATTACGCGGGTGGGCTTCCGGTCGTGCTGCGCGAGCTCGCGCTGGCCGGCCTGCTCCACAACGACGCGCTCACCGTCAGTGGCCGAAGTCTTTGGGACAACGTCCGGGACGCCGTGAACCACGACCCGAAGGTGATCTGGCCACTGTCGCAGCCGTTCAAGCCGCTCGGCGGCATCGCCGTGCTGAGAGGGAATCTGGCGCCGAGCGGCGCGGTGCTCAAACCGTCGGCGGCGTCGCCCGCGCTCATGAAGCATCGCGGGCGCGCCGTGGTGTTCGAGAACAACGATGACTACCACCGGCGGGTCGACGACCCGGATCTGGACATCGACGAGAGCTCGGTGATGGTGCTGAAGAACTGCGGGCCGAAGGGCTATCCCGGCTTCCCGGAGGTCGGCAACATGGCGCTGCCGCAGAAGCTTCTGAAGCGGGGCGTGACCGACATGGTGCGCGTCTCCGATGCGCGCATGTCCGGGACCGCGTACGGCACCGTGGTCCTGCACGTCGCGCCGGAAGCTGCCACCGGCGGTCCGCTGGCTCTGGTCAGGAGCGGCGACATGATCGAGCTTGACGTGGAGGCGCGCCGCTTGCATCTCGACGTGAGCGACGCGGAGCTGGAGGCACGCCGCAAGGCCTGGCGGCAGCCCCCGCCGCACGACGTGCGCGGCTACGTGAAGCTGTACTGCGAGACCGTCAACCAGGCCGACCAGGGGGTCGACCTCGCATTTCTCGTCGGTAAGAGCGGCGCGGCGGTGCCGCGCGAATCGCACTAGGAACGGCGTCCCCCGTCCGCTTCGTTGCTCCCTGGTTGCATGCCTTCAAGTATGCTTGTCCTCGTCGCGCCTCACCTTGTGGCCGACCCGACTTATCGGCCGCCTTGCTCGAGCAAAGCTCGGCGGACGAACTTAAAAAATAGAATTGACGAGGAGGACAAGCGTGAAATCGATTTGGCGTTCAGGCATCGCGGGCTGGGTGTTGGTGGCGTGCGCGGCGTCGCTCCTCCCGTCGGCCTGTAACGATCGGCCGGCGAACAACGGCGGCGCGGGCGGCAGTCCGGGGGATGGCGGTGGCGGCGCCGCGGGCGGCGGCGACGATGCGGCGACCGATGACGCCGGAAGCGGCGGCGGTGGTGACGACGCGGAGCTGGCCGACGCTCTCGATGCGCCGGCCGAGAGCCCGGCCGACACAGGTTCCAGCGGGGCGGTGTGCGGCAACGGCTTGCTCGAGACCAGCGAGAGCTGCGACGACGGCAACACGGCCGACGGCGACGGCTGCTCCAGCATGTGCCACGTCGAGCCCGGATACAGCTGCGCTACCCCGGGCGCGAAGTGCACGTACGTCGGCCTTTGCGGCGACGGCAAGCTGATGGTCACCATCGGCGAGCAATGCGATGACGGCAATCTGGCGGGCGGCGACGGGTGCAGCACCCAGTGCATCATCGAAACGAATTTCGTCTGCCCGACGCCTGGCCAGCCGTGCGTGTCGACCGTTCGCTGTGGCGACGGCAGGGTCAGCGGCACCGAGACCTGCGACGACGGCAACACGACCGACGGCGACGGCTGTTCTGCCAACTGCCAGATCGAGCCGGGTTGGACCTGCGTGGCGGGCGGCGCCTGCCGCGCCGCCAGGTGCGGCGACGGGATCAAGGTCGGGCTCGAGCAATGCGACGACGGCAACGCCGTCGGCGGCGACGGCTGCTCGGCGGCCTGCGTGGTCGAGTTGCCGGGACCGACCGAGGGAGACGGCTGGATCTGCCCGACGCCGGGTCAGCCCTGCGTGCGGACCACCTGCGGCAACGGCGTGCGGGAGGGCTCCGAGCAGTGCGACGACGGCAACAACAACACCGGCGATGGCTGCTCGCCGTTCTGCCGCAACGAACCGATCTGCCCGGCCGCCGGCGGCCCCTGCGCGTCGGCGTGCGGTGACGGGCTGCTGCTGGCGGTCGACATCGCCAACGGCCAGGAGTGCGACGACGGCAACACCGTCAGCGGCGACGGCTGCTCCGCCAACTGCAAGATCGAGAAGGGCTACACCTGCGGGCGGGTGATCGACACGCCGAACCCGTTCCGCTTGCCGATCGTGCTGCGCGACTTCAAGGCCTTCACCGAGCTGGCGAACGGCGGCCACCCCGACTTCGAGCACGTCAACCAGGGCGACGTCGGCATCGTCATGGACACGCTGGGAACCGACGGCAAGCCCGTGCACGTGGCCGGTCAGACCCCGACGACGATCAACAACAAGCCGGGCCCGCTGCCCAACGGCGCGGGGGGCGTCGACTATTTCGCCAAGTGGTACCACGACGATCCGCTGAACAAGACCGTGCTGCAGTTCCTGACTTTCGCGCAGCTGGCGAATCAGTCGTACCAGTACGCGAACGCGGCCTTCTTCCCGCTGGACGGCCTCGGCTGGGGCAACTACATGAACACCGGGCACAACTTCCACTTCACGTCGGAGGTCCGGTACTGGTTCGAGTACAAGGGCAACGAGCAGCTGGACTTCACCGGCGACGACGACGTCTGGGTGTTCATCAACAAGCAACTCGGCGTCAACATCGGCGGCGTGCACGCGGCGCTGACCGGCAGCGTGATCCTGAACCCCAACAACGGGCACGGCGCGGTCTGCGACGAGGTGACGATGAACTGCAACGCGCGCCGTGACGTCAACTTCGGGCTGCAGCTCGGCAGCGTCTACGAGATCGTCGTCTTCCAGGCCGAACGCCACACCTTCGCGTCCAACTATCGCCTGACGCTGACGAACTTCACCACCTCGCACAGCGTCTGTCAGACGACGTGCGGCGACGGCGTCGTTGCCGGCACCGAGCAGTGCGATCTCGGCCCGGGGCTCAACACCGGCCTTTACGGCACCTGCAACCCCGACTGCACGTTGCCGCCCCGGTGCGGCGACGCCATCGTGCAAAGCAACGAGGAGTGCGACGACGGCGTCAACATGTCCAGCTACACCGGCACGTCGAAGGCGTGCGGCCCCAACTGCCGGTTCGCCCCCCGCTGCGGGGACGGCAAGGTCGACGGCGCGTTCGGCGAGGCGTGCGATCTCGGGCCGAACAACGAGGCGAACCCCTACGGCATGGGCAAGTGCACGCTGCTGTGCGGCGCCCCTCCCTACTGCGGCGACGGCATCGTCCAGACCCAGTTCGGCGAGGCCTGCGAGGGCACGGCGGCCTGCGACCAGTGCAAGAAGGTGGTCGTCCCCTGACGATCCCTTTCAGTAATCCGGGCCCTCGGGGCGATAGCGCAGATCCAGCGTCAGGGGCAGCTCGAACGGGGTCGGGCCGTAGAGGAAGCGGTAGCGGGCGTAGATGCCGCTCACGCGCTTGACGTACTCGCGCGTCTGGGCGAAGGCGATGAGCTCGACGAACTCGTCGGTCGGGTGGCCGGCGTGCTGGTCGCACCAGCGGGTCATGGCGCGCGGGCCGGCGTTGTAGGCGCCCGCCGCCAGCGGCACCTGCTGGCCGAACTTGCGATAGAGGGCGCCGATGTACGAAGCGCCCAGGCGCACGTTGACGGCCGGCTCGAACAGCTCGTCGGCGAAGAAGGGATCGCCCACCAGGCCGGCGACGCGCGCGCTGGTGGGCGGGATCATCTGCAGGAGGCCGCGTGCGTCGGCGTAGGAGACGTCGTCGGGCGAGTAGCCCGATTCCTTGCGCATGATCGCGTAGAGAAAAAGATCGGGGTTGCCGGCGCCGGGGCCGAACTTCTCCACCAGATCGGCGTAGGCGCGCGGATACGCCGCCTCCCACAGCGCGCGCGCCGTCCCGGCGGGCGCCGCCGCCAGCGCCTCGCCGCCCTGCCCCTCGGCCAGCTGGTAGGCGCGGTGAAAGTTCTCGCCCCGCCGGTAAACGTCCAGCATCGTCAGCAGGCCGGCCGTCGAGCCAAGGTGCTTGATGACGTCGCGCTCGCTGCGTTCGGCCTCCCAGCCAGCCTCGGTGTAAAGGCCCGCCGCCAGGAGCTC
>DATKEU010000491.1:0-7181 GCA_035544495.1 Polyangia bacterium | reverse complement strand
CGCTGGCCAGCAGCCTGTCTCCGTATTTCACGGGCAGGCTGCATACGCGGGCGGACGGACAGCCCACCCTTTCCACCCTCGCGCCTTCGGCGCGACCGCCAGCGGCGCCGCGTTTGACAGCAGCCCCGCGGGGTGCGCTATGACGGGGCATGCCGCTGATTCAGATCTACACCTCGGCCCCCGCCCCGGCGGCGCCGGCCAAGGCCGCGTTGCTCGGCGAGCTCTCTCGTCTGCTGGCGAAGGCGTTCGGCAAACCCGAGCGCTGGTGCATGACGTGCCTGCTGCCGGACCTGGACATGACGTTCGGCGGACAGCCGGCGCCAGCCTGCTTCGCCGCCGTCCGCAACGTCGGCACGATGACCCCCGCCGACACCGAAGCGCTCAGCGCGGCGATCTGCCAGCGCCTGTCGCCTGCCTTGAACGTCCCCGCCGATCGCATCTACATCGAGTTCGGCGACGTCGAGGGGCACCTGTGGGGCTGGAACGGCGGAACGTTCGCCTGACGAACGCCTGCTAGCCTTGAGGCATGGGTTCGCTGGTCACGCGCGCGGCGCTGCTCCTCGGCGGGTCGATGGCTCTCGGCCTGGTGGTGAACACCGTGCGCCCGGGCGGCGTGTCGCTGCGTTCGTTCGCGCCGCCCGTCCTGTGCACGGCGGCGCCGGGCGGGACACAACCGGGCGCGGCGCCTCCGGTGCTGGTGGTGGCGCCCGCCGACGCGGTCCGGCTGTGCGGCGATCCGGACACAGTCATCGCCGACGTGCGCGCCCCCGCCGAGTTCGCGGTGGGCCACGTCAGCGGCGCGATCCACCTGCCCTGCGCCGCCTCGGGATCCGTCGCCGACGCCGCCGCGGGCCAGCTGGCCGGCCGTCACACGCTGGTGGTCTACGGCGACGACACCGCCGACGCCCAGGTGGTCGCCGACGAGATGCGCCGCCGGCTCGGGCGCGCCGACCTGCGCATCCTGGTGCTGGCGGGCGGGTTTCCAGCCTGGAGCCAGGCGGGGCTGGCTTGCTCGAGCGGGCCCTGTCCAGACTGCCAGGCGCAAAAGGGAATCACCCCGTGAAGCGCGTGGGTCTGCTGGCGCTGCGGGCGGGGCTGGGCGCACTGCTGGTCGTGGCGGGCGCACTCAAGCTGCGCGACCCGGGCGCGTTCGCCACCGAGATCGCCAACTACCAGCTCTTGCCGGCTCTGGCGCCCTTCCTGGCGGCGGCGCTGCCGCTGACGGAGCTGCTGGTCGGCGCGGCGCTGCTGCTGGCGCCGGTGGCGTGGCGGCGCCCGGCGGCGCTGGCGGCGGCGGCACTCTGCGCGATGTTCTTCCTGGCGGTGGCGACAGCGTACGCCCGGGGCATCAACATCGAGTGCGGCTGCTTTGGCACCGGCGGCGGGCCGATCACGGCGCTGACGGTCCTGCGCAACGTCCTGCTGATCGGCGCAGCCGCGGCGCTGCTGCGCTGGGAGCCGCCGGCGAGCAGCGGCGCCCGCGTCTCGCGTTGAGCCGAGCTCGCGACCGATGCGCGCGGCGCGCGGGCCATCGGTGCGACGCCGGCCTGACGCGGGTCAAGTTCCGGGAGCGTCCATCCGTTCTCCGCAGCAGCGAATGGTGTCCGAGACCCACATTGCTTCGACCGCGCGATGCTGATCGGCCAGCTGAGCCTCGCCACCAACGAGCGCTGCGGCGACTGGTACTATCGCATCGCCGGGCCCGGCCACGCGCTGGCCGCGATCGACGGCGTCTGTTCCGTCGACGCGCTCCACATCCACCGCGCCCGCCGCGCGCTGCGAACCCGTTCGCGCGCTTTTACACCGATCCCTACGAGGTCACGAAGCTCAAGGAGCTGCTGGCCCACTGTGACGCCGTCCAGTTCTGCACTCCGGAGCTGCAGCGTCTGTACGGCCGTCACGCGCGGGCCGGCGTCGGCACGGAAGGCGCGCGTGGCCGAGATCGAGCCGGCGTTCGATCAGGCGTACGCGAAGACGTCGCTGCTGCTCGGCCGGCTGGGGCGCGCCCGGGAGGCGCACGAGTTCGGCGCCAACGCCCACGCGATCCAGAAGCCGTTCCTGTCGTAGGTGCGGCCGGGGCGCCGCGCGCTAACATCCGGGGATGTGCGCGCGCACGACGCTGACGAACGAGAACCTGGGCGACATCGCCGAGGCGCTGGACGCCGAGGTGGCGGCCGAGGACGCCGCGCTGTACAAGCCGCGCTGGAATGTGGCGCCGTCGGACACCGCCTGGATCGTCCGCGCCGGCGCCGATCGGCGCGTGGTGTCGCCGGCGGTGTGGGGCTATCAGACGGCGCGCGGGCGGCCCCTCATCAACGTGCGCGGCGAGCAGGTGGGAACGGGGGCGGGCTTTCGCGATGCTTTCAAAGATCGCCGCTGCGCCCTGATCGCCGACGGGTTTTACGAATGGCCGGGCGACGGCCAGCCGCCGTTCTGGTACCACCGCCCGGGTGGCGGGCTGATCCTGCTGGGCGCCCTCTTTCAAGCGGGCGCGCACCTCGCCGAGAGCAGCCGCCCGCGCTTCACCGTGCTGACCACGCGCCCGAACGAGCTGATCCGGCCCGTTCACGATCGCATGCCAGTGATCATCCCGCCCGCCGATCTCGACCGCTGGCTGACGGCGCCACCCGCCGACGCCGCGCCGCTGCTGGCGCCCGCGCCCGCCGACGCGCTGGCGGCGACGCCGGTCTCGAAGCGGGTCAACAGCGTGCGCAACGACGATCCGGCCTGCATCGCGCCGGCCCCGCATCCGGCGCGGCCGGCGCAGGGCTCGCTGTTCTAGCCGCCGTCGCCGCCCCCCTTGCCTTCCCTCCCTTCATTCCACGATTCGCAGCACGAACCAGATCGCCGCCACCGCCGCCACCGCCGCGCACATCCCGCGCCGCACACGCGGGTAGACGCCGGGGCGCGCCCGCAGCCACAGCACCAGCGGGAACAGCGGCAGGACAATCAGCAGCTGTCCGATCTCGACGCCCAGGTTGAACCCCAAGAGAGCGCGCGCCAGCGGCGCGCCTTGAAGGCCGATGGCGCGCAGCGCGCCGCTGAGGCCGAAGCCGTGGACCAGGCCAAACGCGAACGTCAGCCCGGCGCGCGCCGAGCTCGCCGGCCGCGCCAGCGCGTCGGCGGCCACCGCCAGCACGGTCAGCGCGATCAGCGGCTCGACGATGCGCGACGGCACCACCACCCAGCCGAGCGCCCCCAGCGCCAGCGTCAGGCTGTGCGCCAGCGTGAACGAGGTCACGATCACCGCCAGCCGCCGCCACGACGCCACCGCCAGCATCAACGTGACGATGAACAGCACGTGATCGGCGCCGGTGAAGATGTGGCGGATGCCCTGGCCGACGAAGGAGATCACCAAGGAGAGGCCGCTCTCGGGCGCCGCCACCGACGCGGCGGCCGCCGCCAGCAGCGCGCCGCCGCCGCCGAGCTCGGCGTTCGCGATCTCGTCGTACCGGCGCTCGCGATCGGGGACGCCGACGTACGAAAAGGTCCGGCGCGGGGTGCGCGGGCGGCGCTCCGGCTGGCTGCCCGCGGCCACCAGCTCGGGCAGGTTCACGCGGGCCTCCACGTCGTCGCCGCTGAAGGTGCTGCGCGTCTCGGCGCCGGCGTACGACAGATCGCCGACCAGCTCGTGCGAGGTCGGCATGTCGTGCGTGACCAGCGATCGAATGGTCAGCTGGTCGAGGTCGCCGGGGCAGACGAAGCTGGTCACCGCCAGCACGCGCTGGGTGGTCGCGTCCCACGAGAAGCGGCTCAACTGAGCGGGGTGAGCGCAGGGGACGCCGTCGTTGCTGACGGTGAAACGCGCGAACAGGTAGCCCGAGAAGAACGCCCGCTGCGCCGGCAGCGCCGCCACGTCGACGGTGGCGTGCGTGACGTCGTGTTCGATCAGCCGCAGCACCGCCGGTCGATCGAGGGCGAACACGAAGGCGATCCGCCGCCCGCGCGCCGTCGCCTCGTACTTGCTGTACACCGCGAACGTCGGCGCGTGGGCGTTCACCGGGCGAACAGCGGGAAGCCCCAGCAGCGCGGCCGCGACGGCCAGGGCCGCCCCGCGCGCTGCGCGCGCCGGTCTTACTGCGTGCACAGCGCGGTGGTGTCGGCGCCGTGCAGGGTCAGCTGATCGATGTGGGTCGTGAACATCTTGCCTCCCGTGACCGCCGTGGCGGCGGACTCGAACGCGATCCCGGCGACCTTGGCCATGTAGTCGCCGCCGACCAGCCCGGCCGCCGTCACCTGCGCGGCGGTCGCCTCCGGGCCGGGCATGAAGTCCTTGACCCGGATGCGCGCCGTTCGATCGCCGCCCACGCCCGCCAGCAGCACCGTCATCGTCGGCGATCCGTCGGCGGGCAGCAGGCGGATGCGGAAGGGAACGTCGGTCGTGTACTTGATGTCGATGTGCGACAGGTTCTTCAGCGAGCCCGCCGCCACGCCCGCCGCCACCGACACCGGCGCCGCCGCCGCCGTCGACACCGGGAAGACGATGTCGGCGGTGTTGCCGTCGACGACCGTCACCATCGCGCCGCGGTTGACCCAGGTCAGCCGCTTGAAGATGCCGTTCGAATCCGGCGTGGCCACCGTGTCGGCGGTGGCGGGCTTGCCCGCCTTGTCGAAGGGCGCCTTCATGTACGCCGCCAGCTGCGCCGCCGACAGGAAGTACGTGTCCTGGCTGAGCACCGGATCGTTCTTGATCCAGTTGATGAAGGACTGCATCGCCATCTGCCGCTTGTCGTACGTCGTGTACGTGAGGACGTCCCGGTAGCCGTAGTTGTTGGCCTGCACCATCAGCGTGTAGCTGTCATAGGGCGCCGTGTACTCGACCGGGTGGGCGCCGTAGGTCAGCGGCGCCCGGTTGCCGTAGTAACGCAGCAGGAACGAGTGCTTCATCACCGCCAGCCACTGATCGGCGGTCATGCGCGAATAGATGAACGTGTTGAAGTCGAAGGCGGTGACCTCCTTGACGGAGTCGCCCGGCGACAGCTCGCCCGCGCCCAGATAGCAGTGCTGCTTCTGATCGGCCGCCGTGTCGGGCGGGAAGACGCAGCTCATCGGGTTGTCCGACTTCAGCATCGAGTCGGCGATGGCCTTGCCCAGGCCGTTCGCGCTGGGGACATAGACCTGATAGACGGGGATCTCCCACAGGCCCGTCGGATAGTTCGAGATGTAGTTGATGGTTGCGTCGTCGGCCTGCTGGTTCCAGATGCCGGGCGAGCCGTTGTCCAGCGTGTACGGCCATGGGATCCAGTTGAAGCCCTTCTTCCCCGGCGTATCGATGGCGATGGCGGCGTCGGAGAAACCCTCCGGCATGATCTCTTCCAGGTCCTGGTCATAGGTGTAGCCGAAGGCCTTCATGGCATTGAGGCCGGCGTCGTTGATCTCGAGACGCGGGGCGCGGAACCCGCCGATGGTGATGGTCTTGCCGACCCCGGTGCCGTACAGGCTCTTCAGCTCGGCGTCGTTGGCGCTGATGACGCCGGTCCAGGTCGGCTGGTCGATGAACAGGCCCGGGCCCTTGTCGTTCGTGAACTTCCAGCCGCCGTTCACCGTGTCTTTCCACTCCGCCGGGATGCCGCTCCAGCCGCCCAGCGCCTCGTAGCCCTCGAGGTGATCGATGGTGTGGTTGCCCATGTCGAAGCTGGGCAGGGTCACCATGTCCTTGGTCAGCGACAGCGTGCCGTTGCCGCAGGTGTACTTGCCGACGGGCGGCGCGCCGCCTTCGCCGTAGCAGGCGTTCGGGTTCAGGTTGCAGTGGCTCTTGCTGCCGTCGGGGTTCATCAAGCTGCCGTAGAGAGTGTTGACGAAGGTGATCCCCTCCGTGCTCTCCACGTCGTCCCAGCCGAAGACGACGATCTGTGGCGCGCTGGCCGGCGTCAGGCCTCCGGGCGGCGAAGGCGACGCGACCAGGTTGTTCGAGAAATCGATCGCTGTGGCGGTGGCGTTCTCGACGCCGCCGGCGCACTTGGCCGGGGGCGCCTGGGTCATGCCGTTGTTCCCGCCTCCCGGGCCGTTGCCACCCGAGCCGTTGCCGCCGTTCGGATTGCCGCTGCCGCCGTTGCCGTTGCCGCCGATCATGCCGCCACCCGGACCCGAGCCGCCGCAGGACGGGACGAACCAGACCAGGGCTCCGAAAAGGCAAATTGTCGCGGAGAAAGAAACGCGCTGGAAACAGCGGACCATGACGGACCCCCTTTGCCCGGTTGGCGTGACTCGCGTGATTGGCGTCGGACGGTGGCTGACCGATAGACTCGTCTGGCGTGCCTTCGAAGGTGGCGGCGAAACCTACCAATACTACGTTCAATTTCGGTCACCGTCGGACCGACCACGCCTGCCACAGCGCCCGTGCGTGACGGGGTGTCTCTTCGCGCAAGCCCCGATCGCGAGCCCGTACTTCCAGCTTTCGCCGGCAAAAGACGCGGCGCGCGTGAGCTCGGTGCTCCGGGCGGAAGATTCGGGAATCGGTCCGTACAACAATTCAAGGAAAAGTGCCGCCCACTTGGTTAGACTTTCAAGGAAACTTATGAAGCCTGGGGGCGTGGGGAATGGGTTTCTGGTTGAGCGATCGCGATTGTCCGTCTGTTGGATGGCGGTCGCGGCCTCCGTGGGGGGTCTTTCGGCCACGCTGTTCGGCGGCTGCCAGAAGGAAGAAGGCGCGGCCATGCACCTGCCCGGCGACGGCGACGCCGGCGATCTCACGATGGCCTCGACCGGGGACGGCGGCCGCGATGGCCGCGATGCCCGCGCCGACGGGCCGCGGAAGGACCTGGCGAGCGATACCGGCGATGGCAGCGCCGGCCGAGGGGACACCGTCCCGGACGCGCCGCCCATCGCCGAACCTCCCGCCGACGGAGGCGTCGATTCGCCCGTCACCTACCACGGCCACCCATGGAACGGCACGCCGGCGGTGGTGCCCGGCACCATCCAAGCCTCGCTGTACGACACGGGCGGCGAAGGCGTCGCGTATCACGACACCGATCTGGGCAACACCGGCGCGCGCATGGCGATGATGACCGATCCAACCTTGCCGGAGGCAAAGTTCCGCACTGGCGACAACGTCGACCTGCGCAGCACGCGCGCGGGGACTGACCACAGCGATGACGGGACGCCCGTGGACGCAGGCAAGCTCTACATCAGCTGGACGCAGTACGGCGAGTGGGTGAATTACACCATCGACGTCAAGCAAA
>DATKEU010000490.1:0-2688 GCA_035544495.1 Polyangia bacterium | reverse complement strand
GTTGCCGCGCGTGGCGACGATGGCCGACAGCCCCTGCTTGGTCACCGACAGGAACTGGTGCGGGTGGCTGGCGGCGTGGACCGCGTCGATCGCGATCTGGACGTTGCCGTCGGTGCCGTTCTTGAAACCGACCGGGACCGAGAGGCCGGAGGCCAGCTCGCGGTGGACCTGGCTCTCGGTGGTGCGAGCGCCGATGGCCCCCCAGCTGACCAGGTCGGCGATGTACTGCGGGGTGATGGTGTCCAGGAACTCGCAGCCGGAGGGCAAGCCCATCTCGGCGAGATCAAGCAGCAGGCTGCGCGCCAGGTGCAGGCCGTCGTTGACCTTGAACGTGCCGTCCAGGTGCGGGTCGTTGATGAGCCCCTTCCACCCGACGGTGGTGCGCGGTTTTTCGAAGTAGACGCGCATGACGATCATCAGCGCGTCGCCGAGCTCGGCGGCGAGGCCGCGCAGGCGCTGGGCGTACTCGCGGGCGGCGGCCACGTCGTGGATCGAGCACGGCCCCACCACCACCACCAGGCGATCGTCGTGGCCGCGCAGGCAGCGGGCGATGGCGACGCGGCTGTCGGCCACGGTGGCCGACGCCGCCTCACTGAGCGGCAGGTCCTCCATCAAGATGGCGGGCGGGATCAGCGGGCGGATCTTCTCGATCCGCAGGTCGTCGGTCGCGTGCAGCATGTCGTGCCGCGAAATTTAGCCTCTTTGCCGGAAAATTGCTCGCCCGCGCCGACGGTGGGCGGCGCGGCGACGAAAAATTTGACGGGCTGCGCGCGCGCTCTAGTGTGGTACGTGAAGGGGGTTTTCATGGATTTTTTCGAGGCGCGAGAGATGATCCACCTGCGCTACGAGCTGCGCCGCCTGCTGGCCGAGCAGCGCCACGACGAGGCGCGCCCGCTGCTGGCCCGCCTGCGCGGGCTGGCGGACGCGCACGCCGACGAGCGGCCGGTGCTGGAGCCGGAGATCGCCCGCTGGGAATGCAGCTTCGCGACCGCGCGCTGACAGCGGCCGCCCACACCCTACCCTCCTGACTCGAACCCGGGATAAAGCGTCATGCCGCCGTCGACGTAGATCGTCGCCCCGGTGATGTAGTCGGCGTCGTCGGACGCCAGCCAGACCGCCACCCGGCCGATGTCCATCGGCTCGCCGATGCGCCGGTAGGGGACCAGCCGCATGAGCGCCTTGTACGCGTCGGGGGTGTTCCAGGCCTCGGTGTTGATCGGCGTGCGGATGGCGCCGGGCGAGAGGCTGTTGACGCGGATGCCGTCGGGCGCCACCTCCTGAGCGATCGACTTCATCATCATCGCCACGCCCCCCTTCGACGCCGCGTAGTTGACGTGCCCGGCCCAGGGGATGACGTCGTGAACGGAGCTCATGCAGATGATCTTGCCGGCCGGGCGCGAGACGTTGTGGCGCACACCCTGGCGGCGGAAGGTGCGCACCGCCTCGCGCGCGCACAGGAACTGACCCTTGAGGTTCACGTTGATGACCAGGTCCCAGGCGGCCACCGTCATCTCGGCGAGGGGCGCGTCCTTCTGCAGGCCGGCGTTGTTGATCAGGATGTCGACGGCGCCGAAGATCTCGACGGCGCGGGCGAACATCGCCTGCACGTCGGCTTCACTGCTGACGTCGGCGTGCACGGCGATGGCCTGCGATCCAGCCGAGCGGATCTCGTCGACCACGGCGGCGGCGTCCGCCTCCCGCGCGACGTAGTTGACCACCACATTGGCCCCCGCCTGCCCCAGCGCGACGGCGACCGCGCGCCCGATCCCGGAGTTCGCCCCGGTGACGATGGCCGTCTGGCCGGGCACACACCTCACAATCGGCCGCGCCGGCACGCCGGCCGCGGCATCCGCCTCCTCCGCGAAATAGTCCCTCATGATCGCATCCTCCTCTCTCGCATCCGCGCTCGATCCTCGATGAAGCGCACCGCCAGCGCCGTCCACCCTGTCTGATGGCTGGCGCCCACGCCTCGTCCAGTCTCACCGTGAAAGTATTCGTGGAACAGCACCAGATCGCGCCAGTGCGGATCGCGCGCGAAGCGCTCGTCGCCGGCGTGGCACGGCCGGTGGCCATCGGCGTCGGCCAGGAAGATCGCGGCCAGCCTCCCGGCCAGCTCCTGCGCCACCTCGCCCAGCGTCGCCTGCCGCCCGGAGCCCACCGGAAACTCGACGCGCAGATCGTCATGGTAGAAATGGTGATAGCGCTCCAGCGCCTCGATCAGCAGATAGTTGACCGGCATCCAGATCGGCCCGCGCCAGTTCGAGTTGCCGCCGAACAGCCCGGTGTTCGACTCGCCCGGGACGTAGTCGACGCGGAACTCCTCGCCGCCGTGAAAGAAGCGGTACGGGCGCTGCTCGTGAACCTTCGACACCGACCGGATCCCGTGCGGCGACAGGAACTCGCCCTCGTCCAGCATGAAGCGCAGCACCCTGATCAGACGATCCTTCGAAGGAATGGCCAGCAGCATGTGCCCGTGCTCACCGGCCTTCAGCGACACCCGCTGGGCCAGGTCCCGGCGATTCTGCAGGAACCACTGCATCCGGCGCTTGAAGGCCGGCAACGCGTCGATGGCGTCGTCCTCCAGAACTTCCACGGCGATGAGCGGCAAAAGCCCCACCAGCGAACGCACGCGCAGCGGAAACTCCCGTTCATCGGCGTGCAGCAGATCGTAATAAAAGCCGTCCTCCG
>DATKEU010000489.1:0-3582 GCA_035544495.1 Polyangia bacterium | reverse complement strand
GCCCTTTCCGGCGCGTCCGCTTGCACGCGGCGACCACCGCTGCGATGGCGGCGAGCAGGGCAAGCGGGCGCCTGGCGCCGTTCGCCGAATGGGCGTCCGCCACGCTGCAAAGCGAGTAGTTGTCGGTGTCGCACAGGCCGCCGTCGCAGCGGAGCGGCGACGGCGGGTAGTTGGAGGCGATGCCGCCGCCGGCTCCGCCCTGCGCCGGCGAATCGCCGGAGGCGTCTTCAGCCGGCCCGGCGTCGCCCGAGGCGCCCTCGGTCGCGCCGTCGTCGTGGGCAGCGGCATCTTGATCAGCCATCGTGTAGGGCCACGGCGGGACGCTGACGGGCTCGCAGGCGAATGCGGAAAGCGTGGTCGCCAGGACAGAGACAGCAAGCAACGCGCGTTCGCGCGATTTCATCGCAGCTCCTTTCCGACGGCCGCTTCCAGCTGAAAGACCGACGTCCAGTAGTTGGCCAGGTCGCCGAAATACTCGTTCCTGGTCGCGATGAAAGTTCGCAGCGCATCGAGATAGTCGGTCAGGCTGGCCGCGCCTTTGTCGTACTGGGCGGCGGCGATCTCGAAGGCCCCCTTTGCGCTCTCGAGCAGGCCACCGTCCGAGCGGCGCGGTCCCTCCATGCGCTCGACCAGCTTCATCGTCGCGTCCAGCGCCGCATACCCGGTGGCGACGTCATTGGCCACCTGGGCGGTGTTCCTTGCCTGCTGCAGCAGCGCGGTTTCGCGCTGCGCCTGCGCCTGCAGCTCCTCGCCCTGCAGCTGGTAGAACACCGGCAGCGGCGCGGAGAGCGACAGTGTGAGCATGGGCCCGATGATGGCCAGGTCGACGGACCATCCCGCGGTGCCGCCCCATTGGTAGGTGAGGCCGAGCGTGATGTCCGGAAACTTTTGCCGCCGCACCAGCTGGAGCTGTCCGTCCGCCGAGGCCAAGGTGTAGGCCGACGAGAGCAGGTCGGGGCGCCGATCGAAGGCGGTGTGGACCAGCGTGTCCGCCGTCGCGCCCCGAAGCTTCGCCGGCGGCGTGTAGTCCAGCGCTCTCTCGTCGACGCTGAAATCCGGCGCGTTGCCCCGCACGCCCAGGAGAAAGGCCAGCGCCGCCCGCGCCTGGCGCAGCGCCTGTTCGGCGGAGTCCACTGCCTGGTCCGCCTCCAGCTTGGTGACCTCGATGCGCTGCAGATCGCCCTCGCTGATGGCGCCCGCGCGATAGCGGTCTTGGAACTTCTTCAGCGTCGTCACCTGCGACGCGGCCACCTCCCGGGCGAAGCGCAGGGCCAGCTGCCCCTGCGCGACCTGGACAAAGGCGGACCGGACCTGAAAGCCGAGCGTTCGCGTGGCGTCGACCCGCGACATCTTCGCGGCGGCCAGCGCGTTCCGCGCCACCTTCAACCGGAGATCGCGTTTGCCCGACAGGGTGTCCTCGATGGCGGCGGAGTCGGCGAGGCCGAAGGAATAGCCCCACGGCGTGCAGACGGCCCCGAACGAGTTGCAGTCGTAGTCGCTGGACTTGCTCCATTGATACGTGAACGCGTTCGCGACGGTCGCGGTGGCGACCGGATTGGCGATGGCGCCCGCGACGCGCACACTCCCCTCGGCGCTCTTCACCGCGGCCTCCGCGATCAGCAGATCCAGGCCGTGCGCCCGCCAGATGCCGAGCGTGTCGTCCAGCGTCAAGAAGCGCGGCAGCTCGGCGGCGGCGGGAACGACCGGCCCGTCGGCCGCGTCCGCCAGCGCTGCCGAGCCTGCCAGGCACGCGAGCGCGATGCCGGGCGTCGAGACGCGCCCGCGCATCAGCGCGCCCCCTGCACCGCGCGCCGCGCGCGCCGCCGCTCGAGCCAGCGATAGGCGATCACGCACATCGGCGGCTGCACGAGACGGGTGAGGATCAGTAGATTGAGCGCGCCGCCGATGACCACGATGGCCAGCGGCTTTTGCGACTGCGATCCGATGCCGTTCGACAGCGCCGCCGGCAACAGGCCCAGGATCGCGGTCAGCGTGGTCATCAGCACGGGCCGGAAGCGCCGGTGCGAGGCCACGCGGGCTGCATCGTCCAGCGACAGCCCTTCGTTGAAATGCAGCTGCTGGAAGTACGTCACCAGCAGCAAGGCGTCCTGGACGGCGATGCCGAACACCGACACGAAGCCGATCGCCGCCGACTGCGAGAAGTGCATGCCGGTCAGCAGCAGCGCCAGCACGCCGCCCGTGCAGGCGAGCGGAATGTCGACCAAGACGATCAGCAGCGCCGGCCAGCTCCTGACGGCGATGAAGATCAGGAAGGCGATCGCCGCCAGCGTGATCGGGATGATCAGCAACAACCGCGCCTCGGCGCTGTCCAGCTCGGCGATCTCGCCCGACCAGACCAGGTGCACGTCGTAGGGCAGCTTCACCTGCTTGGCGATGCGCGCCTTGGCCTCGGTGATGGCGCTGGCCAAATCGCGCCCGCGCACCGAGAACTTCACCGGCGACAAGCGCTGGCCGTCCTCGCGGAAGACGACCAGCGGGCCTTCCTGCCGCGTGATCGACGCCAGCTGTCCCAGCGGCAGGAAGTTGCCGTCGGGCGACTGCACCGGGATCTGGCGGATCGCTTCCAGGCTGTCGCGGAACTGCGCCTGCAAGCGCGTCGTCAGGGCGAAGAATTTCTCGCCCTCGTAAACCTGGGTCACCGGCAGATCGCCGATCAATCCCTGGATGATGGCGTTGATGTCGCCCGGGTTGATGCCGTAGCGCGAGCAGACGGTGCGATCGGGGACGATGGTGATCTCGGGCTGGCCGAGCGTGCGGAAGGTTCCGATGTCGGTGATGCCCTGAACCGTCCGCAGGACCTTCATGATCTCGGCGGCCTTCTTCTCGTTGACGTCCAGGTCGGGGCCGATGATCTTGATGCTGTTTTCGCCCTTGACGCCCGAGACGGCCTCCTCGACGTTGTCGCTGATGTACTGCGAGAAGTTGAACGTCACGCCGGGAAAGTCGCGCTGCATGCGGGCGCGCACGATGTCGGTCAGCTTCTCCTTGGTCAGCCCGCGCGGCCACTCGTCGAACGGCTTCAGCGGGCAGAAGAACTCGACGTTGGACAGTCCCGTGACGTCCGTGCCGTCGTCCGGGCGGCCGATCTCGGAGACCACCGACAGCACCTCGGGGTACTCGGCCAGCACCTTGCGCATGCGGTTGCTGAACTCGAAGGACTTCTCCAGCGAAATCGACACCGGGAAGGTCGAGCGGATCCAGAAGTTGCCCTCCTCCAGCTTGGGCATGAAGTCGCGCCCGAGCAGCGGAAACAGCACGAACGCGGCGAAGATCGGGATGGCCAGCAGGGCCAGCGCCGTTCGCGGGTGGCGAAGGGCCGCCTCGAACGGCGGGTTGTAGATGCGGTTGAGGAACCGCATGACGGGGCCCTCGTCTTCGGATTCGTGAATCCCGTTCTTGAGAAGCTTGCTCGTCAACACGGGCAGCAGAAAGACGGCGAGGACGACGGCGCCGCCGATCGCGAAGGCGTAGGTGCGCGCCATCGGGGTGAACAGGACGCTCGAGACACCCGTCAGCGTGAATAGCGGGATGAATGCCGCGCCAATGATGATCGTCGAGATG
>DATKEU010000488.1:0-4932 GCA_035544495.1 Polyangia bacterium | reverse complement strand
CCGGACCCGATGTTTGAGCCCGGCAGGGAAACCCACCGCTCCCGCCGCCCCAACGGAGCGAATGGGGCCCGTCCTCACACCCGCCGCCGCCCCGTCTTCTGTACGGCCCCCCCGGTGCGCCCGCGCCGCTACTTGATGTAGCCCTTCTTGGTCAAGTACTCGGCGACCAGGATCGCACCCCGCGCGGCGCCCATGCGGGTGTTGTGCGAGACCAGCAGGTACTTGATGCCGTTCGGAAGCGCCAGGTCCTCGCGCAGGCGGCCCACCACCGTCGACATGCCGCCCTCCTCGTCGCGGTCGAGGCGGACCTGCGGGCGGAAGGGATCCTCGCGCACGGCGATGAGGTGTTGCGGAGCGGACGGCAGCCCCAGCTCGCGCGTGTCGGCGCCAAACGCGCGCCAGGCCGCCTTGACGTCGTCCAGACGGGCTTGCTTCTTGAGCTCGACGAAGACCGACTCGGTGTGGCCTTCCAGAACGTTGACGCGCGTGCAGGTGCACGAGACGACGATCGGCGCAGGCGTGATCCCGTCGCTGCCGAGGCGTCCCAGGATCTTCTGCGTCTCGCGCTCGACCTTCTCTTCCTCCTTCGGGATGTACGGGATGATGTTGTCGAGGATGTCCATGGCGGAGACGCCGGGCGAGCGGCCGGCGCCCGAGAGCGCCTGCATCGACGTCATGATCACGCGCGACACGCCGAAGGCGTCCTCCAGCGGCTTGAGCGTCATGGCCAGGCCGACGGTCGTGCAGTTCGGGCCCGGCGTGATGAAACCCTTCCAGCCGCGCCGCTTGCGCTGGACGTCGATCAGGGCGGCGTGATCCCAGTTGACGCCGGGGAGAAAGACCGGCGTGTCGGCTTCATAGCGAAAGGCGCTGGCGGTCGAGATGACCGGGATGTCCGCGGCCATGCGCGGCTCCAGCTCGCGCGCCACGTCGGCCTCGACGGCTGAAAAGCACAGGCGCACGCCGTCGGTGGTCAGATGCGCGGAGTCCTCGACGACGATGCCTGCGAACTCGGGGCCGAGCGGCTCGCTGCAGAACCACTTCGAGGCGCCCTTGTCGTCACGCACCGCCTGCGCGAAGGTCTTGCCCGCCGAGCGGCTGGACGCGGCCAGCTTCCTGATCTCGAACAGCGGGTGACCGGCCAGCGAGGCCAAGAACTGCTGGCCTGCGAGGCCCGTGGCTCCAACGACGGCGACAGGGATACGTGACATGACGGTCAAACCTCCGGGCGAGGCACGTTAGCATAGTCCGGCAGGCGCTGGCGGGCCGCTTCGTAGAGGGCGATGGCGCCCGCCACCGAGGCATTCAGCGACGACACGCCGCCGCGCTGGGGGATGTGAAACAGGGCGTCGCAGCGCCGCGCCACGGCCTCACGCATGCCGCGCCCCTCGGCGCCGACGACCAGCGCGACGGGGACGCGCAGGTCGACGGTGTCGATGCGGGCGCCGTCGGCCGCGTCGGCGCCGCCGCCCAGGACGCGGATCCCGCGCTCGCGCAGGGCGTCCATGGTGCGCAGCAGGTTGCCGACGCGCGCCACCTTCACGCGCTCGGTGGCGCCGGCCGACGCCTTCACCGCCGCCGGCGTCACCGGGGCGGCGTTGCGATCGGGGACGACGACGGCGTGCGCGCCCAGGACCTCGGCGCTGCGCACCAGCGCGCCCAGGTTGTGCGGGTCGGTGATGCCGTCCAGCAGCAGCAGCAGCGCCGGCTCGCCGCTGGCGTCGACGGCGGCCAGGATCTCGCCCATGTCGGCATAGCGGTACTCGCCGGTGACGGCGACGATCCCCTGGTGCACGCCCCCGTCCGCCAGCGCGCCGATGAGCTGGCGCGGCCGCGTCTCCACGGCGATCCCCCGCTCGCGCGCCAGGGCCGCGGCCGCCGCCAGCTCGGAAGAGTGCGTCCCCTCGGCGATGTACACGACCGAGACGGCGCGCGCGTGGGCGCGGCACAGCTCCTCGACCGGGCGGATGCCGAAGACGACGCGCGTGCCCGGGGCGGCGCTCAAACCGCTGCTTTCACTTCGTCGACCAACGACTCGAAAGCCTTGGCCGGATCGGGCGCGTCGCGGATCGGCCGCCCGACGACCAGATAGTCGGCGCCGCTGTCGATCGCCTGCGCCGCGGTGGCGACGCGCTTCTGATCCCCGTGCGCCGATCCGGGGCCCGACGCCGGGCGGATGCCGGGCACGACGATGAACAGGCCGGGCGCCGCCCCGCGCGCTGGCTGGATCTCGTGCGGCGAGCAGACGAGCCCGGCGATCCCGGCGCGCGCCGCCACCCGCGCCCGCGCCCGCACCATCTCGGGGATCGTCGACTCGATCCCCTCCGCGCGCAGGTCGTCCTCGGCCAGGCTGGTCAGCACGGTGACGCCCAGGATCTTCACCCGGTCGCCCGCCGCCTCCGCCGCACGCGCCAGCATCTCGAAGCCGCCCGACGTGTGCACGGTCAGAAAGTCGGCGTGGATGCGCGCCGCCGACGCCACCGCGCGCGCCACCGTCTCCGGGATGTCGTGCAGCTTGAGGTCGAGAAAAAGCCGCCCGTTGCGCTTCTGCACCAGCTCGACCGCGCGCTCCCCCTCGGCGATGAACAGCTCCAGGCCAACCTTGTAGAACGCCGGCCGACCGTCGAGTCGATCGAGATATTCGCCGAGGCGGGCGAGGTCAGGCACGTCCAGCGCCACGATGACACGCTCGCGCGGGGCGATCTCGTGCGCCGGCAGGTGTGCGCCGGACATCAGAGACGCTCCTTCTGCACTTCGGCGATCACCAGCGCGGCGATGTCGGCGATCTTCACCTTGCGGACCTCCGGCGCGCGGCGCTGCTTCAGCTCGACCACGCCCTCGGCCAGGCCCTTCTTGCCGATGGCGATCCGGAAAGGCGCGCCGATCAGGTCGGCGTCCTTGAACTTCACGCCCGGCCGCTCGTCACGGTCGTCGTAGAGAACGTCGATGCCGGCCGCCGTCAGGTCGGCGTACAGCTTTTCGCAGAGCGCGACCAGCTTCGGGTCGTCCTGCTGCAGCTCGAGGATCGCCACCTCGAAGGGCGCCAGCGGAACCGGCCAGACGATCCCGTCCTTGTCGTGGTTCTGCTCGATGGCGGCGGCGACGATGCGGGTGACGCCGATGCCGTAGCAGCCCATCGTCATCGGCTTCTCCTGGCCGTCGACGTCCAGGAACGTGCAGCCCATCGGCACGGTGTACTTCTGGCCCAGGTAGAAGACGTGGCCGACCTCGATGCCGCGATAGCCCTTGAAGTGGCCGGTCGCGCAGCGCGGGCAGCGATCGCCGGGCGCGGCCTGGCGGTAGTCGCCGGTGGCCGCCGGCTTGAAGTCGCGGCCGACGTTCACGCCGCGCAGGTGGGTGTCGGCCTCGTTGGCGCCGACGATGAAGTCGTTCATCGCCGCCACCTCCACGTCGGCATAGACCGGCACCTTCAGCCCGACCGGCCCGGCGAAGCCGGTGGGCGCGCCGGTCACCTCGCGAACGGTGGCGTCGGAGGCGAGCAGGATCTCGCTGGCGCTGGTGGCCCGGCGCAGCTTGATCTCGTTGACCGTGCGATCCCCGCGCACCATCGCCGCCACCGGCCTGCCGTCGGCCAGGTAGATCAGGGTCTTGACCAGGCGGTCGGGCGGGACCTTGAAGAACGCCGACACCTCCTCGATGGTGTGCGCGCCGGGCGTCGGCACCTTGGCCAGCTTCTCCTGGCCGGCGCCCGAGACGGCCGGCGCGGCGGCGGCCCGGCTCTCCGCTTGCTCGACGTTGGCGGCGTAGTCGCAGTTGTCGCAGGCGACCAGGGCGTCCTCGCCGGTCTCGGCCAGCACCTGGAACTCGTGCGACAGCGAGCCGCCGATGTTGCCGCTGTCCGCCTCGACGGCGCGGAAGGCCAGGCCGCAGCGCTGGAAGATGCGCTTGTACGTGGCGTACATGTTCTCGTACTCGCGCTTGGCGTCGCCCTCGTCGACGTGGAACGAGTAGGCATCCTTCATGATGAACTCGCGCCCCCGCATGAGGCCCGCGCGCGGGCGCAGCTCGTCTCGGAACTTGGTCTGGATCTGGTACAGGTTCAGCGGCAGCTGGCGATAGCTGCGGACATCGCTGCGGACCAGGGCGCAGATCACCTCCTCGTGCGTGGGGCCGATGACGAAGTCACCCCCCTTGCGATCCTTGAACCGCAGCAACGTCGCGCCGTACTGCTCCCAGCGCCCGGACTCCTGCCACAGCTCGGCCGGAATGACCGCTGGCAGGAAGACCTCGCAGGCGCCGGCGCGGTTCATCTCCTCGCGGACGATACGCGCGACCTTCTGCACGACGCGATTGCCGAGCGGAAGGAACGAGTAGATCCCGGCCGCCACCTTGCGGATGAAGCCACCCCGCACCAGGAAAACGTGGGAAGGGACCTCCGCCTCGGCGGGCGCCTCCTTCAGCGTGGGAATCAGGGTCTTGGACATCCGCATGATGGCGTGGTCTTAACATCGGACGGGTTGCGCGAAAAGGCTCGACGACTCGTCGGCGCGGTAAAGTGACAACCGACGCCGCGATGGGTCTCGACGAGTACAACCGCAAGCGCGACTTCCAGGTCACCAGCGAGCCGCCCGGGAAGACGCCGGGCCGCAAGGCGGACGCGCCTCTCATCTTCGTGATTCAGAAGCACGACGCCACCCGGTTGCACTATGACTTCCGCCTCGAGATGGACGGCGTCCTGCTCAGCTGGTCGGTGCCCAAAGGGCCCAGCCTGGACCCGAAGGAGAAGCGGCTGGCGGTGCGGACCGAGGATCACCCGATCGCCTACGCCGACTTCGAGGGGATCATCCCCAAGGGCGAGTACGGCGGCGGCACGGTCCTGCTGTGGGACCGCGGCACCTGGGAGCCGGTGGGGGATCCGCGCGCGGGCTACGCCGCCGGAAACTTAAAGTTTCACTTGAAGGGACACAAGCT
>DATKEU010000487.1:0-2415 GCA_035544495.1 Polyangia bacterium | reverse complement strand
TTGCGCGCCCCGAGCTGCTTGACCGCCTTCACCAGCGACGCGGGCAGCTCGTGATCGATCCGATCGGACGCCGTGCCGCGCACCGCGGGGCGCGCGTGATCGCCGGGCAGCTCCAGCGGCGGCGGCAGCGAGGCCGCGAAGCGCTCGACCCAGAAGCGTTCGTGCTCCGCCGTCTCGGGCGCCGACTCGCGCTGCCGCTCGGCCTGCGCGTAGTCGCTGTAGCGTTCCGGCGCGGGCCAATCCGCGGCGACGCCGCGCGCGCGCGCGTAGGCAGCCGCCAGATCCTTGACCAGCACGCCGAAGGACCAGCCGTCGCACACGATGTGGTGCGCGGTCATGAAGATCGTGTGGCGCTCGGCGCCCGTGCGCACGAGCTCGGCCCGGAACAGCGGCCCGGCGACCAGGTCGAACGGCTCGTCGACCTGGCGCTGGCGGATCTGGCCGAGCTGCGTCTGCTGCGCCCGTTCGTCGAGAGCGGCCAGATCGTCCAGCGGGACCGGCAGCGACGCCGGCGGCGCGTTCACGTTCAGGGTCAGGCCGTCGGCGGAGAAGGTCGAACGGAGCGCTTCGTGGCGCTCGACCAGCGCCGCCAGGGCCGCGCGCATCGCGCCCACGTCCAGCGCGCCGGCGAGACGCAGCTCGACCGATTCGTTGAAGGCCAGCGACGAGCCGCGTCCCTGCATGTCGGCCAGCCACAGCTCGCGCTGGGACTCCGTCGACGCGACGGTGCGCTGGATTTCGCCGCCGGCGGCGAAGGGATCGTAGTCGACCGCGACCGGCGCGGCGCCGGCCGCGGCCCGATCGCGGGCCGAGGCGGACCCGTCGGCCGACATCAGGAGAGCCTCATGTACTTTCCGGGCTCGGCCGGGTTCGGCACGAACCAGGCGGGCTTGCCCTCCGGATCGCGTCCCAGGCGCGCCCCGACGACGGGCGGCTGGGAGGCGTCGTAATCGCGCGCCGCCGTCGACTTGGCGGGCGGGAAGAAGCCCGCCTCCTGCATCTCGGTGACGGCCTGCTTGTACGCCTTCACGATGAAGGCGATGTCCGCCTCCGTGTGCGCGGTCGTCAGGAAGCAGGGGAAATTGTCCAGCATGTGCACGCCGCGATCGCGCAGCATCGCGAACAGCAGATCCTGCAGCGGGTGATCTTCCGTGAACGTGGTCCGGAACAGCGACGCGAACTGCTTGATCAGCACCGGCGCGCCCACGGACGCGAAGAAGGCGTTCAGCTCGGCCGCCATCGCGGCGGCGCGCGCCGTCAGCTGCTCTTGCAGCTTTGGTCCGGCTTCGCGCAGGTGGTCGATCGACGCCTTGCAGGCCGCCAGCGCCAGCGGGTGGCGCACGAAGGTGCCGGCGAAGTACGTCACGCCCACCGTCGGGCGCGAATCGTCGCCGAACTGCCACGAGCCGCCGTCGAGCGCGTCCATGAACGGCTTGCGCCCCGCGATGACGCCGATCGGGAAGCCGCCGCCGATCACCTTGCCGTACGATGCCAGGTCGGCCTTGATGCCGAACAGCGCCTGCGCGCCGCCCTGGTGGGCGCGAAAGCCGGTCACCACCTCGTCCCAGATGTACACGCTGCCGGCGCGCTCGGTCACCTCGCGCAGCTCGGCCAGGAACTCGCGCGGCTGGAAATCCGGACGCCGGCTCTGCACCGGCTCCACCAGCACCGCCGCCAGCTCGCCCGCGCGCGCCTTGATGATCTCCATCGACTCGGGCGTGCCGTAGTCGAGGACCAGGACGTTCTGGGCGGATGAGGGCATGATGCCGGGCGCGGCCGGGACCGCGCGCAGCTTCTTCGTGCCGCGAACGATCACCTCGTCGAAGATGCCGTGGTACGAGCCGGTGAAGATGGCGATCGTCGATCGGCCGGTCACCGTGCGGGCGATGCGCATCGTCCCCATCACCGCCTCCGACCCGGTGTTGCACAGGGCGGCGCGATCGAAGCCGGTCAGCTCGCAGATGCCACGCGCGACCTCGCCGGCCAGCACGTGCTGCGGGCCGATCTCGTAGCCGAGATCGATCTGCTTCTTCAGCGCGTCCACGACGAAGGGCGGCTGCCAGCCGAACATGCTCATGCCGAAGCCCGACAGCACGTCGACGTACTCGTTGCCGTCGAGATCCCACATGCGCGACCCGCGCGAGCGCTCGATGACCACCTGGTAAATGATCTCCTTCAGCACGGGCCGGAAGCCGTTGACCACGCGCGGATCGGCCAGCGTCGCCCGGTTCGCCTCCGTGTACTCCTTCGACTTCTTGGTTCGCGTCGTGTAACGGCGAATGAAAGCTTCGAGACGGGCGCGCTGCTGCGGCGTCACCCCGTCCTGCGACGAGTGAATGCGGGCGATGGCGCCGAACGCCTTCTTGACGTCGTACTTCACCATGCCCGCCGGCTCCTCCTCGGACGCGGCGGGCG
>DATKEU010000486.1:0-4732 GCA_035544495.1 Polyangia bacterium | reverse complement strand
GGGCACGCAGGCCAGAAACCCGACCATCGCCGCCGTCGACGCCAGGATGATCGCGGACTCGCGGCGCGGCCCGCGAAACAGACCCGCCACGGCCGCCCCCGCCCCCACCAGCAAGAACGGCGAGAAGACGAACAGCCCAAGCGAGACCGAGAACAGCACGGCGACCAGGGCGCCGGGGCTGGGCGCGCGCATGCCGAACAGCTGAGCCTTGTTGTGGAGGCTCGCGAACTCGGGGTTCTCGAGGTGGCCGAACGGAAGCTCCCAGGGCCGCCCGAACAGCGCCGCGTGATAGACCCCGAACAGCAACGCCGTCGGCGCGGCGCCGGCCACGAACGCCAGCGCCTGCCGGCGATAGCGAAGCACGGCGTACACCGCCAGCGCCACCGCCACGAACATCACCTGGTATTCGAACAGCACGGCCAGGCCGGCCAGCGCGCCAGCCCACGCGAGGCGCGCCCTCGACGCGGGCTCGCCGCCCGGCGGACAGAGCAGCATGAAAGACGAGAACGCCAGCGCCGCCGCCTGCGCATGCCCGACGAAGATGACGCCGTACGGGTACAGCATCGTCCCCAGGCCCACGCCCACCAGCAGAAGATCGCGCGCCGCCGGCGACTCCGTCAGGCGCAGCACCCAGCGGCCGAAGAAGAACAGAAAAACGCACATCGGCAGCGCGACCGTGAACAGCCGCAGGCCCAGCGTGATGGCGGCGCGCGACGGCGTCCCCAGATGCAGCGCCCTGGCCATGAAGACCTGGGCCGCGTACACGGGGACGCCGAGAAACGACGTTCCCGGCGCCTTGCTGGAGTAGAGCTTTCTGCCGACCACCGCCTTGTCGTTGACGTAGCCCCAACCGACCGACGCGCGGTTGATCGACAGCTCACGGAATTCGACGATGGCCCGCGTGGCGAAGACGCGGACGTTCTCGTTCGGGTTGTTGATGCTCGCGTAATAGGGAAAGACGGTCAGATAGGCGAACGACACCAGCAGCCAGACGGCGTTGGCCGCGCAGAAACCGCCGATCCTCCCGATCGAGCCACGCGACTTCTGAACGCTGGCAGTCGCCGCGGCCGCCGTCACCCCGGCCTGCGGCACAGGAAGCAGGCGCGAATCGGCAGCCAGTCGAAGGGCGCGGCTCGCTGGCCCTCGACGACGAAGTGCCGGGAGAGGAGCGCCCGAAACTCGGCCGGCCGCCATTTGTGGATGTGAAACTCGTCGCCGCCCCAGTTCACGCGCAGGCCGAGCAGGCCAATCGGCGTCCGGCGGATCATCCCCTTCAACTTCTCGATCAGCGGGTCGTTGGGGACGGTGATGACGGCGCGGCCCGACGGTTTCAGCAGGCGCGCGATCTCGGCGAGGATGCTCTCCGGTTCGGCCGTGTGCTCCAGAACCTCGGTGCAGATGATCCGATCGAACGACGCTTCCGGCAGTTGCAACGCCGTCAACTCGCCCAGCTTGAACTCGACGTCGTAACCCTGCAGGTTCTCCTTCGCCGTGCGCAGGAAGTCCTCTGACACGTCGACGGCCGTCAGCTTGGCGCGCCGGAACATCCGCAGGACGTGCCCGCCGCCCGAACCGACCTCGAGGATGCGATGACCGGGATCCTCGGCCACCATCTCCCGGATGATGCGCAGCCGAGCGTGCTCGATCCAGCGGATGACGATCAGCGACTTTTCGTAATAGTCGTTGATCGAGTGCTCGCGCGCGAGTCGATCGTTGATCTCGCGCGCGTCCGTGGATGCGGTCATCGCCGGTGATCCTTCGAGGGAGGTGGGCGCAGTATACGCGCTTTGGCAGTCGCTTGCAGGGGCGGATTCCCGGGCAGAAGCCCGCTCACTGAGTGGCGACCGGACAGCGGATGGGCAGCGTGCACCGGCCCAGGCAGCAAACCTCGCGCACCAGACACGAGCCGCAGCTGACCTTCTGCCCGCAGGCATCGACCACGTTGCCGCATTCGATCCCGCGGCAAACCCGGTTGTCTTTGCAAGGGGCGCAAACGTTCGGTATCCCGCCCCCGCCGCACACATCGCCAGGCGTGCTGCAATCGCCGCAATGGACCACGTCGCCACAATTGTTCGGAACGTCGAGATTGCAACGCAGGCCGCACGTCTGGCTCTCCGGCTCGGCCATGCACCCGAGGTCGGGCGGCACGTCCACACCCGCGTCTTCCGGGGCGCCGCCCGTGCCGGCACCGCCCGTGCCGGGCGTGCCACCCGAACCGGTCATCCCGCCGCTGCCGGCGCCGCCCGTCCCGGGCGCGCCGCCCGTCCCGCTGCCACCCGTGCCGGGCGCGCCGCCGCTGCCGCTGTTGCCGCCGCTGCCGCCGGGCCCGCCGCCGCTGCCGGACATGCCGTCCGCGCCGCCATCGCCGACGGGCACGCAGGCCTCTGACCTCAGCGTCAGGTTGATCGTCACCACCGCGCCCGATTCGACGTTGGTCGCGGTCGCCTCTCCGGCGCCGATCTCGCAGCCACCGGAGATCGCCACGCCACGCACCAGCACCGAGCCGTGCATGGCGGACGGCAGGTAAAGGCCGATCTTCAGCTGATCGGCGCCCATCATGGGGACGGTCATCGACGGGAACTGAGCCGTCACCACCGTGTTCGCCGGCGCGCCCATGGCCGTGAGAGACAGCGTGACATCGGGCATCGCCTTGTCACCGTCGACGTAGACACGCACCAAAGACCGCGGGTTGCCGCACGCCACCGCCGCCGTTGCGGCCAGCGCCGCCGTCAGGACCAGCCGCGCGCGCGGAAGCCGTGGCGGCGAGGCCGCCTTGCTTCTGGCGCGTTCATTCAGTGACATGCCACCAGTCCGTCACACGAGGGATCGCTCTTGTGGCCCGCCACGACGCCCACCACCACCGCGCCGGCCAGAACCGCGCCCACCGCGGTCCAGAACCACCACTTCTTGTAGACGGGCTGCTCGTCGTCATTGTTCCGGGAGCCTGGGCCGACGTCGGTCCGCACCAGGTTCGTCGCGCCCGGCTGGTGCGACATCGCCAGCGATTGCGGCGGCAAGGGAGGCGCCGCGATCGGCGGCGGCATCGTCAGCCGGGAAGATGACGGCGCGGCGGCAGACGCCAGCGGGCGGTCTTCGATGATGGGCGCGCGCGGCGCGGGCGCCGCCAGGCCCGGCAGCGGCGCGACCAGCGGCGGCGGCGCCGTGGCGACCGCCGGCGTCGGGCCACCTACCTCCAGCATCCGCAGATGCATCTGCACGGCCGCCAGGTTGGGCGGGTTCGGTCGCTCGGCCAGGAAGCGCCGGTAGAGACGGACGGCCTCCGGGCGGTTGCCCATCAGGCGCTGGCACTGGGCCATGTTGTAAAGCAGGTTGGGGTCGGGCTTGGCCAGAAACGCCTCCTGATACTCGGTGAAGGCGTCCTGAAAGCGTTCGACCCGGTACAGCTGTTCCGCCTTGGCGAAATGCTCCTTGGCGCGCTTGATGTCGACCTCGGCCCGGGCCGTGACCGAAAACAGCGTCACGATCACCAGCAGAGCCCAAATTCCGGCTCGACCGCGCATGGTCGTTAAATTTAGGCGCGCGTCTTTCGCAAAGTCAACGCCGCAATCCGCCGGTGACATCGAAATCGGTCACTTCGAGAACACGCGGAACAACCGTTTCACCGGATCATAGAATCGATCTACCACCCGTTCTTTCAAGGGGATGATGGCGTTGTCCGTGATGGTGATGTTCTCGGGGCAAACCTTGGTGCAGCATTTGGTGATGTTGCAATATCCGACGCCGTGCGCCTGCCGCAGATCGGGGACGCGGTCCTCGACGTCCAGCGGGTGCATCTCCAGCGCGGCCGTGTAGACCAGAAAGCGCGGGCCGATGAACTCGGCGTGCTTGTGGTGGTCGCGCAGGACGTGACAGACGTCCTGGCACAGGAAGCACTCGATGCACTTGCGGAACTCCTGCACGCGCTCGATGTCCTCCTGCTGCATGCGCCAGGTGCCGTCGGCGGCATCCGGCGGGCGCGGGCGAAAGGGCTTGATCTCTTTCTTCACCCGGAAGTTCCACGACACGTCGGTGACCAGGTCGCGAATCGACGGGAAGGTGTGCATCGGCTGCACCGTCACCGGCTCTCCGGCCGGCAGATCCGACATGCGGGTCATGCACATCAGGCGCGGCATGCCGTTGATCTCCGCCGAGCACGACCCGCACTTGCCCGCCTTGCAGTTCCAGCGCACCGCCAGATCGTTGGCCTGTTCGGCCTGGATCTGGTGGATCGCGTCGAGGACGACCATCCCCTCGCCGACCTCGGTCTTGTACTCCTTGAGATCGCCCTGGCCGCGCTCGCCGCGCCAGACCTTGAAGACGACGGTTGCCATTACTTGTTCTCCTCGACGATCTGCTTGAGGTCGGCGCGCATGGCGGGGATGGCTTCGCGGCGCAGCTGCATGCGCCCGTCGGGGCCCTTCTTGCAGACGAGATTGAACGATCCGTAGGCGGCCTCTTTGTTCGGGAAGTCGTCGCGAAAGTGACCGCCGCGGCTCTCCTTGCGCTCCAGGGCGCACAGCGCGATCGCCTCCGAGCAGGTGAGCAGGTTCGACAGATCCAGCGCCGTGTGCCAGCCCGGGTTGTACTCGCGGTTGCCGACGACGGCGACCTTCTCCGCGCGCCGGCGCAGCCCCTCGACTCCTTCCAGCGCGCGTTTCATGTCCGCCTCGCGCCGGACGATGCCGACGTTGTCCTGCATCAGATCCTGCAGCTCGTACTGGATCTGGTACGG
>DATKEU010000485.1:0-7158 GCA_035544495.1 Polyangia bacterium | reverse complement strand
ACCACGGCCAGGGCGTGCTCGCCGCCCGGCAGGCGCGCCGCCGCCGCGCTGCCGGCCACCAGCGCGCCGGCGGGCGGCGGCTGGATAGGCAAATACGACACTTCCCAGCCCGCGCGCGGCGGCGCCTGACCGGCGGCGTGGATCACCCGCGTCGATCCGCCGCCGCCGGCGATGCGCCCGCCGGGCAGGGCCAGGTCGCGCGCCCCGACCGCCGCGACCGTGACCGCGGCCGGCGCGGGCGCGGTCTCCGCCGACGCCGGAAAGCAGAGACGCAGCCGTTCGCCCACCGGTTCCAGCAGCGCGCTGAAGCGATAGCGCAGCATCGCCGCGCCCGCGCGGGGCGGCACCGTCCACAGCACGCGCACGCGGTGGGTCGCGCCGGCGTCGACCTCCTCGTCGACGGCCAGCAGGCCGCGCGCCTGCAGGGCGGCGGCATACCCGGCCCGGGCCTGGCGCGCGTCGACCGCCGGCACCGCTTGCCAGCGTCGCGCCGCGGCCGCCTTCACCTCGACGGACAGCAACGCCGCGCGCGGCGGCAGCGTCAGATCGATCAGCGCCTGGGCGGCATCCGCGCGCCCGCCCGGCGCCGCCGACAAGGCGCGCGTCACGTCGACCAGCGCGACGGGCCCGCGCAGGCGGATCGCCACCGCATAGCCGGTCTCGGGTTCATGCGCCGCGGCGGCGGACCACGGCGCCGCGATCGCCGCCCAGGAAACCGCCAGAGAGAAAAACCCAACGAAGGTCGCGCGCGCCCGCGCGGTTTGAGGCATCATCGCCCGCCGTGGGCGAAGCTTAGCTGTCGGGTGCCCGGCGCGTCACCAACGCTCGCATGATCGTCATGACGAAGATTGCCGACACCACCGCTCCGGGCTCGCTGGATGCCGCGGTGCGAACCTCGGTGGAGATACTGACCAAGGGCGGCGTCATCGCCTTTCCGACGGACACGCTGTACGGGATCGGCTGCGCGTTCGGACACCGCCGGGCGATCGATCGCATCCAGCTGATGCGCGATCTCGATCTCGGCCGGCGCCCGCTGACGTTTCTGCTCCCCGACCTGGGCCAGGTCGCGCACTACGCGGTGGTCAGCACGGAGGCCTACCGCATCCTCGCGCGCATTTTGCCAGGACCGTATTGCATCGAGCTCGCCGCGACGGCGGCGGTGCCCGCTTCTTTCTGTGCCGGTCGGCGCCGCAACATCGGCGTGCGCGTGCCGGCGCACCCGGTGTGCGAGCGGTTGCTCTGGTCGCTGGCCGTGCCTATCTTGACGGCGACCGCCAAGGGACGCGACGGGCGCCTGCTGCGCACCGCCACCGAGATCGCGGACGAGTTCGGCGCCCAGCTGGACCTGATCCTCGACGGCGGACCCCTGCTGGGCCCACCGTCGACGGTGGTCAGCCTGCTCGACGACTGGGTGCGGATCCTGCGCCAGGGCAAGGGCCCGACCGAGGACCTCGTTGGGTAGTTGACTCGGTGATGGATAGGCGCTGATTCTGTCCTTGTGCCACGATTGTCGAGGATTTTTGGAAAAATGAATGCAGCGGCTGTTCGCGGAGTGCTGGTGGTTGTCGTCGCTGGCTCGCTGTCCGCTTGCACCAGCAGCATGGTCGGCGGCGGGACGGGCTCGGGTGGCGCGATGTCGTCCAGCGGCAGCGGCGGCAGCACGATGACGGGGACCGGCGGCGCGGCCGGCGGCTCGGGCGGGACGACGGCCGGGACGGGCGGCGCGGCGAGCGGAACCGGGACCGGCGGCGCGTCCGACGCGGGCGCGGGCGGCTCTGACGCCGCCGCCGGCGGAGGCGACGCCGCGGGCGGCTCGATGACGACATCGCTGGGCCCGGCGGGAGGCGCCTGCCCGGGAGGGCCGTACCCAGCTCCGATTCCGCAGAACAACAAGGCGACGCTGGTCCGCGGCGCCTTCGGCGGCCAGCTCGAGGGGGCGGTCTGGGTGGCGGCGCAGAAGGCGCTCTACTTCTGCGTTTACAACGGAGGCGTTATGAACGGGCAGATACAGAAGTACACGCCCGCCGACGGTCAATTCACGATCTTCGCCAACAACATCGGCGTCGGCGGGCTGGCCATGGGTCCAGACGGCATGCTGGTCGCGGCGTCGTACGACAAGCGCGCGTTGACACGGTTCGATCCGGCCACCGGGACGCGGACCGACGTGCCGGGATTCACCGGCAAGAACTTCAACGAGGTCAACGACGTCGTCGTGCGCAGCGACGGGAACATGTATTTCTCCGACCCGCAATTCGGGCCCAACCAGCAGGGGCTGCCGATGGCGTTCTATCGCCTCTCGCCGCCGCCGGCGTCCGCCATCACCTCCATCGTGATGGCGAGGAATGCGAACGGCATCGCGCTGGCGCCCGACGGTCTTTCGCTCTACATGTCGACGACCGACGGCGGACCCGCGCTGATGCGCGTTCCGCTGGGCATGGACGGAGCGCCGAGCGGCCCCGTGGTGACGTTGAAAGACGCCACCAGCGACGGGATGGGGGTGGACTGCGCCGGGAACGTCTACCTCAGCGGTCAGACCGATCAGATCAACGTCATCTCGCCGACCGACCAGGCGGTGGGGACGATCGTCGGGACCGGCGGCTACGTGACCAACAGCGCGTTCGGCGACGAGGACCGGAAGACCCTCTACATCACGACCTTCACCAGCCTGTACAAGATCCAGCTCGACGTCCCGGGATTCCCGAACTGAAGGCTGAGGGCCGGCGCGCGCCCGACCGCTCAGCGGGCCGGCGGCGCGAAGCTGGTCCCGGCGAGGTAGATCTCGATGCTCTGCGCGCGCGAGCTGTCGGGTTTGAGGATGCGCACGGCGCCGAAGTGTCCGGCCATGCGCTTCCGGATGGCCGGCAAATCCGGGCCCTGGAACAGCTTGCCGACGAAGGCGCCGCCCGGCGCCAGCAGGCGTTCGGCGCGCGCCAGGGCCTCCTCGAACAGCGCGGCCGAACGCGCTTGATCGGTGGCGCGGATGCCGGTCGTGTCGGGCGCCATGTCCGACAGGACGACGTCGAAGGCCGCCGCGTCGCCCAGCAGGTCGGCGTCGGTGACCTTGAAGATGTCGCCCACGACGACGCGCGCGCCGCCGATGGGCGCCGGCAGCGGATCGCGATCGATCCCGACCACCACGCCGCGCGCCCCGACGGCGCGCACCGCGTACTGCAGCCATGATCCCGGGCGGCATCCCAGATCCAGCACGCGCGCCCCCGGCCGCAGCAGGCGCAGCTTGCGGTCGATCTCCTCCAGCTTGAAGACCGAGCGCGCGGCGAACCCCGCCTCGCGCGCCTTCTTGAAGAAGACGTCGTGGCGATGGCGAGCGTCGCGCAGCTTGGACATGGCGGGCCTGACCGGGCGTCGTCGTCCGGCCGCGCGAGGGCGGCGTTACTTCTTGGCGGGGGCCTGCGTGGCCCCCTTCTTCGACGCCTTCATCGGGTTCTTCGACTCGACCTCTTTGATGGCGCGCGGAACGACGTACTTCTTGACGTCCTTGACGCTGCCCTTGATCAGGATCAGGCCGTTGGCGGGGCCGGGGACGGCGCCCTTGACCAGCACGACGTCCTTGTCGTCCAGCACCTTGACGACGATCAGGTCCGACGACGTGTTCTTCACGTTGCCCATCAGGCCCGACATGCGCTTGCCCTTGTGCACGCGGCCGGGCGTCAGGCGGCAGCCGATCGAGCCGCCGTGACGGAAGAACTCGTGCGTTCCGTGCGTCATGGTGTCGCCGGCCATGCGGTGCTTCTTCATGACGCCCTGGTAACCCTTGCCCTTGGTCGTGCCGACGACGTCGACGACGTCGCCGCTCTTGAACACGTCGCTGGCGCGCAGGACCTTGCCGACCTCGTACTTGTCCAGCTCCTTCGGGGTCAGGCGCACCTCGCGCAGGTGGCGCAGCGGCTTCTCGACGCCCGCCTTCTTGAAGTAGCCGGTCGCGGGCCGCGACAGGAGGCGCAGGGGCGTCTCCTCGAAGCCGAGCTGCACGGCCGAATAGCCGTGTTTCTCGACGGTGCGCTTGGCCGTGACCACGCAGGGCCCGACCGTGACCGCCGTGCAGCCCAGGGCGGTCCCATCGTCGTGAAATACCTGGGTCATTCCGATCTTGCGGCCCAAAAGGCCCATCTTGAGGGACATGTCACCGGCTCCTTGCGCGAAAAACCTGCTGCGAAAGCGTGGGTTTATAGTCTGGCGCGCCCGGGCTGTCAATCCCGGGCGGTGGGTCATGCCGACCGGTATCGGTTGATAAAGCGCTCCCGGCCCCATAGGTTGAGGCGCCACGATGATCCGGATCCTGCCCTCCGCGCTGGCCGATCAGATCGCCGCTGGCGAGGTGGTGGAACGGCCCGCCTCGGTGGTCAAGGAGCTGGTCGAGAACGCGCTGGATGCCGGCGCCGCGCGCGTCGACGTCGAGGTGGAGGCGGGCGGGCGGCGCCTGATCCGTGTCGTCGACGACGGCAGCGGCATGTCGCCCGACGACGCGCGCCTGTCGCTGCGGCGGCACGCGACGTCCAAGATCGCGTCGGCCGACGACCTGTGGGGGCTGCGCACCTTCGGCTTTCGAGGCGAGGCGCTGCCCTCGATCGCGGCGGTGTCGCGCCTGTCGCTGGCGACCAAGACGCCGGGCACGCCGGTGGGCCTGCGCCTGGCGGTCGAGGCGGGCGTGGAGACCGAGGCGCGCGAGGCGGGCATCCCGGACGGCACGCAGATCGAGGTGCGCGACCTCTTCTTCAACACGCCGGCGCGGCAGAAGTTCTTGAAGTCGGAGGCGACGGAGACGGGCAACATCGCCGAGGCGGTGCTGCGCCTGGGGATCGGGCACCCGGGCGTGCACTTTCGCCTGCGCACGGCCGGGCGGGTCGTGCTGGATCTGCCGGCCCACCGCGATCTCGGCGAGCGGGTGCGGGCGGCGCTGGCGCGGCGCGGGGCCAGCGTCCTGCACGAGGCCTCCGGCAGCGAGGGCGGCTGCGTGGTGCGCGCGTTCCTGGCGGGGCCCGAGGAGGCGTCGACGACGGCGCGCTCGACGTTCCTGTTCGTGGGCGGCCGCTTCGTGCGCGATCGATCGCTGCTGCACGCGCTGTCGCTGGGGTACGGCGCGCTGCTGGAGAAAGGGCGCTATCCGCTGGCCACGCTGTTCGTCGAGGTGCCGGGGCGCGAGCTGGACGTCAACGTGCACCCGCAGAAGCTGGAGGTGCGCTTCGCGCGCGCGCAGGAGGTCTACGCGGCCGTCCGCCACGTCGTGGGCGGCGCCATCGCGCGGGCGCCCTGGCTGGCGGCGGGGGCGTCGCGGGCGGTGCGCGTCTTCACGCTGCCGCCGCGCCCGCACTCGATTGCCGCCGCCGATGATGACCAGCCGGGATCGTCGCGGGCGGTCCGGGCCGGCCCGGCCGCGGTCTCGCTGGCGCGCCCGGCGCAGGGGGCGCTGCCGTTGCGGGCGCGCGATGCGGCGCTGGACGGCGCGGGTTATGCCGGCGCTCCCGAGGAAGCGGCGGCGCCGCCGCCGGCGCTGGTTGCGCCGTCGGGATTTTTCTCGACGCTGGTGTACATCGGTCAGCTGCAGCGCACGTATCTCGTCTGCGAGAACGAGGGGGAGCTGATCCTGATCGATCAGCACGCCGCCCACGAACGCATCGCCTTCGAGCGCCTGCGCGCGGCCCAGGCGCGGCGCGAGGTGCGGCGGCAGCGCCTGTTGTTCCCGGTGCCGGTCGAGGTCGACGACGTGGGCGCGGCGGCGGCGGCCGACGGCGCGCTGCTGGGCGAGCTGGGATTCGAGCTGGCGGTCCAGGGCAAGACGGTGCTGGTGCGCGCGGTGCCCGAGGCGCTGAAGGACGCCGATCCGAAGCCCCTGCTGCGCGACGTGCTGGGACAGCTGGGCGAGGGCGACGCCGGCGCCGGCGCCGTGACGTCGACGGCGGAGCGGATCGAGCACGTGCTGGCGACCATGGCCTGCCACAGCGTCGTGCGCGCCGGCGACGTGCTGGGACGGCCGGCGGTGCTGGCGCTGTTGCAGCAGCTCGACAGCGTCGATCTGCGCTCGCACTGCCCGCACGGGCGGCCGGTGCTGCTGCGCTTGCCGCTCGGCGAGATCGAAAGGCGCTTCGGGCGTGCGTGAAGGGAGCGCCGAGGAGCCGGGCGGCGCCCGAGACGCGCCGGCGCCAGCGACGAGGTTCGTGGCGGTGCTGGGGCCGACCGCCTCCGGCAAGAGCGCGCTGGCGATGGCGCTGGCGCGGCGCCTGGACGGCGAGATCGTCGTCTGCGACTCCCAGCAGGTGTACATCGGCATGGACGTCGGCACGGGGAAGCCGCCGGCGGAGGATCGCCGCCTGGTCCCGCACCACCTTCTGGATCTGGTCCGCCCCGACGAGCCGTTTCACGCCGCGCGCTGGGCGGCGCTGGCCCGGGCGGCGATCGCGGGCATCGGCGCGCGCGGGCGGCTGCCGATCGTCGTCGGCGGCACCGGCCTTTACTACCGCGCGCTGACGGCCGGGTTGTTCCAGGCGCCGCCGCCCGATCCCGAGATCCGGCAGCGCCACCGCGCCGAGGCCGCCCGCGCCGGCGTGGCCAGCCTGCACCAGCGCCTTTGCGCCGTGGATCCGGTGGCGGCGACGGCGATCGATCCGCGCGACCTTCTGCGCATCAGCCGCGCGCTGGAGGTGTTCGAGCAGACGAAGACGCCCATCAGCACGCTGCGCCGGGCGGCCGCGACGCCGGCCGGCGAGCTGCGCGCGCAGGCGGTGGTGCTGGATCCGCCCCTGCCCGAGCTGCGGGCGCGCATCGAAAAGCGCGTGGGCGAGATGATGGCGGCTGGCTTTCTCGACGAGGTGCGGGCGCTGCGCGCCGCCGGGTATGGTCCGTCGTTGCGGCCGCTGGAGGCGCTGGGTTATCAGCAGCTGGGCGCGCACCTGGACGGCGCCTGCACGCTGGCGGAGGCGGTGGCCGCCACCGTCGCGGCGACGGTCGCGTACGCGCGCCGCCAGCGGACCTGGTTTCGCAAGGAGGGGGCGGTGGCCCGGCTGCCGGCCTCCGTGCCGGAGGGCGCGGCGGACGGCGCGGCGTCCGAGGCGTGGCAGCGGATCATCGTGGCGCTGGGCGCGCTGGGCCCGCGCGGCGCGCGCGACGCCGCCGAGGCGCGCGCGCCGTGAGCGGTCGGCCGCC
>DATKEU010000484.1:0-16961 GCA_035544495.1 Polyangia bacterium | reverse complement strand
CCGGCGAACCATTGACCCGCGCGCCAATCGCGCCGCCCCGCTATATACTTTTCGCCGAGCGGGGTACGCCGACATGATGCTGGAGGTCGCCGTCGCGCTGCCGGTCTGGGGGACGTTCACGTATCGCGACCCGCGGCCGGCGGCGCGCGTGCCGGTCGGGACGCAGGTGGTGGTGCCCTTCGGGCCGCGCACCGTCACCGGCTTCGTCGTCGGGTGGGCCGCCGGGACGGACGAGCTCGCCGAGGCGCGCGACATCGAAGAGGTCGTCGACGGCGTTCCGCCTTTCGACGAGGAGATGATCGGGTTTTGCCGCTGGATCGCCGACTATTATCAGGCGCCGCTCGGCGAGGTGCTGCGCGCGGCGCTGCCCCAGGGCGAACGGGCGGTCGCGGTGCGCAGCGTGCAGCTGACCGACGAGGGACGGCGGGTGCTGGAGGGGCGCCGCGCCGGGCAGCAGACCTGGCTGACGCCGCCCGCGCCCGGCGACACCGATCCGGTTCTGGAGGCGCTGGCGGCGGCGGGGGGCAAGCTGCCGATGCGCGCCATCCTGCGCCTGCCGGGGCGGGCGGGCGCGCGCCTGGCGGCGCTGGCCGAGGACGGCCTGGTCGAGATCGGCGACGCCGTGACCGATCGCCGGCCGCCGCCGGCCATCGCGTTCGCCGTGGCGGTGGCCACGCGCGCGGACGAGATCCCGGCGCGCGCGGCCTCGCAACGCGCGCTCTTCGCCAAGCTGCGTGCGGACGAAAGCGGGGTCGCCGTCCGCGGCCTGCGTCCCGGCGAGCGCGCGTTGCTGCGTTCGATGGTGAAGCGCGGCCTCGTCCGCATGGAGGATCGCCCCGCCGCGCTCGCGGCCCCGCGGGCGCAGGCGGCGACGCTGGCGCCGCCATCCGCCGCGCCCGCCATGCCCCTGCCGCCCAACGCCGCGCAGTCGGCGGCCATCGCGGCCCTGGGGGCGGCGCTGGGCCAAGGCTTCGCGACCTTCCTCTTGCACGGCGTGACCGGCTCCGGCAAGACCGAGGTCTACTTGCAGGTCATCGCCCAGGCGCGCGCCGCCGGCCGCGGCGCGCTGGTGCTGGTCCCGGAGATCGCGCTGACGCCGCAGCTGGCGGCGCGTTTTCGCGCCCGGTTCGGAGACGACGTCGCCGTCCTGCACAGCGCGCTGCCGCCGCGCGAACGGCTGTTCGCCTGGCGCCGCCTGCGCGAGGGGAAGGTGGGGATCGCCGTGGGCGCGCGCTCGGCGATCTTCGCGCCGGTGCGCAACCTGGGGATCATCGTCGTCGACGAGGAGCACGACGCCTCGTTCAAGCAGGAGGAGGGCGTGCGCTACAACGGGCGCGACCTGGCGGTGGTGCGGGCCCAGCGCGCGGGGGCCATCGCCGTGCTGGGCTCGGCCACGCCGTCGCTGGAATCGTATCAGAACGCCGTGGCGCGCCGGTTTCGCCTGCTGTCGCTGCCAGAGCGGGCCACGCCGCGCCCGCTGCCCGGGGTGGAGATCGTCGACCTGCGCCGCAGCCCGCCCGGCCCCGATGGCCTGCTCTCGGGCCCGCTGGCCGAGGCGGTGGCGGCCAACCTGGCGGCGCGCGAGCAGACCATTCTGTTTCTGAACCGGCGCGGCTTCTCGACGGTGGTGCTGTGCCGCGCCTGCGGCCAGGTGATCGAGTGCCCGCACTGCGCGGTGTCGATGACGTATCACCAGAAGCGCGCGCGCCTGCTCTGTCATTACTGCGGCAACACAGAGCTGCCGCCGCTGCGCTGCCCGTCGTGCGCGTCGCCCAAGCTGGAACGCCTGGGCACGGGAACGGAGCGGGTCGAGGCGTTGATTCGCCAGCGCTTTCCCGAGGCGCGCGTGGCCCGCCTGGACCGCGACACCGCCGATTCCGCCGCGACGGACGACGGTCCGCCGAAGGGCCTGGCGTCGATCCTGGCTGGCATGCACGCCGGGGCCATCGACATCCTGGTCGGGACGCAGATGGTGACCAAGGGGCACGACTTTGCCGGCGTCACGCTGGTGGGCGTGCTGCAGCCGGATCAGGGCATGCACCTGCCGGATTTTCGCGCCGCCGAGCGCACGTTCCAGCTGCTGGAGCAGGTGGCGGGGCGAGCCGGTCGCGGTGACCGCCCCGGTCGCGTCATCGTCCAGACGTACGCCCCGGAGCATCCGGCCATCACCACGGTGCGCACGCACGACTACGCGGCGTTCGTCGCGCAGGAGCTGGAATACCGGCGCCAGGAACAGTACCCGCCGTTCGCGCGGATGGCGGTGCTGCGGATGGACGCGCGCGACGAGGCGCTGCTGAAGCACGACGCCGCGGCGGTGGCGGCGGCGGTGCGCGCGGCGGGCGGGGCCGCGGTGCGCGTGCTGGGTCCGGCCGAGGCGCCCATCGCCCGGGTGCGCGGGCGCAGCCGCTATCAGATCTGGCTGGGCGCGGCCGATCGGGCGGCGCTGGCGGCGGCGGCGCGGGCGGGGGCGGCGGTCCGGCGCGGCGCCGACGTGCGTCTGATGGTCGACATCGATCCGCAGAGCGTCCTTTAATCGCTGGCCGCGACGCGGATATCGCGGCGTCGGAAGTGATAGGCTGGCGCGCCGTGAAGCTGCTGATCATCGCCGGTCCCTACGAGGCGGACCGCATCCGCAAGGCGGCGGTGTCGGCGGGCTTCGAGACCGTCGCGGTCGAACCGGGCGAGAGCCTGTCGGGTTGGATCGCGTCGACGCGGCCGGATCTGATCGTGATGGCGCCGAAGATCGTCAACGCCGATCCGATGCTGGCGCTGGCCAAGGTGCGGGCCGTGCCGCGTGGTCGGGTGCCGACGTTCCTGGTCGGCGACCCGGCGGACGAGCCCGCCTTCAAGGGATTGGCCGACGGGTTCTTCGTGCGGCCCGTCTCGGCCGGCGATCTCGTCGCCGAGGCGCGGGCGCTGCTGGGCGGCGCGGGGGCGGGGGCGACGGGCGATGGCGTTCCGCATCGGCGGGACGAGCAGTCGGCGACCGTGGGAGGGCTCCCGAACCCTCCCAGCTTGAAACCGCTGGCGGCGGAGGGCGAGGCGACGCCGCCACCGCGCGCGCCGCGCGTGGCCGCGGGTGAACCCGCGCGCGCGCCCGCGCCGGGATTGCCGGATCTCGACGAGAGCATCGATGCGACGCTGGACGCCGACATCCGCGACGCGATTCGCGGGCTGACGGCGCGCGGGCGCGCCGGGACGCCGGTCGGACGGCCGCGCCACGCTTCGGGAGAGCTGGCGGCCGGCGAGGCGACGTCGGAGGCCGCGCCCGCACCGGCGGTGGCCGAAGCAAGCAACGGCGGCGAAGCCCTGACTGCGCTGCGCGAGCTGCGCGACGAGAGCAGCCAGAAGACGCTGGAGGTTCCCCGCGACGTGGTGGCGCGCATGGCCAGCGCCGAATCCGACGGCGCGGCCGCGGGCGTGCCCGCTCCGTCCGAGAGCGGGCAGCTGGCGGAGCGGGATCTGCCGGCGCTGCTCGCGCGCATCCACGCCCAGCGCCTGACCGGGTGGCTGACCGTGCGGCAGGGGACCATCGAGAAGGCGATCGTCTTCGACAAGGGCGCCCCCATCCTGGCCGGGTCGAACCTGCCGGCCGATCGCATGGGCGACATGCTGGTGCGGCAGGGGCGCCTGACACCCGAGCAGCAATCGGCCAGCGTCGAGATCCTGCGCGCCACCGGGCGGCGCCTGGGCGTCGTGCTGGTCGAGAGCGGCTTCATCAAGGCCGCGGAGCTGCGGCCGCTGGTGCGCCGGCACTTCGAGGAGATCATCTACTCGCTCTTCGCCTGGGAGACCGGCGATTGGTCGATGAGCCCCGATCGCCCGGAAAAAGACGAGACGGTTCTGCTGGCGACGCACCCGGCGGCGCTGATCCTGGAAGGCATCCGCCGCAAATACCGCCCGGCGCGCCTGCGCGCCTGCCTGGGCGGCGGACGCGCCGCCTTCCGCCTTTCGCGCAAGGGCGGGCTGGCGGTGTTGCTCGACCAGATGGATCTCGGCGACGACGAGCGCCGCCTGCTCGGGCTGTTCGACGGCCTGCGATCGCTGGACGACGTCGTCGCGCGTGCCGGCGTCGACGAGGCGGCGGCGCTGGGCGTGGCCTGGGCGCTGCGCGTGCTGGGACGGCTGGCGACGGCGGCAGAGGTGGCGGGGTCGCTGGAGGGCGCCGCGGCGAAGGACGCGGAGCGCGACGGGGAGCGAGACCGCGACCGCGAGATCGATCGCGTGCGCATCCTGGCGCGCCATGCGCTGGTGCGCGAGGGCGACTATTTTCAGATCCTGGGCGTGCCGCGCGACGCCGGGCCGCACGAGATCCGGCGCGCGCACGAGGGGCTGGCGCGCGAGCTCGATCCCCGGGGGCTGGCGCCCGGGCTGGCCGACGATTTCGCGGAGCCGCTGGCAGCCATCGCCACCGTCGTCGCGGAGGGGGCGCGCGTGCTGTGCGACGAACGGCTGCGCGCGCTTTACCAGAGTCACCTGCCGGACGCGGGGCCGGAACGGAGCGCGTGAATGCCGACCACCGGCGGCGGCGCGCCCGCCCTGCGCGCGGTGTTCTTCGGCTCGCCGGCGTTCGCGGTGCCGTGCCTGGAAGCAACGGCGCGCGTCGCCGACGTGGCGGCGGTCGTCAGCCAGCCGGATCGTCCCGCGGGGCGGGGTAACCAGCTGACGGAGCCGGCGGTGAAGGCGGCGGCGCGCCGGCTGGGGCTGCCGGTGCTGCAGCCGGAGAAGATTCGCACGCCCGCCTTCGAGGCCGAGCTGCGGGCGCTGGGCGCCGACGTGTTCGTGGTCGTCGCCTACGGCCGCATCCTGCCGCAGGCCCTGCTGGATCTGCCCCGCCTCGGCCCGTGGAACGTCCACGCGTCGCTGCTGCCCCGGCTGCGCGGCGCCGCGCCCATACAGTGGGCGATCATCCGCGGCGACGATCGCACCGGCGTCAGCATCATGCGCATGGAGGCGGGGCTGGACACGGGACCGGTGGCGGCCGTGGCGGCCACGAGCATCGGCGACGGCGACACGGCCGGCTCGCTGGCGGCGCGCCTGTCGTCGCTGGGCGCCGAGCTGCTGGCGGCCACGCTGCCGGCCATCGCGGCGGGCGGGGTGAGGCTGCAGGCCCAGGACGATGGCGCGGCGACGCTGGCGCCGCTGCTGCAGAAAGAGGACGGGCATCTCGATTTCACGCAGCCGGCGCGGGCAGTCTCGGCGCGCGCGCGCGGCGTCGACCCGTGGCCCGGGGCCTTCGCCTGGCTCGAGCAGCCGGGCGGCGACCGGCAGCCGCTGAAGCTGTTCGCGCCGCGCGTGCTGGCGGGCGCAACGCCCGGACCGCCGGGCGCGATCGCCGGCGCCGCGCCGGAGGGGCTGGTGGTGACGTGCGGCGGCGGCGCGCAAGCGGGCGCGGGCGCGGTCGCGGTCGCGTTCGCCGAGCTGCAGATGCCGGGCCGCAAACGGTTGCCGGCGGCGGCGGCGCTGGCGGGAAATCCGGGGCTGGCCAGCGCCGTCCTGCGCTGACATGGTTGGGCGACCACCCGCCATGCCACGCTCGCCATCGCCGCCGGCCTCGAAACGGCCACCCTCACGCCCACCGGCGCCGACCTCGACGGGCCGAGACGTCGCGCGGGCCGTGCTGGCGCGCGTGGCGGAGGAGGCTGCCTACGCCAACCGCGCGCTCTCCGCCGCCCTGGATCGCGCGCGCGGGCTTTCGCCCGAGGATCGCGCGCTCGGCACCGAGCTGGTCTACGGCGTTTTGCGCCGCCAGGCGCGCATCGACCGCGCGCTGGAGGCCGTGTCGGATCGCGGCCTCTCGGACGTCGATCCGCGCGTGCGCGTCGCGCTGCGGGTGGCGGCCTATCAGATGCTTTTTCTCGATCGCATTCCGCACTACGCCGCGGTCAACGACGCCGTGGAGGCGTGCAAGCGCATCCGGGGCGGGCGGCTGGCCGGGCTGGCGAACGCGCTCTTGCGGCGGCTCGGCGAGCGCGGCGAGCCGCCCCTGCCGGATCCGGCGCGCGATCCACTCGGTCACCTGGTCGAGGCGGCCGGCTTCCCCGAGTGGCTGGCGCGCCTGACGCTGGCGGAGCTGCCGGCGGCCGAGGCGGTCGCCTTCGCCGACGCCAGCACCGCGCCCGCCCCGCTGGCCATTCGCGCCAACCGCCTGCGCGTCGATCCGAATGGATTGCGGGCGCGCCTGGCGGCTGAACGGCCGGGCGCGGTCGTCGAGGAGGCCCCGCACGCGCCGGACGCGCTGCTGGTGCGCGGGATGGACGCCCCGTTCGCCACCACCGCCTGGCGCGAGGGGCTGTTCGCCGTCGAGGATCTGGGCGCGCAGCGCGTGGTGGCGCTGGCGGGCGCCGCGCCCGGCGAGCGGATTCTCGACGCCTGCGCCGGCGTTGGCGGCAAGAGTGCGCACTTGGCGGCGCTGGCCGGCGGCGGCGCCGCCATCGACGCGGTCGACATCGCGCCCGCAAAGCTGGACGAGGCGCGCCGGCTGTTCGCGCGCCTGGGCGTCCGTGGCGTCAGCACGCGCGTCGTCGATCTTCTGCAGCCCTGGCGCGGCGATCAAAAGTACGATCGCGTGCTGCTGGACGCGCCCTGCGCCGGCCTCGGGGTGCTGCGCCGGCACCCGGAGGCGCTGGGCCGCCGGTCGCCCGCCGACGTCGCGCACCTGGCGGCGATGCAGGGGCGCCTTCTGGACACGGTGGCGCCCCTGGTTCGCCCGGGCGGAACCCTCACTTACAGCGTGTGCACCTTCGATCGCGCCGAGTGCGACGACGTCATCGCGCGTTTCCAGGAACGCCACCGGCGCTTCGGCGCCGACGCCCCGACGCTGCGCACATGGCCGCACCGGGACGACGCCGACGCATTTTTCGCCGTCCGCCTGCGCGCGAACGGATAAAATCAACCGATGTCCCTGCGCATCGCCCCATCGATCCTCTCGGCCGACTTCGGCCGCCTCGGGGACGAGGTGCGGGCGGTCGAGGCGGCGGGCGCCGACTATATCCACGTCGACGTGATGGACGGGCGCTTCGTCCCCAACATCACCATCGGGCCGCTGGTGGTGAAGGCGGTGCGCGCGGCGACCCGACTGCCGCTGGACGTGCACCTGATGATCGTCGAGCCGGAGCGCTACCTGGACGATTTCGCGCGCGCCGGCGCCGACATCATCAGCGTTCACCTGGAGGCGTCGCCGCACCTGCACCGCACCATCCAGCACATCCGATCGCTCGGCAAGCGGGCTTCCGTGGCGGTGAACCCGCACTCGCCGCTCGACGGGCTGGACGTGGTGCTGCCCGATCTCGACATGGTGCTGCTGATGACGGTCAACCCCGGCTTTGGCGGGCAGAAGTTCATCGACGCCGTGGTCCCGAAGGTCAGCGCCCTGCGCGCAACCATCGCGCACCGCAACCTGGCGGTCGACATCGAGGTCGACGGTGGGATCGCGCCCGACACCGCGCCCGCGGTGGTGGCGGCGGGCGCCAACGTGCTGGTGGCCGGGTCGGCGATCTTCGCGGCCCCCGGCCATGACTACCGGCAGGCGATCGAGGCCCTGCGGCGCGGGGCCGCGCGGCCGGGCGTGGCGGCGGCGGCGACGGCGGGCTAGGGCGGCGAATGACGGAAAAGGACAGGGCGCTTCTCGACAAGGTCAGCGCGGCGTGGTGGCTGCGCGGGCCGCACTTCCAGACCACCTGGGGGCGCCTCGGCCGATCGAGCCGGCAGGTGAAGTTCCGGCGCGAGGTGGTGGCCACGCGCGACGGCGACGAGCTGGTCCTGGATCACGTCGACGGTCCGGAAGATTCGCCGCGCGTGCTCTTGCTGCACGGGCTGGAAGGCAGCTCCTACGCGGTCTACATCCAGGGGCTGGCGCGGCAGTTCTCGCTGGCGGGCTGGCACGTCACGGCGCTGAACTTTCGCTCGTGCGCGCGCGATCCGCAGCACATCGGGCGCCGCCTGCAGAACCTGACGGCGCGCCTTTATCATTCGGGTGAGACCGGCGACCTCTCGTTCGTGGTGGACACGCTGACAGCACGCGAGCCGGGCCGGCCGCTGTACGCGGTGGGGATCTCGCTGGGCGGCAACGTGCTGCTCAAGTGGCTGGGCGAGACCGGCGCCCGCAGCCGCGTCGAGGGGGCTGTGACGATCTCGGTGCCGTACGATCTGGCGGCGGCGGCGCGCCACCTGGAGCACGTCGGCAGCCGGTTCTACGTGCGGCATTTCCTGAAGACCCTGCGCGCGAAGGCGCTGGATATCACCACGCGCTTCGGTCACATCAAGTCGGTGGCGGCGTTGCAGCCGGCGCGCATCGAGGCGGCGCGTACGTTCTACCAGTTCGACGACGCCGCCACGGCGCCGCTGCACGGATTCCAGGGCGCCGACGACTATTACCGGAAGTGCAGCTCGATCCGCTTTCTCGATCGCATCGAGGTCCCCACGCTGTGCATCAGCAGCGAGGACGACCCGTTCCTGCCCGCCGACGTCATCCGCCGCGCGCAATCGGTCGCCTCGGGAGACGTCGAGATCGTCACCACGCGATGGGGCGGCCACGCGGCGTTCATCTCCGGCCCGTGGCCGTGGCGCGCGCGCTACTGGGCCGAGGAGCGCGCCGTCGCCTGGCTGACGGCGCGCCCGGCGTAGGGCGCGCGAGTCTCCGCCGTCGCCTAGTAGTTATACGGAACGAAGGGGGCGCGGGGATGGTCCAGGTAGCCGCGCACCGACGGGCGGGCCCATTGCGCGTCGGCGTACGCGCGCAAATTGGCCGGGACGTCATCGCCGCTGGCGATCAGACGGTGCAGGGCGAAGGCCAGATCGGCGTCGGCGATCGACCACTGGCCGAACGCGGTGTCGCGGCGATCGCCGAGCAGCGTGCCGGCCACTTCGACCAGCTTGGCGGCGGCGCGCGCGGCGGCGGCCGACAGCGGCGGCGGGGCTTGCATCTTGTACACGACGGTCTCCGCCGAGCGCTCATCGCGCAGCGGACCGAGATCGCTGCGCACGAAGGCCATCACCTGGCGGGCGCGGGCGCGCTGGCGCGGATCGGCCGGGAACAACCGCGCGTGGGCGGGCGGCGGGAAGGCGTCCTCGACGTACTCGGCGATGGCGTTCGATTCCGTCAGCCAGAAGCCGTCGTGAACCAGCGCCGGGATGCGCGCGGTCAGCGACGCCGAACGGTAGGGCTCCTTGCGGTGCTCCCCCTTGCTGAGATCGACGACTCTCGTCTCGAAGTCGAGGCCCTTTTCCTTCAACGCGACGAACGCGGTGAAGGCATACGGCGAGATCCAGAACGGATCGACGTGCAGGATCAGCGATGACGACATGCCGGCAATTTGCCACACCCCGACGCGACAGGCGATGAACGCGGCGCGCCGGCGGGCGCGGGCCCGTCGCGGGCGAAACCCTGGTACTGTTGATCGGTTGCGGGCGGCGCCCGCAGCGGCAGCGCAAAAAGTGGCAAGCCAGGAAGCACGCCTCTCGTCCCGGCCCCGGCGGTCGCCTCTTCGAGGATCGGCTGCGCCCGGATTGCTTTGCGGGGCGCTGCTCGCGCTCGGCTGGGGGTGCGCCGCCTCCAGCGAGATGAGGTCCCCCACCACCGGCAGCGGTGGCCACGGCGGCACCGGCGGCAGCGGCACACCGGCGGGCACCGGCGGCGCACCGGGCACCGGCGGTGCGGGCGGCGGGGCATTGGCCAGCGGCGACGATGGCGGCAGCCACGGCGACGGTTCGGCCGTAACGGGCACCGACGGCGGCGGCCCGAGCGGCGACGCCACCGCCGGCGACGACTCCGGCGGTGCGCTGCCGCCCCTGCAGGAGTGCGACAAGCCGTCGATCGATCGCCTGGAAGATTTCCTGGCCAGCGGCGAGGGGACCACCGTCCCGATGACCGGCAACCTGCTGGTCAAGGTCGGCGACCATTACGTCGCCAAGCAGCAGTTCATCGGGAACGACTGGCACGTCACGGCGGTCTGGCTGGGCAACGCCTTCAACGCGCAGGTCGATCTGTCCAACTCGCCGCACTTCACGCTGACCTGGAGCTCGACCGCCGACCTCTGGATCCAGATGCGGCCGGGGTTTCATTACGACGGCGGCGGGCAGTGGGTGACCAAGGTCCCGTCGACCGGCGGTCAGGTGCAGACGCAGTCGTTCTCTCTCGACGCCGCCGCGTGGACGACCATTCCTCTAGGCATGCCGACCTGGACCTACGCCATGGCCCGGGCCGCCGTGCGCGGGTTCGTCTTCGTCGGCGACGCGCCGAACGTCATCACCATCTCGGGCCTGCGCATCGACGGTTACGTCCCGCCCTGCATGTGACGCCGGGCCCGCGGCGTCTTCGTGATGAAGGCGCCGGGTGTTATGCTCACCGGGTGAAGATCGGCGTGCCACGAGAGACCAAGACGCGCGAGTACCGCGTCGGCATGACACCGGCCGGCGTCCGCCAGCTGGTCGCCAGCGGGCACGAGGTGGTGGTCGAGGCCGGCGCCGGCGACGGGAGCGGCATCGCCGACCGGCATTACGTCCAGGCTGGCGCGGCCATCGTCCCCGACGCCGCCAGCGCCTGGGCGGCCGATATGGTCATGAAGGTCAAGGAGCCGCTTCCGCCCGAGTTCCGTTTCTTCCGCGAGGGGCTGGTCGTCTACACGTACCTGCACCTGGCGGCCGAGCCGACGCTGACGCGCGAGCTGTGCGCGCGCAAGGTGCGCGCCGTCGCCTACGAGACGATCCAACTGCCCGACGGCACGCTGCCGCTCTTGCGCCCGATGAGCGAGGTGGCCGGCCGCATGGCGGTGCAGGTGGGCGCCACCTGCCTCGAGAAAGAGCGCGGCGGCAAGGGCGTCCTGCTGGGCGGCGTGGCCGGCACGCGGCGCGGGCGCGTCGTCATCCTGGGCGGCGGCGTCGTCGGCCGCAACGCCGCCACCATCGCCATCGGCATGGGCGCGCAGGTCACGATCCTGGACGTGCAGGCCAAGCGCATGGGCTACCTCGAGGACGTCTTCGGCAGCTCGATCGAGACGCTGTATTCGAACCCGCACAACGTCGAGGAGACGGTGCGCCGCGCCGACCTGGTGATCGGCGCCGTGCTGATCCCGGGCGCGGTGGCGCCCAAGCTGGTGACCGAGACGCTGGTCTCCCAGATGGAGAAGGGGAGCGTGGTCGTGGACGTCGCCGTCGATCAGGGCGGCTGCATCGAGACCTGCCGCCCCACCAACCACGACCACCCGACGTACGAGGTGCACGGCGTGGTCCACTATTGCGTCCCCAACATGCCGGGCGCCGTGGCCCAGACCAGCACCTGGGCGCTGACCAACACCACCATCGAGTACGCGCAGAAGATCGCCGATCGCGGCCTGGTCGCGGCGGCGCGCGCCGACGCCGCCCTGGCCGCCGGCATCAACACCTTCGACGGCGTCGTCACCTGTCAGCCCGTCGCCCGCGCCCACGCGCTGCCGTACCGCGCGATCAGCGCCGCGCTGGAATGAACGGCGGCGTCTCGCTCGCGCCCGCCCGTTGACACGCGGCGGGGCGGCGTCGTTCCATCGGCGCATGGCGATGGTTTTTTTCATCACGGGCGCCACCGCGGGCTTTGGCGCGGCGCTGGCCCGGCGGTACGTGCGCGAGGGGCATGCGGTCGTAGCGACGGGGCGGCGGGTGGAACGCCTGCTCGCCCTGCGCGCCGAGCTGGGCGAGCGCCTGTTGCCCCTGCCGCTGGACGTGGCCGACCGCGCGGCGGTCGAGCGCGCGGTGGCCGGGTTGCCGCCGGCCTTCGCCGCCGTCGACGTCCTCGTCAACAACGCGGGCGGCGCGCTGGGGCTGGAGCCGGCGCAGACGGCCAGCCTGGACGACTGGGTTCAGATGATCGACACCAACGTCAAGGGACTGGCGACCTGCACGCGCCTGCTGCTGCCCGGGATGGTCGCGCGCAACCGCGGGCACATCGTCAACATCGGCTCGGTGGCGGCCGAGTTCCCCTATCCGGGGGGCAACGTCTACGGCGCGTGCAAGGCCTTCGTCTATCAGTTCTCGCTGAACCTGCGCGCCGATCTGCTGGGGACCGCGGTGCGCGTCACCGACATCGAACCGGGGCTTTGCAGCGGCACCGAGTTCTCCAGCGTGCGGTTTCACGGCGACGACGCCCGGGCGGCGGCGGTCTACGCGGACACGACGCCGCTGTCGCCCGACGACGTCGTCGACACCATCGACTGGGTGTTGACGCGGCCGCCGCACGTCAACATCAACGTCGTCTCGCTGATGCCGATCTGCCAGGGGTTCAGCCCGTTGGCGATCAAGCGATCGCCGGGTCAGGGCGGCGGGTTGGGGTAGCAGGCCGCGGCGCGCGCCAGCAGCAAGGCCCGCTCGCGCCCGTTGCGGGTCAGGGCGGCGGCGCGTTCCAGCTCGGCGCGCGCCTCGGCCAGACGCCCGAGCTTGACCAGCAGGTCGCCGCGCACGCTGGGCAGGAGGTGATACTGGGCCAGCGACGGCTCGCCGCGCAGACCATCGACGATCGCCAGGCCGGCGGCGGGACCTTCGGCCATCGCCACCGCGACTGCACGGTTCAGCTCGACCACCGGCGAGCGCGATAGCTCCGACAGCGCCTGATAGAGCCGCGCGATCCGCGCCCAGTCGGTGTCGGCGCCGACCAGCGCGCGCGCGTGGCAGGCGGCGATGGCGGCCTGCAGTTGATAGGCCCCGGGCGCGCCGCCCAGCGCTTCGGCGGTGGCCAGCGCCCTCAGGCCGCGCCGGATGAGCAGCTGATCCCACAGCGCGCGGTTCTGTTCCAGCAGAAGGATCGGCTGCCCGCCGGGGCCGGTGCGCGCCCGGGCGCGCGAGGCCTGGATCTCCATCAGGGCCACGAGGCCGTGCACCTCAGGCTCGCTCGGCGTCAGGCCGGCCAGGATGCGGCCCAGGCGCAGGGCGTCCTCGCACAGCGCCGGCCGCATCCAGTCGTCGCCGGCGGTCGCGGAATAGCCTTCGTTGAAGATCAGGTAGACCACCTCCAGCACCGACGCCAGGCGGGCTTGCAGCTCGGGGCCGCGCGGCACCTCGAAGGGCACGCGCTCCTCGGCCAGCGTGCGTTTGGCGCGCACGATGCGCTGGGCGATGGTGGGCTCGGGAGCCAGGAAGGCGCGCGCGATCTCGTCGGTGGTAAGGCCGCCGAGCAGGCGCAGCGTCAGGGCCACGCGGGCGTCCGGCGACAGCACCGGGTGACACGCCGTGAACACCAGGCGCAGCAGATCGTCGCCCACGTCGTCGTCCAGCGCCTCGTCCAGCTGCTCGGCGACGTCCGGCTGGTCGGCGTCGGCGGCGCGGCCGAGCTCGCGGTGCTTGCGGTCGACGTTCTTGCGCCGGCGCAGCTGATCGATGGCGCGGTTCTTGGCCGCCGCCATCAGCCAGGCGCCCGGGTTGTCGGGCACGCCGGCCTCCGGCCAGCGCTCCAGGGCCGTCACCAGCGCGTCCTGGGCCAGCTCCTCCGCCAGGCCCACGTCACGCACCAGGCGCGCCAGGCCCGCGATCAAGCGCGGCGATTCGATACGAAAGACGGCTTCGATCGAGCGGTGGACGTCGGCGGGGGCGGGCACGCGCGAATGATGACACGACGAACGGGGAGGCGGCGCCCGCCGAGGGGCCGCCGCGCTCGGCCGTCAATTGTCCCTCCGGGGGCGCGGCGCGCAGCGCGCGCTTGACAGCGCCCCGCGGATCACCGAAATTCTGCAAATGATAATCACTTTCAAAATCAATCGCCGGCCGGTCCGCGTCCGGCGGCGGGGCGGCGCGCCGGTGGCCACCGCCGCGCTGGTGGCGGCGCTGGCGCTCCTTGCCGCGTCCCCGGCGCGCGCCGATCGCCGCGCCTACGCCACGACGTACGAGGCGGTGACGGCGCCGAAGGGAGAGCTGGACGTCGAGACCTGGAGCACCTATGCCCGCGACGGCGAGGTGCTGGATGGGCCGGCCACGCGCGGCTTCCGCAACATGCTCGAGCTGGAATACGGCCTCACCAACCGCTGGGACGTGGCGCTCTACAACATGCTCGACGTCGATACAGTGAGCAACGACGCCGCCTACGCCGGCCTGAAGGTGGAGACGCGCTATCGGCTGATCCCGGCCGGTGAATGGTTCGTCGATCCAGTGCTGTACTTCGAATTCCAGTACCTGCGCGTCGGCGACGCCAGCCACAAGGCCGAGGTGAAGCTCATCGTCGCGCGCGACTTCGGCCCCTGGAACCTGGCCCTCAACCTGGCCGGCGAGACGGAGCGTATGCGCGAGTCGGGCGACTTCATCCCCGAGGCGGAGTACGCGTTCGGCGTCAGCCGCGAGCTGGGGAGCCCGACCTTCAAGCTGGGCGTCGAGATCTTCGGCAAGGCCGAGAAGCCGCGCGGCGAGTCGTGGGAGTGGTTCGCCTGGGCCGGTCCGGCGCTCTCCTGGGCGACCGGCCTCTCCTCGGGCGCGCTGCACGGCATGTGGATCACCGTCGGCGCCGGGCGCGGGCTGACCGACGACTCACAGGCCTGGTACGGCCGGGGGATCGTCGGGCTTCAGTTCTGAACCCGAGCTCAGGGGCCGGCGGGCCAGCGCAGCTCGACGGTGACCGGCGATGATCGGAGGCGGGGAGGCGGGCGGGCCGGGCGCGAATGATTCCTCGATCAGGATTGCCGGACGTGTCAGACGATCGGGTGGGAGCGTTCCGCCGCCATGACGAAGATCGACGCCCAGCCCAAAAGACCGAGCGAGTCCGATCACCCCCACGGACACGACGCCGCCCGGGCCCCGAAGCGGCTGCCGATGGCCGCGGCGCCGACGGAACGAGATCCGGTCTGCGGGATGAACGTGCCCGCGGATTCGCCGATCCGCGCCGAGCATGGCGGCCGCCGCTATGTCTTTTGTTGCGAAGGCTGCCGGGCGCGCTTCGAGGCCGATCCGGCGAAGTATCTCGCGCCCGCGGGCTCGTCACCGGGGGAGCCGGGGCCTTCCGCCGGCGCCACGCCGGCGCCCGGCGTGCTGTGGATCTGCCCGATGGACCCGGAGGTTCGCCAGGACCACCCCGGTCACTGCCCCAAGTGCGGCATGGCGCTGGAGCCGCACGCGCTCGCGGGCGGCGTCCCGGAGAACCCCGAGCTTGCCACCATGACCCGCCGGTTCTGGACCAGCGCCGCGCTGACGGCGCCGTTGTTTCTCTTTGCGATGTCCGATATGCTTCCGGGTGGCGCGGGCGTGATCTCGGGGCGCGCGCGCAACTGGGCGGAGCTGGTGGTGGCGTCGGGGGTGGTCTTGTGGGGAGGTTGGCCTTTTCACCAGCGGTTCTGGGCGTCGCTCCGGAACCGCAGCCCGAACATGTTCACGCTCATCGGGCTCGGCGTCTCGGTCGCGTATCTCTTCAGCCTGGTGGCCACGCTGGCGCCGTCGCTCTTGCCCGATGGCCTGCGCCTGCCCGACGGCAGCGCCCCCGTGTACTTCGAGGCCGCCGCCGCCATCGTGACGCTGGTCTTGCTGGGCCAGGTGCTGGAGCTGCGGGCACGCGGCCGCACCAGCGCGGCGATCCGGGCGCTGCTGGACCTCGCGCCGAAGGTGGCCCATCGCCTGAGGAGCGACGGGACCGAGGAGGACGTCGCGCTGGACGCCGTCCAGCCCGGCGACCTGCTGCGCGTCCGCCCGGGCGAGAAGGTCCCCGCCGACGGCGTTGTCGTCGACGGCCACGCCGCCGTCGACGAGGCGATGGTCACGGGCGAGCCGCTGCCGGTGGAGAAGACCAAGGGCGCGCGCGTGATTGGCGCGACCGTGGCCGGCGCCGGAACGCTGGTCGTGCGGGCCGAGCGCGTCGGAGCGGAGACCTTGCTTGCCCAGATCGTCCGCATGGTGTCGGAGGCGCAGCGCAGCCGCGCGCCCATCCAGCACCTGGCCGACAGGGTGTCGGCGTATTTCGTCCCGGCGGTCGTCGCCGTCGCGGCGGCGACGTTCGCCGTCTGGATGCTCGTCGGTCAAGAGCCCCGTCTCGGCCACGCGCTGGTCAACGCGGTCGCGGTGCTGATCATCGCCTGCCCGTGCGCGCTGGGCCTGGCCACACCCATGTCGATCATGGTGGCGACGGGCAAGGCGGCGTCGGCGGGTGTCTTGTTCAAGAACGCGGAGGCGATCGAGACCCTGCGCGCGGTCGACTGCCTGGTCGTCGACAAGACGGGCACGCTGACCGAGGGCAAGCCGAAGCTGGTCTCGGTGGTGCCGGCGGCGGGAACCACGGAGGCCGAGCTGCTGCGGGTGGCGGCCGCGCTGGAGCTGGCGAGCGAGCACCCCCTGGCCCGGGCGATTGTCGACGGTGCGAAGGAACGGGGCGTCGACGCGCGCGCGGCGGCGGAGTTTCAGTCGGTCACCGGGAAAGGCGTGACGGGGATGGTCGGCGGCCAGCGCGTCGCCCTGGGAAACGAGCGGCTGGCGGCGGATCTGGGCCTCGACGTCGGGCCGCTGGGCGCGCGCGCGGAGGCGCTGCGAAACGAGGGGCAGACGATCGTGTTCGTGGGGATCGACGGCAAGCTGGGCGGGCTGATCGCGGTCGCCGATCCCATTCGACAGTCGGCGTCCGAGGCGCTGCGCGCCTTGCGCGCGCGCGGCATCGAGATCGTCATGCTGACCGGCGACAGCCGCCGCACGGCCGAGGCGGTCGGACGCGCGCTTGGCATCGATGCCGTCGTGGCGGAGGTGCTGCCCGACCGGAAGGTCGCCGAGGTCAAGCGGCTGCAGGGCCAGGGCAAAATCGTGGCGATGGCGGGCGACGGCATCAACGACGCGCCCGCGCTGGCGCAGGCGAACGTCGGGATGGCGATGGGCACGGGCACCGAGGTGGCGATGGAGGCCGCCGACGTGACCTTGCTGCGCGACGACCTGCGCGGCGTGGTCCGGGCGCGCAAGCTGAGCGAGGCCACGATGAGAAACATCAAGCAGAGCCTGTTCCTGGCCTTCGTCTACAACACCCTGGGGATCCCGATCGCGGC